>JASFYQ010000040.1:0-6624 GCA_045047105.1 Pseudomonadota bacterium | reverse complement strand
TATTTTTGCCCTCAAAATGGTCACATATTCGTATATGCTCACATTTTTCGGTCAAAAAAGCCTGATTCTGAGGCAAAATCTAAACACGCTGAGTAGTTAAATAATTTCAATTAAATAGGATAAAAAAATGAGCAAAGTGTTTAATGAGCCTAGCTTTCGTGATGGCGTGAATCTGATGGTTGATCGAGCTATTTCTGTGATGAAGCTTGATGAAGGAGTGGCACAGGCCATTAAAGCATGTAATGCCGTTTTACAAGTACAATTTCCTGTAAAAATACGAGGTAAAATAGAGGTTTTTACGGGGTGGCGTGCAACCCATAGTACGCATAGATTACCATCTAAAGGGGGAATACGCTATGCACCCTATGCTAACCAAGATGAGGTAGAGGCACTTGCAGCATTAATGACCTATAAATGTGCACTGGTGGATGTTCCCTTTGGGGGCTCAAAAGGAGCATTATTAATTGACCCTTCTCATTATGATCGTGATGAGTTGGAATTAATTACTCGCCGCTTTACTCTGGAGTTAATTCGCAAAGGTTTTTTAAGCCCATCAACTAATGTACCTGCTCCAGATATTGGTACCGGCCAGCGTGAAATGGCCTGGATGGCCGATACCTATAAACACCTCTATCCAGATGATATTAACTATGTAGCCTGCGTAACAGGAAAACCGGTCCACCATGGAGGGATTGATGGGCGTATTGAAGCTACAGGGCGAGGTGTTCAATATGCCACTAAGGAATTTTTTCGCCATGCTGATGATGTACATAATGCTAAAATGAATGGCAGCCTAGAAGGTAAAACCTGTGTTATTCAAGGTTTAGGCAATGTGGGTTATCATACGGCTAAATTTTTATCAGAAGATGATGGAGTAAAAATTACTGCGGTGATTGAACGAGATGGGGCATTAATTAATGATGAAGGAATTGATATACAACAATTACAGGATTATATAGATGAACACCATTCAATAAAATGTTATCCCTATGCAACATTGATTGAAAAGGGTGTACAAGTATTAGAAAAAGAGTGTGATATCTTAATTCCTGCGGCATTAGAAAGTCAGATTACCATGGAAAATGCAGATAGAATAAAAGCCAAACTCATAGTGGAAGCAGCTAATGGGCCTATTACTTTTGGTGCAGATAATATTTTGAATAAAAAAGGTATTACTATTATTCCTGATGCTTATGCTAATGCGGGAGGGGTAACGGTATCCTACTTTGAATGGATACGTAATATTTCTCATATTCGTTTTGGTCGTATGCAGCGTCGCCATGATGAAATGCGTGGAGCACAAATGACCCAGGTATTTGAAGAAGTGACAGGTAATGCTATTTCTGACTCTTTGCGTAATAAGATCAGCCGTGGAGCGGATGAGCTGGATTTGGTTCGTTCTGGCCTGGATGATACGATGCGTCTTGCTTATCAGGAAATTCGTAATACTCGTGATAGTGATGATCATATCCATGATTTACGAACAGCTGCTTATGTTTCATCAATTAGAAAAATAGCTCGCTCCTATCTTGAAGTTGGAGTTTTTTAAGCCAAATTAACGGCATTATTTTTTTAATGTTGCTTATCAAAAGATGTTGAATAATTAGAATTTAATAATCCCAGATCACCACCAATACAAGCAGTATTGTTGGTGATGGTTTTTTCCTGCATAAAACGTTGTAGATAATGAGGCCCGCCTGCTTTTGGTCCTGTACCTGATAAGCCTCTGCCACCAAATGGCTGTAAACCCACCACCGCACCTGTCATATTGCGGTTTATATAGATATTTCCCGCATTAATATTTTGTGCTAATAGTTTAATTCTTGAAGCAATACGGCTATGAATAGCAAAGGTTAAACCATAACCACTATGGTTAATTTCCTGTATAATTTTATCAACATCTTCAATTTGAAAAGATATTACATGTAAGATAGGAGCAAAAATCTCTTCATTTAATTGGGAAAATTCTTCTAACTCAACAATAGTTGGTAAAATAAAGTTCTCCCCTTTATGGTTGAGTTTTCCTGCGGTGGTTATTTTAAGCCCTTTTTTTTGCATTGTTATAAGGTGTTGTTTTGCTTTAAGTACTGCTTTTTTATTAATTAATGGGCCAATATCTGATGCAAAGTTACAAGGATTATCAATAATAAGTTCTTCCATAGCTCCCTGTAATTGTTGCAGGGTTTTTATATAAATGTCATCCTGAATAAAAACTAAACGAAGAGCAGAGCAGCGTTGACCAGCACTACCAAAAGCAGAAGAGAGTATATCTTTAACCAGTTGCTCAGAAAGTGCGGAACTATCAGCTAACATTACATTTATCCCTCCCGTCTCAGCGAGTAAGGGAGTAATACTGGATGGTCGTTTGGCTAAGACTCTATTTATTTTCGCGGCACTAGCAAAAGAACCTGTAAAAGCAACTCCTGATAATAATGGACTGGATAAAATAGTTTGATTAATAGTTGCTACTTTAGCGGGTAAAAATTGTACCACTTCTGCGGCAAAACCTGCCTGGTAGAATAGCTTTATAATAAAGTGAGCAATTAATGGTGTGGCACTGGCTGGTTTAGCAATAACACAATTGCCAGCCATTAGAGCAGCACTAATTTGTCCAGTAAATATTGCCAGTGGAAAATTCCATGGACTGATACATAAAATTACTCCACGTGCTTCCAGATAAAGTGTATTTTCTTCTCCTGTATAGCCGGTCAATTTTTTGCCTGTGGATAATTGCTTTATACCCATTGCAGCATAATAACGACAAAAATCTATTGCTTCACGTACTTCATTTAGGGCATCCGTTAATATCTTTCCCGCTTCATTCACCAATAACCAGACTAATTCATTACGATTAGTTTCTAATAAGAGTGCAACCGTTTTCAGTCGTTTTGCACGTAGTTCAATATCGGTATTTTTCCACTGGATAAAAGCTTTTGCCGCACTGCTTATAGCCTCATGGCAATCTTTTAATCCCGCTAATAAACAATTGCCAAGTAATTTACCAGAGCTGGGGTTAAGCACCTTTAATTTATCCTTGTTATGACAAACACAAGCAGTAAGCGGGGCTGCAAGGAATATATGCTCTGGTCTATGATTAAAAAAAATAGCCAGTTGTTGTAATTTTTTTCTAGAGCCCAGATTTATTCCAATAGAGTTTTCTCTATCGCTAAATAATTGAGCTGCTTTAGGAATACTATTATCACTATAATTTTGTTTTTTATGGTATGCCTGAGATAAATCTATCAGCATTTTATCGGCATTAATATGCTGTTGGTATAATTGATTAATAAAGGAATTATTTGCTCCATTTTCAATTAACCGCCTTACCAGATAAGGTAGCAAAGTCTGTTTAACTCCTATTGGAGTATATATACTACAGGGAATATAATTTTTATTTTGATCGGAGATCCACTGATATAGTCCCTTGTAAAGGCTTTCTCCCATGCCATATAATTGTTGAAATTCAAATTTATGATTATGGTATTTTTGGGCATAATAATATACGCTGGCAATAGTTTGGGCATTATGAGTAGCAAATTGAGGATAACAATATTGGGGATGCCTTAAAAGTTTTTCGACACAATACATATAACATAATTCAGTGTTTATCTTGCTACTAAAAACAGGGAAATCACTTAAGCCAGATTGTTGTGCATGTTTTATTTCATAGTCCCAATATGCCCCTTTTACTAGCCGAATAATAATAGTCTGCTGTGATTTTTTGGCCATGGTGAATAAACAATCAATAACACTGGGGGCTCTTTTTTGGTAGGCTTGTACGGCAATTCCTAATTTATTCCAGTATTTTAAATCCTTGTCCATTAATAGTTTGGATAATAGCCTTAGGCTCATCTCCAGACGATCTGCCTCTTCGGCATCAATCACAATAGATAAATTATAATGTTGGGCTAATAAACATAATTGTTTTAAGCTGGTGAATAATTGCTTATAAACCTGCTCACATTGTAGTACTTCAAAGCGTGGATGTAAGGCTGATAGCTTAACTGAAATAGAAGGCAATACCATTTTGGAAGAGAGCTGTTCTCCCAGGTTCTCAATAGCTTGTAAATATTTTTCGAGATAGAGCTTAGATTCCTCTCTGGTCATTGCTGCTTCACCCAGCATGTCAAAGCTAAAGCGGTAGCCCTGGGCTCTACTTGAAGTGGTTTTTGTTAGTGCCTCGGTTATGCTTGTTGCAACTACAAACTGTTTAGCTAACAGGTTAATTGCATGGTTAACTGCTAAAATAAGTGTATTCTCTCCAATTCTTGCCAGTAACTTGCTTAATTGCAGAGTATACTCTTGATGTTGTAGGTGTTGACTGGTGGACAACATTTTATTACAAAACGAGACAGCCCAGGAGGATACCTGCATAAACCAGGAATGCTTTTTTTCCAGATGTAGCTCCCAATTGCCTTTAGCCAATTGTTCTGAAATTAAGATTAGTGCAGTTTGGCGATCAGGAATACGTAGTAAAGATTCTGCTAAACTCATTAAAATAATACCCTCTGTTGTGCTTAAGGGATATTCTTGTAAAAACTCTTCCAGAGCAAAGTTATGGTGATTTTCACGGCTGTATTGAATTAAATACTTACTTAAGATAGCTATTTCTTTAATCGCATAAGAGCGATCAGATTTATCTAAAATTCGACAGATAATAGTTTCTTCATCAATCAGGAAATCTTGCTCCAAATCATTATAAAGTGTGCAATCCTTAAAAATAATATTGTATTCTTTAGCCATACTAACATCCTAAATTAGCAAATGAATAAAACTACAGCCTGTTAAAAGTATAGGAAGAAAAATACCTGATTTAAACTAAAATGAATATTGAGAAACAAAAAAAGGAGTGAAGTGATGAAAATGATTGATATAGAGACACTTTTACATATTATTGAGCATATAGGCCTAAATACTTTTTACCAGATGTTAATTGAAACCCTGGAGGAAGATTTTGGCAATTGGAATCAGTTTTCAAAATCTCCACGTCATGCAATTCACACCAATCAGGGAGTTATAGAATTAATGCCCTGTGCTAATAATCAATTTTATAGTTTTAAATATGTTAATGGCCACCCCTCTAATACCTTACAAAATAAACTGTGTGTAGTTGCTATTGGCATGCTTTCGGATGCAAAAAACGGCTATCCCTTATTGATTAGTGAAATGACTCTTTTAACCGCATTACGCACGGCTGCAACAGCGGCTCTGGCTGCAAAATATCTGGCCCGTAAGGAAAGTAAACATTTAGCTATTATTGGCACAGGAGCTCAGGCTGAATTTCAGGTTTTAGCCATGTTAAGCCTTTATCCTCTTACAGAGGTTAGTTTTTATGATATTGATGCTAAAGCAATGGATAAGTTTGCAAACAATTTAGAGGCTTATGATTTTAAATTAAATGCCAGCTCCAGTATTAAATCCTGTGTCCAGGCTGCAGATATTATTATTAGCGCAACGGCTGCAAAAAAGCAGGCCAGTTTATTTTCTTATACAAAAGTTAAACCAGGCACACATATCCATGCTATGGGAGGGGATTGCCCAGGCAAAACGGAGTTTGATGCAAATATGCTTAAAAACTCGAAGGTAGTTGTAGAATATTTAGCCCAAAGCAAACATGAAGGTGAAATACAGCAAGTGGATGAGAGCATAGTCCATGCTGAATTATGGGAAATTATTCAAGCAAAAAAATCAGCCCGTGAAAATAATCAAGAAATTACTTTTTTTGACTCGGTTGGTTTTGCATTGGAAGATTTTTCAGTTTTAAGGCTGGTTTATCATTTATCTTTACAGCTTGAAATGGCTAAAGAAGTGGATTTAATTCCACAGCTTAAAAATGCTAAAGATTTATTTTCCTTATTAAAAGTGAAGTAGTTATAAAGTTAATAACTTTAGTTGCTCTGGTTTTAAGAAAATATCTTGCTTATAATTTGTAAAATTAATTTTTCTGTTTTATGGTTAATCTCCCTTATCGGATTAAACTCAGTAATTTCCAGCCCAATAAATTTATCCTCAGCAGAGTTTTTTATAATACTTAAAATTTCCATTAGCTCATCTATAGTAACTCCTCCAGCAACATCTGTTTCAACTGCGGGAGCATAAGCGGGATCGACAATATCCAGATCCAGGCTTATACCAATAGCATCACATTGTTTTATTAATTGCTGGCTTTTATGCAAAAATAAAGCTGTTTTTTTGTATTGCTCAGGGCTTTTGTTATAGGAGTAAAATTTAACATTTAAATCGTTAATGAGTTGTTTCTCGCTTTTTTCAAAACTGCGTATGCCATATAACAATAAGGTCTCAGCAGAAAAGAAAAAATTACTGGGATAAGCATGCAATAGTTCAGGTTCCGCTTTGCCTAATAAAGCGGATACCGGCATGCCATGAAAATTTCCCGATGGGGAGCTATGTAATGTATGAGCATCCAGATGAGCATCTAACCAGATTAAGCCTAGCTTTGCTTTAGCACTATGTTTAGTTAAACCATTTTGAGCACCAGCCCAGCTGCCCATTGCACTAGAATGCTCACCTGAAAGAACTAAAAAAGCCTGATTATTAGCTACTATCCGGCTGGTAAATTTAGCAATCTGATGATTAATTTTTGCCAATTGCTGGAGTTTATTC
>JASFYQ010000039.1:0-7580 GCA_045047105.1 Pseudomonadota bacterium | reverse complement strand
TCCCTGGGTATCTGCCAGTGGGATTAATAGCTTGAATTTCCTTGCGACTGCAATAACAGGCATAAACAGCTTTAGTTTTATATAATTTATCAATTACTTGCTGATAAATGCCAGTGTTTTCACTTTGATAATAAACTTGTTCATCCCATTCAAAACCCAGTTGTTCAAGGGTGTTTATAATTGCATCAGATGAACCTTCAATAACTCGGGCAGTATCAATATCATCAACCCGAATAATCCAGTCTCCCTGATTAAAACGTGCATCTGCATAACTGGCCATAGCCGTTACCAATGAACCAAAATGTAAATCTCCAGATGGTGATGGAGCAAAACGACCTCGATAATTATTGGCTGGGCGAGTCTGGAACATTATTGCTAGCTATTCAAAATTGACGTTTAGTAGTTGAGTTATATAACCTTTTGGTATTGAAAAACAGGGTGAAATATTAGTGCAGAAAAAAGATAAAATTATTTTGTCGGTTATATGAAAGGGAAATGCAATGAAGGTTCTGATTTTATAATTTGTATAAAATACAAATCGGCAGGAGAACTTACAAAAAAAGTCCTCCTAAAAGCTCCGTTGAAGCTTTAAGGGTCTGTCAATTCCCAGAAATTTAAATAGCAGCTTAACGGCGCAGTAAAAATATTTTAAACTTCGCCTTGTTTTTCCTTGATCTCTTCTAATGTTTTACAGTCAATGCATTGAGTTGCAGTAGGTCTGGCTTCCATTCTACGAATGCCTATATCCACACCACAGGTTTCACAATAACCATATTCATCCTCATCTATGTCACCCAGTGACTCGTCAATTTTTTTTATTAATTTTCTTTCTCTATCGCGAGTCCTAAGCTCTAAAGCAAACTCTTCTTCCTGAGATGCCCGGTCATTTGGATCGGGAAAATTGGTAACATCTTCTTTCATATGTGAAACGGTTTTATCCACTTCATCCATTAATTCTTTTTTCCAATCATGAAGGATAGCTCTAAAATGATTTTTTTGATTATCATTCATGTACTCTTCATTTTCATCAGCGTCATAAGGGGTAAAACGTTGTTTAGCTTCTGTCGCACTTGTTGTAGACATATTATAAATCCTGCAAATATAATGTTTTATGCTTTTCTAGATTAATTTATTTTAAATAATGTGTATTTAAAAAAAACAAGCAATATATATTAAAAAAAACAATTGAGCAACTTTTTATGTTACAAAAGTTAATATTTTTAAAAAAATTTTGAAAAATTATTATAGTTAAGTGAGGGAATTCTTATATACTGTAGCATTTATTGCTAATTATAAAGGAAATACTTATGGCTTTAAAGGCATTAATTTTTGATGTTGATGGAACACTGGCCGATACCGAAAAGGATGGGCATAGAGTGGCGTTTAATATGGCATTTAAAGAGGCTGAGTTAAACTGGAATTGGGATGAGAATCTATATGGTGAATTATTAGCAGTAACTGGTGGGAAGGAACGTATAGCTTATTATTTAGAGCAATTTAATACAACATTTATTAAACCCTCAAATTTTACTGAATTTGTTGCACAATTACATGCTTCAAAAACAGCCTATTACATGCGGTTAATGGAGCAGGGTAAAGTGCCATTACGTACTGGAGTAGAGCAATTAATTGAACAGGCTCGAAACAGCGGCCTAAGACTGGCTATAGCAACTACTACAACACCTGCAAATGTGACGGCTTTATTACATAATACTCTGGGAGCAGAGTCAGAGTCATGGTTTGAAGTTATTGCCGCTGGTGATATTGTTCCAGCTAAAAAACCCGCCGCCGATATTTTTGTTTATGCCTTAGAAAAATTAGGCTTAAGTGCCGATGAATGCTTGGCATTTGAAGACTCTGAAAATGGTTTAAAATCTTCTAAGGGCGCAGCTTTAAAAACTATTATTACCATCAATGATTATACTAAAGATCAAGATTTCTTTAATGCAGATTTAATTCTTGACCAATTTGGAGACTCTGGTTCTCCTTTTACTGTTTTGGATGCTAAAGGGTTAGAAATGGAATCATTTAGTTTTTTTAACCTTGAACTGGCACAATTGATTAACGATCAGTAAGACTAAATAATGACTAAACTGGCTGATAGATTAGAACGGATTAAACCCTTTTATGTAATGGATGTACTTGCTAAGGCTAAAGAAATGCAGCAGCAGGGCAGGAATATTATTCATCTGGAAGTAGGAGAGCCTGACTTTCCAACGCCTGAAATAATAAAAAATGCAGGAATTAAGGCGATTAAAGATTCTGAGCTTTTTTATACCCCCAGTTTGGGCATTTTTGAATTACGAAAAGCAATTGCTGATTTTTATCAGCAACGTTTTTCGGTACCGGTCAATCCAGAAAATGTAGTGATTACAACAGGTGCTTCTGCAGCTTTATTTATGCTTTTAGCTTGCTTGTTAAATCCAGATGATGAATTAATGTTATGCGATCCAGGTTATCCCTGTAATTTTAATTTTGCCCATTTTTTATCGGCCAGAATTAACCGTGTAAAGGTTAATCAACATAGCTTGTATCAATTAACCGCTGCAAGTGTACAGCAACATTGGACTGCAACTACTCGTACAGTACTTATTGCCTCACCTTCAAATCCAACGGGTACATTAATTAGTTTGATAGAGTTAAAAAAAATCTATAACTTTGTGAAACAACAAGGAGCAACTTTAATTGTAGATGAAATTTATCAGGGCCTGGTTTATGAACTTGAAGCACAGACAGCAGCATCCATTAGTTCTGATATTATTATTATTAATAGTTTTTCAAAATATTTTCAAATGACGGGTTGGCGGTTGGGATGGTGTATTGTACCTGATAGTCTATTATCAAGTATCGATAAATTATCACAAAATCTTTATCTTGCTCCGCCAACATCTCCACAATGGGCTGCTATAGCGGCATTTGAAAAAGAAAGCATTAAAATATTAGAGCAACGGCGAGAAATATTTAAACAGCGGCGTGATTTTTTATATCAACAATTACTTGCTTTAGGATTTAAGATTCCAGTTAAACCCTCGGGGGCATTTTATTTATATGCCGATTGTTCACAGTTTACTGATGATAGTAAACAATTTTGTTATGATGTTCTACAACACACAGGGGTTGCAATTACCCCCGGAGCAGATTTTGGTAATAATAATGCAGAAAAATATGTACGTTTTGCCTATACTCAGGATATTCAAATATTAGCTGAAGCTGTTACTAGAATTAAAAAATATATCGATTTAATATAATCATTATTATAAATAGTTACAACTAAAGGGGATTGCATGTTTCAATTTATTAAAACACACTCATCATTAAATAAATTGGTGATGTTAGGAATTATTCTTGGAATTATTTTTGGCCTGATTTTGCCAGAATATGCCCTTAAACAAAAAGTGATTGGAACTGCTTTTGTCAGTTTTTTAAAAATGTTGGTGGTCCCCTTAGTTTTTGCCTCTATATTTGCTGCAGTTGCTGGCCTGGGTACTCTCGAACAATTAAAAAATATTGGTTATAAAACAGTTTCATTGTATTTAATTACTACAGCCTTATCGGTGTCATTAGCTATTGTTGCAATGAATATTTTTCCTATTGGTGATGTAGTTTCATCACATGGCCTGGTATATGAAAAAGCCGCATCAGTAAAAGAATTCTCCTTAGAAGCTATGTTTTTAAGCTTTATTCCTACCAATATTTTTAATGCACTGGCATCGGGAGATATGATGAAGGTCATTATTTTTGGTGTTTTATTAGGTGTTGCCAGTTTGTATCTAGCCCCTAAAGACCACCAAACATTATTAGATGTATTCACTGCAATCAGTAATGCCATGTTAAAAATTGCTGAATGGATTATTCGCTTAACCCCTATTGGGGTTTTTAGTTTGATCAGTTATGTTGTCGCTGATCAGGGCATCGATATTATTATTGGGTTGTGGAAGTACATCTTATTGGTATTGGCAGTGTTATTACTTCATGGTCTGATTACTTTACCCATTATTTTATCCATTTTTACTAAAATAAACCCCTATCGTTATTTAAAAGATATTAAAGAAGTCCCTTTAATGGCATTTTCAACCGCATCCAGTGCGGCTACATTGCCCGTGAGTATGAAAGTGGCTCAAGAAAAAGGTGGTGTAAGTAAAGAAAGTGCAGCATTTGTTTTACCTTTGGGAGCAACGGTTTCTATGGATGGAACGGCTGCTTATTTAACCATTGCGGTGATGTATATAGCTAACTTATCTGGAGTGGTATTAGGCTTTGGAGATCAAATTTTGCTAGGCGTTACGGTAGTTGCTTTAAGTGTAGGTGTGGCGGCATTACCCAGTGCCTCATTAGTAATGATGGTAGTTATTTTACATGAAATTGGACTATCAATTGAATACCTAGCTGTTATTGTATCAGTAGATAGAATTTTAGATATGGCGAGAACTTCTCTTAATGTTACATCTGATATGGTAGTTACTAAAACGGTAGATATTCTGAGTAAAAAGTCCATTAAGACATAATATTTCCTTTATTCCAATGCAATAAATATGGAAATAGCTTGTAGCATATAAAATTCTTAGTTCTACTAATGCTTAAGATAAGTAGAAAATAAGAATATAAAATTCTTCTTCTACTAATGCTTAAGATAAGTAGAAAATAAGAATATAAAATTCTTGTTCTACTAATTTACTGAGAACTATACATAGTGTAGTATAGCCATTTTTTTAAGCCTAATAATATAGATAGTTAGCAATGATTGAATCAAATACAATATATAATAGTATTAAAAACCTGAACGAACGGTGCATGGTGCTTAGGGGGTATCTTTGACTTTGATGCCAGGAAAGAAGAGTTAGAGGAAATTAACCTTGAGCTCGAAGATCCAAAAATTTGGGATGACCCCAATAGAGCGCAGCTTTTAGGCAAAAAGAAAGTTTCTCTGGAAAAATCTGTACTGGTTTTAGAGCAACTGGATAATGACTTAAATGATTTATCTGAGCTGCTGGATATGGCAGTTGAAGAAGATGATCAGGAGAGTGTAGATGAAGTTATCAGTGATATTGATAAGCTCGATGCAATTATTGATAAATTAGAATTCAGAAGAATGTTCTCCAAAGAGATGGATGAGAACAATGCTTTTATTGATATTCAGTCAGGTTCTGGTGGAACAGAAGCCCAGGACTGGGCGAGCATGATTTTAAGAATGTACCTGCGATGGGGTGAAGCCCAGGGATTTAAAACTGAGTTAATGGAAGTTTCTGATGGTGAGGTTGCAGGTATTAAAAGTGCAACCATTCAGTTCACAGGGGAATATGCTTATGGCTGGTTGCGTACAGAAACGGGAGTACACCGCCTGGTTAGAAAATCCCCCTTTGATTCAGGCAGTCGTCGTCATACTTCTTTTGCATCGGTGTTTGCATATCCTGAAGTAAATGACGATATTGAAATTGATATTAACCCAGCCGATCTGCGCATTGATACATATCGTGCCAGTGGTGCAGGTGGGCAACATATTAATAAAACCGATTCAGCAGTAAGAATAACTCACTTGCCAACCAATGCAGTGGTACAGTGCCAAAGTGATCGCTCCCAGCACAAAAATAAAGCGCAAGCAATGAAGTTATTAAAAGCCAAACTTTATGAACTGGAAATGATGCAAAAAAATGAAGAAAAACAGGCTCTGGAAGATACTAAATCTGATATTGGCTGGGGCAGCCAAATCCGTTCTTATGTACTGGACCAGTCCAGAATTAAAGATTTACGCACAGGAGTAGAAAGCTCCAATACCCAGGCAGTACTCGATGGAAACTTAAATCCTTTTATGGAAGCCAGTTTAAAACAACAATTGTAATTAAAAGATAGTTTAAATATTATCTTATAAAGAACTAAAAAGTAAAACAGAATAATACTGAGAATAAAATGAATACAGAAACGAACGATACTTCAACAACAGAAAATGTAGATGAAAACAAGCTGATTAAGCAACGCAGAGAGAAATTATCTGAGTTACGAAAGCTGGGTAATCCCTTTCCTAATAACTTTCGCCGTGATGCTTTAGCTGGAGATCTACAGCTAAAATATAGCTCTTTAGTTAAAGAAGAAGTAGATAATTTACATATTAAGGTTAAAATATCTGGTCGAATGATGTTACAACGCATTATGGGTAAAGCCAGTTTTGTACAGATCAAAGACATGTCAGGAAGTATTCAAGTTTATGTGCAACGTGATGCTCTAGCAGAAGGTTTTTACAACGAGCAATTTAAACGTTGGGATTTGGGCGATATTATTGCTGTAGAAGGTGAGCTTTTTAAAACCAATAAAGACGAATTATCCGTACGTGTTAGCGTTATTCAATTATTAACAAAATCATTACGTCCGTTACCTGAAAAGTTTAAGGGATTAACCGATAATGAAATTAAATACAGACAACGTTATATTGATCTGATAATGAATGATGAAACGCGGAAAACCTTTCAACTGCGTTCAAAAATTGTTCAATACATCCGTGAGTTCTTACATAAAAAACAATTTATGGAAGTAGAAACCCCGATGATGCAGGCAATTCCAGGTGGAGCAACAGCGAAACCTTTTACTACTTTTCATAATGCCTTAGATATGGAATTATATCTACGGATTGCTCCAGAATTATACCTTAAACGTCTAGTGGTTGGTGGCTTTGAAAAAGTATTTGAAATAAATAGAAACTTTAGAAATGAAGGTCTATCAACCCGGCATAATCCGGAGTTCACCATGATAGAATTTTATCAGGCCTATGCCGATTATCATGATTTAATGGATTTAACCGAAGAAATGTTAAAAGGAATAAGCAGTGATCTGATTGGCAATACAACGATTAATTACCAAGGTACCGATCTCGACTTTGCCAAACCCTTTGATCGAATGACGGTTAAAGAGTCAATTTTGCACTTTAACAAAGATATTACCGAGCAACAGCTAGATGATAGAGAGCAAGCAAAAGCTATAGCCGAACGATTAGAAATTCCACTTAAAGAAATTTATGGCTTAGGTAAAATCCAGATTGAAATATTTGAAAAAACCGTCGAATATCAATTAATCAATCCAACTTTTATTACTGCCTATCCAACAGAGGTTTCACCATTGGCACGACGCAGTGACGATAATCCGTTCGTAACCGATAGATTTGAATTTTTTGTTGGTGGCCGTGAAATAGCCAATGGATTTTCCGAGCTTAACGATGCCGAAGATCAGGCCAGTCGATTCCAGGCCCAGGTAGCTGAAAAAGATGCGGGTGATGATGAAGCAATGCACTATGATGAAGACTATATTACCGCATTAGAATATGGCTTACCTCCAACAGCAGGAGAGGGTATTGGTATTGATAGATTAGTGATGTTATTTACAGATTCTCCATCTATTCGTGATGTACTATTGTTTCCTCAAATGAAGAAACAATAGTACATCTGAGCTTTGTAAAATAAAATTACAAAAATATTTAAAATTCAGTTGACGTAAGTAAAAAAGTCCGTATAATACGCATCTCACTTAGGGCAGACAGCAACACCGACTGACTTAAGAGAAGCTCTTTAAAAATCTAATTATAAAGTAAAACAAGT
>JASFYQ010000038.1:0-10076 GCA_045047105.1 Pseudomonadota bacterium | reverse complement strand
AGTTACTAATACTTCAGTTACTAATACTTCAGTTTCTACTACTACACAAGCTATAATTTCTAATACCATTGCTTCGCCCTCAAGTGTTGTATCAGCCCCTCAAACTAACACAATAGCCAGTGCAGCAGTGTTTTCTCCCGTTGTTGTATCCGTTGATTTTGTACGTACAGAGTTGTGCCTGGTTCAAGTTTTCAGATAGTTCCCGATAATTTTTCTGATGCAGTTGTTGATGGGATATTTGAAATAAAAGCAGGTGATATTTTTGGTGATGAGCTTGCCGACTTTGCTCAGGAAAATGGCCTTATAGTGGTAAATGGTGAGTTAGTCATAGATACACTTTTTATCAATGGTGGAACATTAAAAGGAAGTGGTTTGATTGCGGGTAATACGACTATTGGAGTAGGCGGGACACTTAGCCCAGGGAATTCACCTGGTTTACTTACCATTGATGGTATATTAAATTCATCAGGTATTATTAATTTAGAATTGGAAACAACTGATTCTAATGATATTTTTAATTGCTTTCATTATTTTACTTGTTGCAAGGCCGAGTTTACCTTTAAAAGCTTGAAATTACAGCTCTTAATTCTAATTCACTGTCAATTTTTTTTACATCTTTTCTTTTTAACTCCTCTAAGTTATTGAAAATATTAGTGTGGAATAGTTTTTGCTTATAAGTCTATATTTATAATATCTCAGGCTTTTCTATTGAATAAAAAACTTCTTCCGCTGTGCTCTAATCAGTATGATATCTGGAGAGATCAACAGATATATAAGAATAGCCCTATGTATAATATTGGCGGTTCAATTTGCATTAAGGGGCAAATTAATATTGATTTACTTCGCCAGGCAATAAATCAATTAATTATTGAAAGTGATTCCCTCAGATTATTGTTTATTGAAAAAGCAGGAAAAGTCTATCAGTTTTTGGGACAGGAAAATTTTCCTGAAATGGAGTTTATCGATTTTTCTAATCAAAAAAATTCAGGCAATAAAATTCAGCAATGGCTTAAACAGACATTTAGCAAACTTTTTACTATTAATAATACACAGTATTTATATCATTACGCCTTACTAAAAGAGTCTGACAATTGTTTTCACTTAATGGGCAAATTTCATCATTTAATATTTGATGGTTTAAGTTCAAAAATTGCAAGTGATAAGCTTGCAGACATCTATAATGCTTTACTTAATAACTCTATTGAAGGTTTTTCAAATCAGAATAAAAAATCTTTTTTATATTCTGATTATATAGATTTACAACAGCAGTATTTACAATCAAAAAGTTGGTTGATTGATGAACAATATTGGCTTGAGCATATACCCGTTTTGCCCGAACCTTTACTTCCAATCCGATATCCTAAGTTCCTACACTCTTTACAAAAAATAAAAAAAAGAACCTATCAATTACCCAAAACAAATATCCATAAGGTTAACTTTGATAAGTTGTATTATTCAAAAATAAAGTCATTTGCCAGTTCCCATAATAGTTCTGCATATCATGTATTTTTACTTATTCTTGGTCTTTATTTTAGTCGCAATTGCCAGCGTGATGATATTTTAATGGGCATTCCCAGTCTAAATCGAAGTGGTAAACGATTTAAAGAAGTACTGGGCATGTTTTCTACTTTGTCGCCTTTATTATTAAAGGTAAATAAAGACTCTACTTTTATTCAGCTAATGGAAAATTGTGGTATAACTTTAAGGAAGATGTATCGTCATCAACGGTTTCCCTTGAGTGATATTATCAAGCATTTAAAACTACTTCAACATAACCGAGATAGCTTATTTGATATAGTTGTATCTTATGAACGTCATGAGTATTCAAGTCAATATGGTGGCGTAAAGATGCTTGGTGAGCAATTATTCAGTGGGGAAGCTCGATACCCCTTAGCTATGATTATTTGCGAATTTTCACAAGATTCAGGAGTTGAAGTTGTTTTTGAAGCGGCTGAAACGGTTTTTAGCCAAACAGATTTAAAATTACTGGGAAAGCGATTTCAAAATTTATTATTTCAGGTTTTAGAGTTGCCCGATCAAAAAATATCCGATTTTAATACTTTAACAGAAAATGAAGATTATTTTATTTATAAGAAATTTAATCATTTGTTTGATAACACTACAAATAAAGATAACACAACAACAAATCCACAAAGTTTTTTAGAATTATTTGCTTCTCAGGTTAGAAATACCCCTGATATAACTGCTTTAGAATATTTAGATGCGTTTTATAGTTATAGACAGCTGGATAAATGGAGTAACCGTTTAGCACATTATTTGGTAAAAGAAGGTGCGCAGGCAGAACAGATTATTGCCTTATGTTTGCCTAGATGCAGTGAAATGATAGTTGCTATTCTTGCAATTTTAAAGTCAGGGGCTGCTTATCTGCCAATTGACCCTGATTTACCTGAAGCCAGAATTTTAAAAATTGTAAATCAGGCAAAACCTTTGCTTACTTTAAAATTAGAAGATATACAAAACTCTCTAATTAATAACTACTCAGAACAAAACCTGCCTGTTGTAATTAATGAAAATCAACTTGCTTATATAATTTTTACCTCGGGTACAAGTGGTGAACCAAAAGGGGTAATGATTGAACACAAGGCATTAAACTTTCGTTTAAATGATTTACAGGAAATTTTTAAAATTCAGAAAAATGACAGAGTAGGGCAGAATATAGCATATAATTTTGACCCTTCTATTATTGAGATTTTTTTACCCTTAATTAATGGTGCAACCTTAGTATTAGCACCGCAAAACTGTGAAAACAGCCAAATTATGGTTAAATTTGTTATTGAAAAACAAATTAATATGTTGGCATTGGTACCTTCCAGTTTGTCTAATTTAATGCTCGGATTAGAACAAAGTACAGAGCATTCACTTCGTGTTGTCTGTAGTGGTGGAGAGGTTCTTTCCCCTGTTTTGGCCGAACAGTTTACTAAACAAACGGGAATAAATTTATATAATGTTTATGGCCCTACTGAGGCAACTATATTAACTTCCAGCTGGTTATATCATAGCCATTTTACTGAAAAGGTAAATTACGCTACTTTACCTTTGGGCCAAACTATTAACAATTCATCTATTTTTATAATAGATAAACAGCATAAATTATTACCCATTGGTGAAATAGGAGAAATTGTAATTTCTGGAGCTGGTTTGGCTCGTGGTTATATAACAGATAAACAATTAACTGAGCAAAAATTTGTACAGCTTAATTTACCCATAAGTTTGAATAGCAATAAACAAATTCGTTGTTATAAAACAGGCGATCAGGGTTTTATTGGAACAGATGCTTTATTGTATTATTGCGGTAGAATGGATAGGCAGCTTAAGTTAAGTGGTTACCGAGTTGAACCTGGTGAAATTGAACATGTTTTATTACATCACCAACAAGTAAGTGCAGCAGTGGTTAAGCTAATTGGTCGAGCTAAAAGTAAAAAATTAGTTGCTTACATTGAAACCAATTGTATCAATAAAGAATATTTAATCAATGAGTTAAAGGGAACAATGAGTCAACAATTGCCCATCTATATGCAACCTGCGGCAATTGTTTCACTTAAAATATTTCCTTTATTATCAACAGGTAAAGTGGATATGTCTGCTTTACCTGATTGGGTTGATATTAATACAAATACTTATATTGCCCCTCGTACCGTAATGGAAAAACAATTACTGACCTTATGGCAGGAAACTTTAACAGGAGAAGGATTAAAAGGGATTGAGAGAAAAAAAATTGGGATTCATGATAATTTTTTTAGTTTAGGTGGTGATTCTTTAGCTGCAATAAATTACCTATGCAAATTAGATAATATTGCAGAAAAGAAGCCCACTCTTTCTTTTTTATTAGAAAATCCCACAATTTTTAAGCAGGCTAAATTATTGAGTAGCAGCTATCCTGTGCATATTTTGCCAGCATTAACTACATTAAGCTCAGTATCAAAATTATCTTCGAATCCACCTGATTTTTTTCTGATGGCTTCCGGGCATGGTGACACTATTCGATTTAACCATTTAGCATCCATGTTACAGGGAGTTTGCCAAATACATATGTTACAGCCTGAATCTATAGCAGATATGGAAACCAGTATTAATTCTTTGGCTAAGCAATATGCAAAACTAATACTTGAACAAACCGCTAGAGCTGATTTTATTGGAGGTTTTTCAATTGCTGGAATTACCGCTTTAGCGACTGCCAGAGAGCTTGAAAAAATGGGAAAACCTGTAAAAGGTGTTATTTTACTGGATTCGGTTTACCCTCTATGGCCACTAAAGTCTAAATTTATTTTTGAGATTTTACCCATTATTGCAAAATTTTTGCACTTTAATAAAGTGCTTGTAAATGGTCGAAGGCTTGATGCTATGCTGGCAGATCCTGGCATTAAGGTACAGTTAAATGCAGTACAAAAACATGCTATTGAAGCTTATACAGGTTCTGTTGCTTTATTTATTTCCAAAAATATATTTCCTAAATTTTGGTTGTTTCACAAATGGAATAAATTATTAGGCAAAAATATGCAGAAGTATTTTGTACAAGGCTTACATGGTGCAATGTTTAGCGAAGCCAATATTGGTGATCTTAGTAAAAAGGTTAAAGACTATATTTTACTTAAAAAATAGCATTCTTTGGTTAATTTATTTGATGAAATTGCGTGAAAAAAATCCATATTAAAAATCAACTATTGTCTTTAAGCCATTGTTCTAAAATTGGCATAGCATATTTATATCCCGCTTCTGCAATTTTTTCTCCATGTTTATATCCCAGCATAGAAAATTGGCTAACGGGTGGTTCAAGATAGAGATCGGCTATGCCAGACATGTTTTTTTTCTGCTGTGCTAAGCCACCAATAATACTCGCCCTGCTAATTATTTCCACCATATTGGGTAACTTTATTTTTTTTTCTATAAAAGGATTAAATTTATTATTTAATAAATTCCAGCCACTCATTCCGCCGATACGATCAGTGTTATTTAATAGATCCTCTCGAGCATTCACATCTACTGCAATTATTTTCCCATTAGGGTTCATTTTTTTCATAATATCAACTGGGATATTATTTAGTAATGCACCATCAACTAATAGGTCACCATTTTCAATCTGTGGAGGTAAAAGTCCTGGAGGGGTGTTACTTTTTAAAACTGCATCCATTAGTGCACCGGTATTATGTGTCATTGTGCTTGCTCTGCTGATATTGCAGGAAATACTGAAAAAATGATGCCAAAGATCTTCAATTTGATATTGTTGGTATAAGTGCTGTAGTCCATGGGTCATTTTATTGCCTGAAAATAAAGAGACAATAGGGAAAGTGAAAGTTTCTCCTGCTAAACAAAATGCTATGGTTTTTTTGATAATCTGTTCAGGTTGCCATTGCATAGCACATTGTGCAGCAATAATAGCCCCCATACTATTTCCTCCAAGCATGTCTATGGGAATATTAAGTTGGTGAAAAGCTTTAATAACTCCGGCATGAGCAAAACCTCTGGCTCCACCTCCACCTAATACAAGACTTATGGCATTATTGGTTAAAAAACGTGCTACCCTGGCAAAATCCTGATGATTATTTTTTCTAACATGATGGTGTATGTTTACACAGCGATGCTTAAGCCAATCCGCAGTATGGTTAGGTACTCGGACATTTTCTTCATGTAAAATTAGTAAAGTATATTTTATCCCTTGAATAGTTAATTCTTGTAATATTTCTGACTCAAAGGAGTTAATATCTGTTTTATCTTTAGCATCAACTACAAAAAGTATATGATCAGTTTGACGTAAACAGCGTTTAGTCCACTGGCTTAATTGATTATCAGCAACATAAATAACATGCTGATGAGTAACTTCTTGTTCTGATAGCCATTGTAATAATTGATCATTAACACCTTGTATAAATGGTTTTTGAGAAATATTTTTACTATTAAATACCTGATCAACAATCTGGCTATTAAGTACATAAGTATTGCCATAGGATACAAGTGTTGCGGCAAGCTTTTGAGCTATGTCTATTGCCGAAATTTTTAAAGAAAGTGGAATAATGGTAAAAGTTTCAGCTGATTTAATGCGATGAGAGGAATCTTTTTTAAATGAGTCCATCAGGCTATGAACAAAGGCTTTATTTATTTTTACTGGGTGCTGGCAGAGTATTTTCTCAAAACTATTACGGCTCAGTTTTGCAATAGTTGAATCACGTATGGCTCTTACTTCTGTACTACGTTGCGTAGCTAAAATAACGCCTTTTTCACCAATGGTTTCTCCTCGCCCAATTATTCCTAATGTTTTGATGTTTTTATCTGGCATAATTTTATTAATTTGAAAACGTCCATGAATAACAATAAACATATCGGTTGGGATGGTACCTTGTTCTATAAGTAAATGATTACTGGGAACCGAGCTGATTTCCATTTCATTAATAAACTTTCTAACAATATTTTCTTCTAAAGATATAAATAAATGGCTTAAATTCAGGACAAGATTGGTTTGACTCCATAATAAACGATTGGTGATACGGCTATTAATAATTGCCATTGTTTCAGGAATTTGCTCTATTAAGAGATTAAAATTATTAATTGACAGAAAAGCCACTTCAGTATTCTTTGCAGTGATTGCACTACATAAACGAATACTTTGTCCAGTCTGTAAAAATTCACCAAAAAGATGGGTCGCAGAAGCTTGAGAAAGATGGCATTTATTTTTATTTTGATGGATATAATTTTGAATTTGGCCGGAAATAATTAAGTAAAGCCCATCAATTTTTTCACCCTGCTGGTAGATTAAAGTGTTTTTTTTAAATGTTTTAAGTGTTAGTTTTGATGTAATTTTATTTATATCTATTAAGCATATTTGGGAAAATAAAATATTATTTTTAACTTGCTCATAGTTAATGCTTTTATCTCTCATAATAAATCTTATTATATAATTTTTATTTGTTAATTAACTGCTAGAACATTTATACTTAACATACTGGTTTTATTTTATTTTTATGTTAAACTGAATGTCAATATCATTCTAATAAACTGAATAAAACAGGAGGAGTATTAATTGTTGTTTAAACTTTTAATACTATATGAATATGCCAATTATTTCTAACCCTTTTTTAGCTAAATTAGCATTTAATTTATTAAACATATCGTTGCTTATTGTCTGCTTTTGTTTTTCCTTACCTGTTTTAGCGTTTAATACTGGGGAGGAATTAGCAGCAGCTGTTTATAACCGAGATAATGGAGATAATGTTTTTTCAATAGGCACTATGAAATTGATTGAGAAAGGACATAATCCACGAGTAAGGCAGATGCTAACTTTTAGAGAAGATCAAAAAGGAAAACGAACGTCTTCTTTAATTCGTTTTAAAAAACCTGCAGATATTAAAAATACAGGCTTATTAACTATTGATTATGATAAAGAGAGTAAAGATACGGATCAATGGATCTATTTGCCTGCTCTGGATAGACCTAGAAGAATTTCTTCTAGTCGAAAAGGTGGTCATTTTGTAGGTTCGGATATTTTTTACGAGGACTTAAGAGATCGAAAAGTGGCAAAGGATACGCATAAAATTATTGGTAAAGAAAAAGTAAATGGTTTAGCAACTATTAAACTAGAAAGCATTCCTTTAGATTTTGATGATTCAGCCTATAGCAAAAAAGTCAGTTGGATAAACACCAAAACTTTACTAGCAGTTAAAGTTGAATTTTACCAAAATAGGGAATCTCAACCATTTAAACAAACGCTGGTAAAAAAAATAAAAAAAATTCAAGGTATCTGGTCGATCATGGATAGCATTGTTACCGATTTGAATACCGGGCATAAAACACAATTAACGGTTAATTCAATTTATTATAATACCCAAATACCAACAGATTTATTTAGTAAAAAATATCTTGCCGATCCCTCGCGTGAAAAAAGTATTATCAACGCAATAATAAGTAAATAGCTATGCTTTATAGCAAAATAAATAAATACCTTATTTATTCTTGCTGTTTAAATGTGCTATTGAATATTCCAACTTTTGCCAACAATACAATAATTAAAAAACTCCAGCCAGAGTATAATCCAGAGAATAATCAAGTATTAATAGAGCAAAATAATAAGCAATTAGTTCAGATAGTTTTAAATGGGTATAAATCCTATGATCAGGCACTTGAAATTGCCGCTCAGTTAAAAAAACAAAAGCTCATATCCAGAATAGAAGTACTAGGAACTAAAAACAATAATAAGTGGGCTTATTTGGTAGTTATAGCTGAGCAAACAACTCAAGAAAAAGCAAACTTATTAAAGTTTAAATTTAAACAATTGAGTTTTTCAAATATTGTCGTTAATGCATTACCAGCTAATAAGTCATTAGAGCCTTTGCTTTCACTTCAACCAGAAAGACTGGATTTTCCATCCATTCAATTAGCAGAATCAAAATATATAAACCAGATAAGTGATGAGGTAGTCCTTAAAGATGCAATAGTCCTTAATGATGATGATACTATTATCTTAATTGATGATGGTGATGATTCTATACGTCAATCAGATTCAGATATTAATCTATTAGAGGATGAAATTATTTCACTTGAATCTTCTTCGAATAAACAACTAGAGTGGGGCGGGCTTATACAATTAGAACAGCAGGTTTTTAGCCAATCCAGCTCAGTAGTTGATCAGCTTCAATATCTACATATAGATGCCTATCAAAATTGGCAGATAAATTCTCTTTGGAGCCTAAACATTGGTGCTCGAATAGATGGGAATTATCAACATGGGACAAGTCAAAGCAGCGATACTCAATTTGATTATACGGATACCTACCTAAGATTTAGAGATGATAATTATCGTATTACTATGGGGGCACAAACAATTATTTGGGGACGAATGGATAATTTTTCTCCTACGGATAGATTAGCCACTATGGATTTATCCAGAGGCGTTTTAACTGAGTGGGGTGAAAATTATCGTTCTCAGGTTGCATTTAGAACAGAATTATTTTTACAACAGAGTAAATTTGACTTTGCTTATATTCCCCAATTTAGAGCTGCACAATTATCGGAACAAGATCAGAGCTGGTATCCAATAAATTTTATTGAAGGGCGTATTTTAGGTTTTGGTAGCGATCCGTTAATGTCTGTAGTATTAAAAAATAGTCAAATAAATAAAAGCTTCTCTAAAAAGGATGCACTGGCATTGCGCTATAGCACTACCAGGGGGCAAGTTGATTATGCTCTGAGCCTTCAACATATACAATTGTCTGCACCTTACTACCGTTTTGATCCTCGATTGGCGCAATTAATAACAAACCCTCAACTTTTAAACCTAGCAAATCCATCTTTGAAGTCTCAATTTACATTGTATGAGGAACATCCTAAAAATTGGATTATTGGTGCAGATATGGCTTTTGAATGGAAAGATATCACTTGGCGTTTTGAAGCTGCCTGGTTATCTGATGTACCTGCAACAACGCCATTATTAATATATAAAAAGTTTCATGGTTTGGATTGGGCCAGTGGTTTGGAGTTTTATCCTGGAGATAGTGATACCCGTGTAAATATACAATTATCTGGTAAACATATTTTTAATAATGAAAACATCGTTGATAGAGATAATAGCATTAGTCTTAGTGGTAGTATTGAAAGTGAATTTGACAACGGTAAATGGAAGTTAAGTACAAGGTATAGCCTTGGATTGGATTTACGAGATATATACATATCTCCCGAGATTTCTTATTTAGGATGGGAGCCGTATGAGTTTTATAGTGCATATCACTTTTTAGATGGTGCAGAGCAATCAATAGGTGGTTTTTATAAAAATAATAAACTATTTAGTTTGGGATTGAGGATAAAACATTGAAAAAATCAATCAGTTGGTATACAAATTTACCTTTAATTATTTTATTGTTACTTAATATTATCCCTTCAATTTTTTTAAGCCAACTTGCATTTGATAATGCACCTGAAACCTATTTACCCAAAAACCAGCCCTCTGTTATTTTAGAAAATGAATTACGTAAAATTTTTCCAGATGATCAAACCGCATTTATTTTATTTAACGGCGAGAATTTATATTCTGATGATTTTTTAAATAATTTAGAGCAAGCTGCTGGTAAGAT
>JASFYQ010000037.1:0-14657 GCA_045047105.1 Pseudomonadota bacterium | reverse complement strand
CGTAGTCACCCTACGGGTGAATTCAAAATTGTACAGAAATCCTTAAAATTTAGTGCTTTAGGCATTTGCAGTAAGTTTAACTGCGTTTTCTAGGTTAAAGCACGTACCCAGGATTTGCAAAATATTAATTTTGAACTGGTGAAAGCAAATCAGGCTAAATCGAATTTTTTAGCTAATATTTCACATGAGTTAAAAACCCCTATGCATGGCATTTTAGGTTATGCCAATATTGGTGTAAATAAATTCAATATAAGCAGTGATGAAAAAAAATTAAAATATTTTAATAACATTAAAATAAGTGCTAATCGATTGATGAGTTTGCTCAATAATTTACTCGACTTAACCCAATTGGAAGCAGGTAAAGTAGAACTTAATTATGCCTATTCATCTCTTAAGTCAATTGCTATACGCTGTATTGCCGAGCAACAGGATCACCTTGCATCAGGGCAAAATATGGGCTGAAAATCATCCTAATGGTGGTGCTGTGCTTACTTTTATTATTCCTGTCGAGTATGCTGAAGCAGATGAGAAAAGTATTTAGTTTTGTAGAACTGACAGATCCAATGCTTATAGAGCTAAGCAGCTGAAATTTGTATTACCGGCTCTTGCATCACATATAGTTGTTCACGTAACTCCTGAATATGTTGTTCCCAATAATTAACCGTGTTAAACCAGGGGAAAGCGACAGGAAAAGCAGGATCATCCCAGCGTTTTGCCAACCATGCAGCATAGTGCATCATACGCAGAGTTCTTAATGCTTCAATAAGATGTAACTCACGCAAATCAAATTCAGTAAAGCAGTTATAGCCATCTAATAATGCAGATAGTTGGGTTGTAACTTCAGCTCGTTCTCCTGCCAATAACATCCACAAATCCTGTACAGCGGGCCCACTACATGCATCATCAAAGTCTACAAAATGTGGTCCATTATCTGTCCAGAGAATATTTCCTCTATGGCAATCTCCATGTAAGCGTATAATTTTACTATCACCAGCCAATTCATAAAGTGTTTTAACCATAACCAGTAAATCATCAGTCAAAGTCTTATAGGCAGTCTCAATATGAGCGGGAATAAACTGTTTTTCCAATAAATAATTAGCCGACTGATAGCCGTAATTATCAATATTGATTTGTTGTCGAGATTGAAACTGATGGCTAGCACCTATGCCATGAATACGAGCCATAAAACGCCCCATCCTTTCATAATCATCTAAATTTTCCAAATCTGGCCAACGTCCACCTTGCATAGGAAATAGAGAAAATCGATAACCCTGGTATTCATGTAAGGTCTGACCATTTTCATCAACCAGAGGAGCAACCACTGGAATTTCATTTTTATTTAGTTCCAGACAAAATTGGTGTTCTTCGATAATAGCTTCATTGCTCCAACGTAAAGGGCGGTAAAATTTTGCTATTAAGGGAACATCATTATCTAATCCTATTCGCAGTACCCGATTTTCATAACTATTCAGTGCGAGTGCAGAGCCATCGGTTTTATAACCACAGGAGTCTATAGCATCCAGAATAAGATCAGGGCTTAATGCTGAATAGTCATCAGGACTTAATATATCTTTTTTTGGTATTTCCATATAATATTTCTTAATAATCAATTAGTTTTTAAAATAAAGTAGTCAGGTAAATCTATAGCGATGGTTCAGAAAGCTGAAAAACATTAAAGACATTAGCGATGCGGGTAATTTTCTTTAACAGTAGCTCAATATCACTTGCTGGAGTTAATTCAATTTTTAGCTCCATTGTAACAGATTGATCAACCGTATCCGTTTCGGTATTGGCTTTTAACATATTAGCCTGTTGCTGATGTAAACAATAGTAATATCCTGTAATAATCCCTGCGCCAAATCGGCCTGTAAGTTACCTTCATGGATTTCATCGAATATGACCAGAGCGATATCTTCGAGTTCTGGATCAGAACTGTAACTTACGAGTCAGAATTCCTTCGGTGACAACCAGAGTCTTGGTTTGCTCACTATAACATTTGTCCTGGCAAATTTGTTAACCAATAGTTTGGCCAACTTTCTCTCCCAATAATTCAGCCATACGTGTTGCTACATTACGTAGTTGTTATGAGTCTCATGCTCGACATAGTTTTTAACTAATTTTAATGGCTTTTATTTGGCTGTAATCAATGCCCTGTCAAGCTCTATAAAAGATAACTAAATTTTCATAAAACCGTTAATACTTGAAGCATTTAGAAATGAGACACAAAGTTAAAGTAAATTCATCTACTTCTTTGTTGCAAGAAAAGCCGAAAAACTCTTATGCGAAGAATATATTGCACAAATTGAAAAGACCCTCGATAAAAAAATACTTGGCAAGTTTGATCAGTTTAAATATTTATTTGAATATATTTTAGATTATTCCACCACAGAGCCGATCACAATCATTTTTGATGAATTTCAAGAATTCTTGAGCATTAATTCCTCTATCTACTCTGACTAAGCAAAATAGTTGGGATAGGTATAAAGATAAAGCTAAAAGTAACTTAATACTTTGTGGCTCCATATACTCCTTAATGATTAAAATATTTGAAGTAACACAAAAAGCAGCTTAAACTTGTGTCCGGAAAAGTGTTGACAGATCATTATTAGGATGGGCTATCTTCGAACACACCTTGGCTCATGTTGCATACTCTGTCTGCAACATGAAAATAATGATCATCATGGCTCACAGCTAATACCGTTTTACCCTGGGCTTTCAGTTCGGGAAGTATGCTCATATAAAAATATTTTCTAAATTGCGGATCCTGATCGGCGGCCCATTCATCCAATAAATAGATGGGTTTATCTTCCATCAATGCCATCACCAAGGCCAGCCTTTTTCGTTGCCCCGTGGATAAATTGATATTACTAAAATGGCCATTTTCATAATCAACTTTACTGCTCAGATCCATCATATCCAGTAAAGCTTGAAGGTGTTCTAAATCAATATTATCCACACCATAAAGTCGGTCAAACAGATGAAAATCGGTGAGGATCATGGCAAACATGTTTTGATAATTTTTGATATTGTGCTTAGCGACTGTGGTATTATCCACCTTGATGCTACCAGAGTCAGAATTATACAAGTGGGTAAATATTTTTACAAAAGTGGATTTACCACTACCATTACCGCCACGGATGAATACCATTTCACCGCGATTTATCTCAAAATCCATGGGACCTATACCAAATAAGGGCTCGCCTAATTCTCCCTTATAGTGAAAAGTAATATCTTTAAGATGAATCTTGTCAAAGGTTTTAAAATCAAATTTGCTATGATAAGGACTGTAATCGGCCATCTTGTCAATTTCATGCTCTAATTGCTCTAGAAAAAATGCCGAACGATTAGCTCTGGAATATGTTGGTACTGCGCCGGTAATCATATCAATCGGACTCATCATAAAGATTAACACTGCAACAATTTTAGTGACCACTTCACTATGCTGATCGGAAAACTGGGGGACGATAAAGACAATGCAACCGAGTAAGAAATAAGCAAAAAACTGAATTAAAATAGAGCTATTAGCAAATACCTTATTGGTCAAATTTCTAATTTTTTCATTATCCTGAGCAATAATTGAATGGTGTTCAATGACTGCATCACTTTTTTTGCCATTGATTTTTAATTCATTAAAACCTTCTATAATATTCATCAAAGACTTGAAAAAAGTATCGTCATGCTTGATGGATTTATCGATTTGTTCCACTACCGTATCATTGTAGTAGCTGTACACTAAAATACCGCCTATCACACAACTTAAGGTTAAGAAAAAGGCAACCTTTGACAAGTAAAGAATATACAGCATGCCGAAAAAAAACATCAACACACCTTGCACCGCTGCAATCATAATATAGGATGCATTTGAGACAGTCAGCGTATCACTGGAAAGACGGGTCTGGATCTGTGCCAGCCCCAATTTTTCCATACTTTCTAAGTTTGCATAACGGACTTTATCTGAAATCCTGATGCGTAGGTTTTTAACAATCCCTTCCACAATTGCCATTGATTTGACGAAAGAGATGCGTTTGGCAAAAAAATACAAAAGGAATACCACCACAAATAGGGCAAAGTAAAATAAACTTACCTTGGTCTCCTGATCTGCTGCATGTTCAGCCGCCGTATTAATAATAAAAATCAAACCAATACTGGACAGCGAGGAAACAATGCTCAGAATGATCGTCATTCTGAGCGATTGCTTACTTTCACTGAAAATCATGCGCAATAGCGGCTTATTGCTTAAATCTATCAAATTTTATGAACTTTTTATATGGGCTATTTTGAACCTAAAAAAACTATTGCCATCTACTCAACTATTTTTTTTAGATTGAAAAGAAAAAAAACAAAAAAAAACCCACTCCCCTTTTACAAGCAGTAGGATCAAGAGTATATAGAAAAAACTTTCCTTTCCAAAACTTTTTTTCTAAAATATTCTTTCTAAAAGATGTTGCTAAAAGCAGTGTGCTAGGCTTCTTTTTTAATATTGCTGGCTTTGGCTTTAGCCGCGCTGATATTATTTTTCATATCATTTTTGGCACTATCAACATCTAAATCGTCTAGATTACCATTTTTTTCAAAGTGCTTAACAAAAATTCGACCAACCGCATAAGTTGAACCACCCGCTAGAGTCGCCATCGAGACACTTCCTGCAACTTGTCCAATAAAGGGTACTAATTTCACCGCACTGGCTAATAAGCCTACACCAGCAACTGGAATAATCGAGCCTAATAAAGAATACAATATACTTCTGGTACGTTTTTCCGAAAAAGGAACACCATAGATTTTAGAAAGTGAATGTACCATTTTTACCTGTAATCCGATTAGACCAACAAAATCAACAATCGGTACCGGGATAAATGCCGTTCCCATACTGTAAACCACATAGTCTTTTACAACCATACCTGCCTGAGCTTCTGTGTCATATACTACTGAACTTTCAGGAATTTCCACACTTGCTGCTGCTGTCATTGTAATCTCCTTTTATCACGTTTAAAACATTATATTATGTAAATATTAAAATTGCCAGTTATAACAGATAAAACAAATAAAACCCTCCCAATACGTTAACTTCGCCATTCTAAATTAGTCGGTATTTTTTTTAGTATTCATTCCCACTCTCAGCAGGAATGACAGATTTTGTTTTCTTATCAAAAATTATCATTATTTATTTCAAGCTGTTTGGGTCAGGTTCCGGACTATATCAGGTGCCGTTATTATATCGGCATGACTATATTTAAGTGGATGGATTCTGACATTATGAGCTACTTTATTGATATTATTGTCTGTTATTGAGCTGACATATTGATTAAATTGCTCGGTATTTTCTACTACCACTCTTTCATCGTACTGAGTCGCTTTAAACAGTGTCACTTGCGTGTATTCTAGTGTTTTTGACAATTGGCGAATATTATTGAGTTTTTTCTCCGGTGCCAAAGAGGATAATACCTTGTCAATATAGTCATGCTGATAGCCTTGTTGATTCAGATAATCCTGGGTATATTGAACAATCAAATCATGTGGGATTATATCCCGGATTTTTTCCAGCTGTGGATCAGAAATCAGGCTATCCAGCAAATATACACTGATATGCTGACAACCTTTGGCCTCTAGCTGGGCAGCCATTTCCAGTGCAATCAAGCCACCTAGTGACCAGCCTAGCATGATTATGTTTTTTTCTTCTCTGACATACGTCTGTATCTGGTTTAAGTACAGTTTAGCCAATAGTTCAATATTATCAATTTTATCTACCGCACTAATATTATAATTATCGATACCGATACAATAATAATGTTTTGCCAATTGCTCGGCTAATCCCTGATAGGTCTCACAGCCACCACTGCCGGGATGAATCAAATACAAACTATTGAGCTGTTCGCTAAATCCACTGTCCTTTTGATTAAAATGATAGAGTAAGTTGTCGCTCTGAGCATTTTGCTTAATGCTTAAATGTTGCAACAGTTTTTCTACGCTGGCATAAACAAATAAATCGGCGATTTTAACTTCTTGAGATAGTGCAAGTGAGATTTGATAAGCCATTTGGATAGCACGAATTGAGTTACAACCAAGAGCAAAAAAGTCATCCTCAATGCCAACCTGCGGTATCCTAAGAACTTCTTCAACAATCAGGCATAATTGCTCTTCCAGCCCATTGCGCGGAGCTTTGTAGCCAGCAACAGAAATCATTTGCGGCGGTGGCAAGGCGCGACGATCCAGTTTACCATTAGCCGTTAAAGGCCAACTATCGACAGCTATTAATGCGCTTGGGATCATATATCCCGGTAATTTAGCTGCCAGATGTAGCTGTAATTCGGCCAGAGAAATATCTTCTATGGTCTGATAATAGGCCACTAATTGCTGCTCTTGGTGAGTGATTACCAGCGCTTGGCCAATCCCGTTAAATTGACTAATAACATTTTCAATTTCCCCCAGCTCTATGCGTAAACCATGGATTTTCACCTGGAAATCATTACGTCCCAGGTATTCAATATTGCCATCTTCTAACATGCGCACCAAATCGCCGCTTTTATACATTTTATGATAGCCGTTGCGTTGGTCACTATCACTCATAAATAAATTATCCAAAAAACGCTCACCAGTGAGTTGCGAGCGATTTAAATAGGCTCTAGCCACTCCGGCTCCGGCAATATAGAGTTCACCGATAATGCCCTGCGGCAGTGGATTAAGTGCGGCATCAAGAATATAGTATTTTTCATTAAGCAACGGCTTACCGATAATATTAGACTGCTGTGCGTGGGTACAATCGTATAAACTACTCCAAATAACCGTCTCGGTTGGACCAAACACGTTTAAAACCTGTTTAAAACACCCTTGCAAGCGTTTTAAGGTCACCTGGTTCAATGCTTCACCACCACTTAAACAAATCACATCTTCCACTTTGCAGGAAAGTTGCGGCTCGATTTTATCCAGCAATTTATCCAACAGTAATTGCAATACAGACGGGGTTTGCTGCAATACGCTAATGGCTTCGCTTTGGATAATAGTGTGATTAAAGTGTTCTATTTCACACAGCACCACTTTACCCCCCCGTGTCAGCGGCAAGGCATACTCTAATCCAAAAATGTCAAAGGTGTAGTGGGTCAGCGATAGGAAATTAATCGTTTTTGATGCCAATGGAAAATTCACTATAAAATCGGCGAAAGCGTGGTGTTCTATCATCACCCCCTTAGGTTGACCAGTAGTACCGGAGGTGTATAGGACATAAGCTAAATCTTCCCCGTGCGGACAAGCGGGCAAACTGTCGGTCGATTCTAGCTGCCATGGCGAATTATCCACCGCAATATTACATAGTGATAAATCCTTGCTTTGGACTATCTCAGTCAGTTTAGCCTGATAATTCGTCTGGGTTAAAAGCAGCTGTGTTTGGGTATCTTTAAGTATAAAACCCACACGTTCAGGTGGGGAATCAGGACTGAGTGGAACATAAGCTGCCCCCGCTTTTAACACGGCCAATATGCTTATTAGCAGTTGGATGTTGCGATCCAGGCTCAATACCACCAGACTTTCAGAAGGCAATTCCCGGTCAAATTTTTCCCGGTATTGAAGACGCAGAAAACGGGCTAATTGGGTTGATTGTTCATCCAGTTCCCGATACGTCAATTGTTGCCGATTTAAATCCTGATCATAGTATACAACGGCAATAGCAGCAGCATTGACCTGAGTCTGATGCTTAAACAAAACGGGCAAGCTTAGCGCTGGATCAGTTTGCTTATCGGTTAGATTATAATCATAGACCAGTGCCTGATACTGTTGCTTGGAAAGCAGATTAATCCCAGTATGTGGCAGCTGCAAATTTTGTGGAATTTGTTGAATAATTAAGTTCAATTGATGCAATAGTCGCTGCACATGTTCCGGCGTTGCCAGACTTTGTTCATAATGAAGACTAAGGTGTAATTGCCCTTGATGTTCTTGAGCCACCAATGCCAGCGGATAATCCATTTTTTCTATGGCTTGGCGTAATATGGGCTGTAATGGCGCATCGATTGCAGCCTCAGGCATAGGATAATTTTCATATATTAATAGCGAATGAAACGATCGTTTACCTTGAGATTGTAAGGATGCCAAGGGAACAAAGGCATGATGATTGAGACCAGCGATTGATTGATTGATTGCTTGTAGCTGCGCCAAAACCGTATTGTTATCCTGCCAGTTAATAATCAGCGGTAAAGTATTAATATACAAACCAACACTATGTTCTATTCCGCTAACCGGAATGGCCCTGCCTGAAACCGTAGTACCAACAATGGTCTGTTCATCGCGGGTGTATAATTGAATTAATTTATGCCAGGCAAACTGTAGCACGGTATTAATGCCCAGACCATATTGCTGATTCAGTCTTTGCAATGGCTGGATTTCAAGACTGATGGTACAGCAAACCTGGCGGCTTAAACTGCGAACCGAATTCAAATCGCAGCGGGATAATAACATCACGCTTAAATCATTTGCAGCTCCCATTTCCTTGATCTGTTGATCCCAGTATTGCTGCGCCGCTACTAGATGTTCGGCATAATACTGCTGTGCGAGAGGATAGGCTTGATCCACTTCTACCTGAATGTTTCTGCCATTTAACAAATCTGCATAATAATCATGGACTTTATCGAGTAATAACGGGAAACTCCAACCATCGGCTATACTATGGTGTTCGCTTTTTAATAAAGTATAATGTTGCTCTTGCTGCTTAATCAGATGCAATCGAAGCAGCGCCGGACGACCGAGATCAAAAGCAAGTTTCCGGTCTTGCTGTTGTATTTTAGTAATCGCAGCATCTCGTTTACTGGCTTGTGTTATGGCACTTAAATCATGCCAAGTAAATTGCAGCGAGGCCGTTTTATGAATCAACTGTAACGGCACTTCCTGCCAGTTAAAGCTACTACGTAATATAGGATAAGTGGCAATAGCCAATTGCCAGGCCTGCTGAAAATATTCTGTATTTATGGCATGTGGATAATCAATTAAGATTTGTACTCGGTAGGCATCATCGTTTTGCTGGGTCAGGGCATGATAAATAAACCCCTGTTGCAAGGAATTGGCAGCATAAATCGCATCAATCTGATCGGTATATAATTGATCAAATAAAGCCAGCGAAATGGGTAGATTAAAATCTGCCGGAGAGTGAATCGAGGCTTGCTTTGCTACTCGTTGCAGACAATGTTGTACAACTTCTGATAATGCGGTTTTAAACTTTTCCCCAAAATGCCCCAATTGTGCACATGAGATTTTCCCGCTTAAACTAAACTGCAATTTACCATCAATGATCGCCCCATTGAGACTGAGCAAATTAGGATCCTGATTTTGCGGATTGACTGGCAGTCCTGAAGAAACATTGGCAATTTGCCAATCTGTGGTATCCGCTTGGTGATTATTCAATACGCCCAGATAATTAAACCCAATTGGCGGTAAATCGGCGGAGCTCAAAGCATTCTTACCTGTACAGTTACTGGTATTGTTATCTGCATAATATTTCAGGGCAAAAAAACCAATCCCTTTATCAGGAATAATTCGCAACATTTCCTTGGTTTGGCGAATCGCTATAGCCAGATCTGGGTTATATTGCAGACGCACTGGATAGGCAATTGTAAACCAGCCCAGAGTTCGCGACAAATCCACATCGGCAATGCTACTTTCCCGACCATGTCCTTCCAGGCTTATTAAATTATCCCCTGTTCCACTGAGTTCAGCCAAAGCCACTGCCAGTGCGGTGAGTAATAAATCATTAATTTCCGTATGATAGGCCTGGTTAGCCTGTTGCTGTAGTTGCTCGGTTAATGCTCCCGAGAAATTCAACTGATACTCTGAGGTGCTGTCAGCTATAAATTTTGGTGCAATATCCGTATTAGTTGCTAATCTGTCTATCCAATAGCTTAACTGTGTCTTGTGCCGATGAGCATAAGCTTTTACGCTTTCCACCCAATGTCGATAGCTAGTGGTTTTCGGCAATAGTTTTTCACCTGCATATAAAGCTTGCAGATCTTCCGCAATAATACGCCAGGATACGGCATCAATAATCAAATGATGGGCGCTGAAAAATAGATATTGTGTGCTCTCTTTATCGCTCTGCCAATTATAAATATAACCCAGTCTGAACAATACTTCTTGCTGCTTGTCTTGTTGTTTGTCTTGCTGAGTGAATAGTTCAAAGTCGGCCTGCCATTCGGTGAGGGTATTTTCCAGCTCCTGTGTAGATATTCCCCTGCCATCTAAAATCCGTAACGATGGTGCTTCCAATTGTTGTTGATAGGATTGTTGATAAACCACCTGACCCGCACTATTGACGGTTTTACTAAAGCATACCCGCAACTCATCATGCTGCGCCATGAAAGCCGGCAAAATAGCAGCAAGGCGAGCCGTATCCAATTTTGGCACAGCCAACATAAAACTTTGGTTCCAATGTTGGTACGCCGGAAATATGTCGGCCTGAACTTGCTCAAAAAACCAGTGTTGAATCGGTAATAGCTCAAAACCACCCTGCAAATTACCCTGTTCTGCATTTACCCGACGAGGTGATGTCATGCTATGTTGAGGATTATCCAGCATGTTTTTAACGGTCCTGGACTTAAAAATATCCTGCACCGAGATATTGAAAGCAGCTTTGCGCAAACGAGAACTCAACTGAATGCTTAAAATTGAATCACCACCAATTTTATAAAAATCATCCTCGATTCCAACACGCTTAAGATCTAATAATTGTTGGATAATCTGACATACTTGTGTTTGTGCCGCATTGACCGCAGCCACGAAGTTTGCTTCAGGCTTTAATTTTGGCTCAGGCAAAGCCTTGCGGTTTACTTTACCATTAGCAGTGAATGGAAAGTTTTTGATTTGCATAAAAACTGCCGGAATCATATATTCCGGTAAACTTTCTTTTAATTGTTCGCTTAAAATATCTTGTTCCAGGCTTTGCGATGCAACATAGTAAGCAAGCAATTGTTTTTGTCCCTGATAATCTCGCGCGATAACCAGGCAGTGAGTGATTTGAGAAATTTGATTTAAAGCATTTTCTATTTCGCCCGGTTCAATTCGGTAACCACGAATTTTCACTTGAAAATCATTACGTCCAAGGTATTCCAAATTCCCATTATCCAGCAGACGCACCCGATCACCGGTTTTGTATAAACGCGTATATCCTCGCTTTTTATCCGTTTCACTCATAAAAGGATTAGCGATAAAACGCTGCCGATTAAGCTTTTCTCTATGCAGATATCCTCGTGCGATACCCGCACCAGCAAGATATAATTCGCCACCCATTCCTTGTGGCACAGGATTTAATACCGCATCAAGTATATACACCCGAGTATTCGCCAATGGGCGACCAATTGACAAACCGGCTTCATTGACAAACGCAAAGGTTGAGGTAATCGCAGCTTCGGTCACACCATATTCAGCAAATAATTGATACTGGGATAAGCGCTTAATCGTCTGTTGAGACGGCGTATCCCCCCCATAAATAATGGTTTTTAGCTGTTTAAGATTGTGAAACTCCAGACTATCCATCAGTGCAGCTGGTACAATTAAGTGGCTTGCCTGCCTCAATAATGTATGCTGAAAATCAATCTGTGGGCTAATCAATAATCGCGCACCGCTAAGTAATGGAAGAAATATGCTGGCTACTGAGGCATCAAAGGCATAAGAAACACCAAGATAAAAAACATTATCGGATTGTATTTGATAACGTCTGATCTGCTGGCTCAGGGTATTGACCACATTACGGTGTTCTATCATTACACCCTTAGGCTGTCCTGTGGTTCCAGAGGTATAAATCACATAGGCTAGACTCGTTGGATCTGTTTTTTTAGCAAGCTTAGATATTGGATAATTCACCTTATCCGACCAGTCCAAATTGTCTATAGTTAATATAAGCGGTGAGCTATCAGATCTGGATAAATGTTCTTGTAAAAGAGCATGGTGGCGTACGTTGGTTAATACTAAGGGTGTATTGGTATCGGCCAAAATATAAGCAATTCTGCTCGCTGGCGAGTCTGGCTCGATTGGCACATAGGCTGCACCAGCCTTTAATACCGCTAAAATGGCAATAATCATGTCTGCACTGCGATCCATTAATAGTGCTATTAAGGTATCGCGATTAAGTTCGTTGCCTGTTTTTTGCTGATAGCTTTGCTCCAGATAAGCGGCTAACTGACTAGAACGCTCATCTAATTGTGCATAGCTTAATTGTTCTGTTGCAGTAGTTATGGCAATCTGGTTCTGTGTATCGGCGGCCTGACGACAAAACAGTTGCTCTAATGTTGCCTCCTCAAGCGCGACATCGGTTTGATTATAATCATAAAGTAAAACCTGTTTCTCAGTCTCATCAAGTAACTCCAGCTGTGTATGAGGATGATGCAGTTTGTGTGGAAGTTGTTGTAAAATTCGTTGTAATTGGACTGCTAAACGCTGTATTCCTGAATGGCCGAATATTTCAGCGGCATAACTGATACTGATTTGTAAGCTATCTTTTTGTTCGGCTATCAGCAATGACAAAGGATAGTCAACTTTTTCTATCGATTCTCGAAAAATTCCCTGAATAGGCGCGTCAGCATCTGCTTCAACTAGCGGATAGTTTTCATATACCAACAAGGAATGAAAAGCCCTCTGTCCTTCAGTTTGCAAGCTAGCCAACGGCATAGAAGAGTAACTATTTAATTCGGATATCTGTTGTTGGATCTGTTGTAATTGCGCCAGGCTTGTTACATCCGGCCAGTCAATGATTAAAGGTAGGGTATTAATATACAGGCCAACACTTTGTTCAATACCGTCCACAGGAATCGCTCTGCCGGAGACCGTGGTACCGACAATGGTTTGCTCATCCTGTGTGTAGAGTACAATCAGTTTATGCCAGGCAAACTGTACCAATGTATTCAAGCTCAAACCATTTTCGCGGCTCATTTGTTTAAGTGACTGGCAATTGAATTGCAGTTTAAAGGTCTCGGGCTGCTCGATTTGACGAATATTATTTAAGTCTACTCTTTCTCCCACAAACATATGACTTAAATCGTTAGCATGCAGGCTCTCGGTAACCTGCGCCGACCAATAAGCCTTTACCTGGCTGATATGTTGTGCATAATATTGCTGGGCATGCAGATAGGCCTTATCTTCAATGATAGCCTCTGATTTTCTGAGTCCTGGTTTACTAAATAAGGCCGAATAATATTCATGTACCTGCTGTAGTAGGATCGGTACACTCCAACCATCGGCAATACTATGATGTTCGCTCAGCAATAAAGTGTATAAAAAATCATGCTGTTTAATTAAATGTATTCTGAGCAGACCGGGCTGCTCAAGATTAAAAGCAAGTTGCCGATCATCCTGCTGAATCTTAGCTATTTCTGCTGCCTTATCATCAATTGCATTAGCCTTTTCATTCTTATTGCTCAGATCATGCCAGCTGAAATTAAGCGGAGCATCTTTGTAAATCAATTGCAGTGGCTGCTCTTCCCAATTGAAACCCGTACGCAAAATCGGATAAGTTGCAATGGCCATTTCCCAAGCCTGACGATAGCGATCAAGGTCTATCAACTGGGGATAATCCATTAATATCTGTACCCGATAAGCATCGTCATTTTGCTGACTCAAAGCATGATAGATAAAACCCTGTTGTAAAGAGTTAGCCGGATAGATTGCCGCAACCCGATCATCAAAAAGCCGATCAAATAAGTCCAGGGAAATATCCAAATTAAAATCTGCAGGGGTAAAACGTATCAGTCCTTGTTCCAGCTGCTCATTACAATGTTGAACAATTTTCTCTAAGGCTGTCTTAAAGCCTTGAGTAAGTTTGTCCATTATGGTGTCAGTTAATCGGCCATGGAAGTTAAATTGCAATACACCGTCAATAATCATTCCATTGATGGTGAGCAAGTTAATGTCTTTATTTTCCCTGCCCATAGACAGGCCGGATGTTACATTGCTCAGTTGCCAAACATTGTCACCTGTTTCATGCGAATTATTTAATACTCCCAAATAATTAAAGCTTATTTTGGGCTGAGAAAATCCTATCTCGGTAGTATCAAAACCACGCTCCAAATCTTCATCACCTTCATACGTTTTACCTTTAAAGAGCAAGGCGCCGAAGCCAAGTCCTTTATCAGGAATGGCCCGTAACATTTCCTTGGTTTGCTTAATCAGCATTGAGAGATTGTCAGTAGCGTATAACTTAATCGGATACATACTGGTAAACCAGCCAATGGTACGGGATAAATCGATATCATTATCCAGGTTCTCTCTACCATGCCCCTCCAAAGTGACTAAGTTGACGCATTCATTGCTACATTCAGATAAAGCGACGGCCAGCGCACTGAGTAATAAATCATTGATTTCAGTATGATAAGCCTGATTCACCTGTTGTTGTAATATACGGGTAATTTGCGAGGAAAAATTTAAGCTACGACCAATCACAACTTCTTGAGCATCCCTTTTGATATTATCCCAGAAGGTAGAGGAAACAGAGGAGATTTCTTCCCAATAGGTCTGTTGAGACTGATTTTGCTCTGTATAACGGGCCATACGTTCAACCCAATAGCGATAACTTGTTGTTTTAGGTAAGAGTTGTTCACCGGCATACAAACTTTGCAGATCGGCACAGATAATTCGCCATGAAACCACATCAATCAGCAAATGATGGGCACAGAAAAATACATAATTCAATCCAT
>JASFYQ010000036.1:0-4931 GCA_045047105.1 Pseudomonadota bacterium | reverse complement strand
GACTCTTTCCAACTATAGATAGATGCATTACCCAAACATTTTTTTTCATTATTATTCCATGTTTTTCCTAAGGCGCAACGTGTCCACATTAAACCTGTTTGCTTATCATAAATAACATTACCAGCTGCACAGACAGATAGGTTTTGTACTGCTTGAGTATTTTTAATGCATTTCTGCTGTGCATTTAATCTATTTTTTTTATTTTGTACTTCATTATCTAGAGATATTGAATCGTAGCCAATAGCAAGCCCTTTGTCACTATCATCGGCATCCACAAATACATTAAAAAACAAAACAAATACTACCAGGAAAAAATATAAGCTCGGCGACATAGCTAAAAAACCTCATAATAATAACAATTGGCTAATAGCTTAAAACATAACACAAAATAGCTTATAAAACATGTAGAAATACATATATACCCGTTATACTTGACTATCAATGGCTAAGACAGGCTCACTAACAAACGAAGATCCTTTCCTACCTGGCGAATATCTTTTATATTTAGATCTTTAACATCCGCCATAGTATTAATTCCATCCAGATCAAACATAGCCCGACCTCCACTGCCCATTAGTTTTGGTGCTAGATATATAACCAGTTCATCTACCAGGCCTGCGGATATCATCGAACCAGCCAGTTTTTTCCCTGATTCTAATAAGATTTCATTAAATTGCAGCTCAGCTAATTTTGTTAATATCTGAGCCAGGTCCAAACCCTGAGATTGTAATGGCACAGCATATAGAGATACTCCCTGCTGCTGTAATAATTTAGCCTTAGCACAATCCAGTTGATTTTGTGAAGTAAAAATATACACCCGATCCGGTTGCTTTAAAATTTTAGCTGTAGGGGGTATTTTTAACTGGCTGTCTAGAATAATTCGAGCAGGCTGTTTAATAAGATTGTATTTACTTTCTCTTACCGTCATGGAAGGATCATCTGCCAGAACTGTTCCTATGCCTGTTAAAATGGCTGCGCTTTCTGCGCGTAAACCTTGTACATCACTGCGAGCAGGAGGTGAAGTTATCCACTGACTTTCACCCGATACCAAAGCAGTCTGCCCATCTAAACTTGCTGCCATTTTACAACGAACAAAGGGGCGATTATCCGCCATACGTTTAATAAAGCCACGATTTAAAGCCCTGGCTTCGGCTTCTAAAATGCCAGATACCACTTCAATATCCGCATCTTTTAAACGTCCAATCCCCTGACCCGCTACCAGGGGGTTAGGATCGGTCATTGCAACCACTACCCGTTTAACTCCAGCAGCTATTAAAGCATCACAACAAGGAGGGGTTTTTCCAAAATGACTACACGGTTCTAAAGTAACATATGCCGTACAATCTTGTGCCTGATGCTTAACTTGATTCAGTGCATTTATTTCAGCATGAGCCTCTCCGGCCTGTTGATGCCATCCACGGGCAATGACGTTATTGTCTTTAACAATAACACAACCTACGCGGGGATTAGGAAAAGTGGTATACCAGCCTTTTTTTGCCAACTGGATGGCTTCGAGCATATAGCTTAAATCATTGAGCATTTTTTACTTCTTAATTTAGTTAAAACCAGATAAAAAACTTGCTAAGGTATGCACCTCCCCCTCAACAAGTTACAACACTATAATAATACCACATGAAGTTATGATAATTTAAAATGCAGTTATTAATGCATTTATATCTCTTACGATGTATTCAAAATACTTGTTGAATTTCCAAATGCAGTGATGAAATGCACGACTATAACTGTAAACAATTAGACTTGACCACATTAATACTTTAACTATTAATGTTCAGATCGTCCCTAAGTTGCCATTTAACTCCTTTTACGCCTAATTCTCAAAAGTTAGAAAGCAGTAATTGTGATTCAGTAAAACCATATCACTTTTAGTATTTTTTCCAATAATTTGACAGAATTAACCTATTAGGTTAATATCTTTATATGGAAAAAAGAATGCCACATTGTAAACTTTCTATCGTTAAATCCCTGATTGAACAAGGCCATGTACGTTCAACATACAGTGCTTGCCAAGGGGCACAGCTTCTTTGGGGATAGATTTTGATGGCATGTGTGAAATTGTGATGTCACTTAGTCCCACTGATTTTTACAAGAGTATGACGACATATACAGATCATAAAGTTTGGCAAGATGTGTATAGGCCAAGCACTGAATTTGGCGACGTATATTTGAAATTGAACGTCATCAATGATTTAGTGATTATTTCGTTTAAGGAGTTATGATAATGAGATGTCCTGTTTGCGGTGTAGCTGAGTTGGTGCATGATACCAGAGATCAGTCCTACACATATAAAGGTGAAACTACCGTGTTATCAGCAGTGTCTGGTGATTTTTGCACAGCCTGTGGAGAATCAATCCTAAATTCAGAAGAATCACGGCGTACAATGAATATGATGCTAGAGTTTCATAAACAAGTGAATGCAGCTATTATCGATCCTGCTTTTATATCTGAGATGCGCAAAAAATTACACCTTGATCAGAGAGAGGCAGCTGAGATATTTGGTGGTGGAATAAATGCTTTTTCTCGCTATGAAACAGGAAAGACTAAACCACCACTTTCTCTTGTTAAACTACTCAAAGTTCTGAATAAACACCCCGAACTTTTATCTGAGGTTAGAGCTGCATAATTTTCTATTTCGTCCCAAAGTGCTAATTCAGCAATCATATCAAATTTAAAATATATTTTAAAAAGCAGCAATTTAAAAAATAATCTGTCTTGGTTAAATTACTATTAGAGTGATATTGAAAGAATCTTCAATATAAATATTTCAGTATTTTTTGCATAAATTCTATCAATAAACAGATTATCACTCTTAAATGAATATTATCCAGAAAGGAATTAAAAGCTAAAAATAACATGGTTGAGTTACAATCACAATTGATCCATAATTAAACGTAACTATTCAACAACTTGCTAGATTTTTTCAATTCACGTAGGTAACGTGTAAATGCCAAAAAGAACTAATAAATTTCAACAAGTGATTTACATGATGCAAAAACAACTTGCAGATAATGCTGTAGTTACGGAATCCAAATTGCTTGAGAATATTCGTACAGGAGCTACTGCGGAAGTAGATACCCTGATGAGAAAATACCTAGAGCACTGGCAATCCAGTGCACAAACTCAGGTTGCGTATTGTAGACAACATAATATCCCCATTCATGTTTTCAGTTATTATAAAAAGAAATTAGGTTCAACTGTTTCAGAGTCACCCAGTAACGGCAAGAATAACCAGCTCATTCCCATCCATCTCATTTCAGAGGCCACAGCAGTTGAACCTATTCAAGTAAATCATACCAATGGTTTTAGTCTGCAAATTAATCCCGAGGATGTTACCCACCTAAAACCCTTGTTGGAATTATTGAGCTCTATAGCATGATAAAAGGCTTATCCGTTAATCCGGTGTATCTGGTACCTAAACCACCTCAGCCCATTGAGCGCAGTATTAAACCCTTTGTGATTGGTAGAAAAAATTGGTTATTCAATCAAATTCCCCGTGGTGCGGATGCCAGTGCATTACTTTATTCCTTAGTGCAAACGGCTAAAGCAAATAATCTGGAGCCCTTTGCTTTTCTAAAGCATATTCTAACTGAGATACCCAAACTCGGTCGCCATTACCCAAAGGAAGCATTAGATGAATTTATGCCCTGGAACTTAACTGAAAAAATTCAGCCTTTAAATAAAAAGGGATAATCTGTCAACGTGGTAAGAATTGACGCTTACCATTAATCCATCGCCACAAATAAGAAAACCTTGGCGGGGATGTGTTTGTTTTAAATGACTAATAAATCGTTTAGCTGCCTTACTTTCACAGTCTTGTTTTTCACTACCATCTGTATTTAATATAGCTTCTGGCATGAGGGGAATAACCTGTTTTTTATCAGGATGCATTACCGCTCCCTGCAAAACAGCATGACTATAGGTTATTTCTCCCTTTTTATGCTCTTTTCTTAAGCATTGCTCACAATGAATATCTTTAGAGCTGTGGGATTGTGTTCCATCAATAACACATAATAAGGTATCCCCCTATCAGCAGAACTAACCTTGGGATCAGTCATCATATTCCTTAGCCTTGCTTGCTTTCCTGAACGTCCTACACTCTTTGTAGCATTACTGAGATGCTACAAAGTGGGCGTCACACCTCTAACAAGCTCTCATCAAACCAAACATCAACATAATCACCGGCAATGAGAAACCTCCACCCCGGTGACAGCCCAAGATACTTCTTAAGTTGAGGACACCAATCGTCAAGATGCTCAACATGCAATGGTTTAAAAAAATCAGGGTCATCAGAAAGTTCTTCTCCAGAGTAGATATACCAGCCTGTAGTATCACCTTGAGATGGATGCCGAAACCCATTGATCGGAACAATTTCATCACGAACATTAGTGGCAATACCGACTTTATAATCATTTGGCGAAGATAGGAAATCTGCTCCATATTTTTTGCATACTTCCTTTTGTAATTCTTCTATTGCAGTTACCGTCATAATCCTAGATTCTTTTTCTGCTTCCTTGAAAAACGGCTCATTTCTGCTCCTTGCCTTGAGGAACAAGTCGGGCACTGTGGGCTGTACAGAGTCGGGACTGTGCATACGCGTTTTATCAATCTTCCCCGTTCGATAGTATTCTTTTACTAATGGTTCTTTATGGTCAGCGAATTGCTTAGGTGTCGTAGTGCCACAATCTACACACGGCTTACCTTGTACTGATTCCCTCTGAGCTTTCGTCGTAGCTCCAGATGGCCGTTTATAAGCCTTTGTGATCTTTGTGGCCTTAGCGCCCTGCTTTGTGGCTTTCCTAAAAAAACTATATCCTTTTTTAACTACTTTTGTTCCCATCCTTCTAATAGACAGGAAGTCGGTAGCTCCACCTGTTGCACTACTTGCTAGCTCCGCTGCTATTTCCTTCCCGATA
>JASFYQ010000035.1:0-38096 GCA_045047105.1 Pseudomonadota bacterium | reverse complement strand
AATTGATAATTGATAATTGATAATTGATAATTGATAATTGATAATTGATAATTATCATTTGATCAGAGATAATAATAAACTTTATTAAAACTAAGAATAGAAAATACAATGTTATTTTTCCAAAAAAAACTTTCCTTATTGGTTATTATTTTTTTTAGTATAGGTATGCCTCTTTCAGCTTATAAAGAAAGTAATGCTAAAGAAATCCTTTTGCCTGATATTGGTGCTTCCTCATCAGTTGCTATGTCTTCTACTATGGAAGATAAAATTGGCCGTTCAGTAATAAATCAATTACGAGCCAGTCATGGGATTATTGATGATTTAGAGCTTAGCGAATACATAAATAATCTGGGCTATAGTCTGGTTGAGCAGACAGAGGATAATTTACAGCCCTTTCATTTCTTTTTATTAAACTCTCATCAAATTAATGCTTTTGCTACACCAGGTGGTGTAGTTGCAGTATATAGTGGCTTATTTCTTACTTCTGATTCAGAAAGTGAATTGGCATCTGTATTAGCACATGAAATTGCCCATGTAACCCAACACCATATTGCCAGAGCATTTGAAAAAGCCAGCCAGATGAATCTACCGATGACTTTAGGTTTAATTGCAGCTATTTTACTCGGAGCAACAGGAGCCCCAGAAGCAGGTTTGGCAGCGGCAACAGGCATACAGGCAATAGGTACTCAGGCACAAATCAATTTTACCCGTGCAAATGAAAAAGAAGCTGATAGGGTTGGTATAAAATACTTATTTAAAGCCAACTACAACCCTTATGGGATGAATGAATTTTTCCAAAAATTACATCAAAAGAATCGTTATACGGGAAAGAATTATCCCGAGTTCTTAATGACTCATCCAGTTACTAGCGATCGAATTTCTGAATCCATACAAAGAGCAGACTTATATTATAAAAAATCAGGAAAAAACAACAGCACTTATATAAAAGCAGACAAATCTTATCGCTTAATGAAAGGCAAGCTGCTGGTTTTAACTTCTCAGGATATGCTCCAATTAGAAAATTATTATAAACAATTAAGTGATAATCGTTCGATTAGCAAAAATCCAGAGTTTCAATATACCTATGCCCATACCCTGCTACATAATAATAAAATAGAACAGGCCATTTTACAGTTTAAACAGCTCCATGAGATGGAAAAAAGTAATCTCTATTTTATTAATGGCTATGCACGGGCATTATTATCAAGCCAGAAAAAAATCCAAAAGCAGCAAGGGCTTAAGTTATTACAAACGGCCTTACAGCAACACCCGCTAAATAAAATTCTCTCAGCTCATTATGCCAGCGCATTAATTGCGACCAATAACTTTAAGCAAAGTATTCAATTTATTAATGACTACAATAAACATAGCCTAAAACATCCTGTTTTTTATCAATTATTATCTCGAGCTTATGGAAAACAAGGTAAATTATTAGATGCTCACCTTGCTCATGGTGAATACTATTATTTAAATGGGCAATATGAACAAGCTATTATGCAATTACGACTGGCTAAAAAATATGCAAAAAAACAGCCCAAGGATAGTTTTTATATTCTCTCGAAACTCGATTCCAGATTACTTGAAATTGAGCAGGAGAAGAAAAAATATAAATTAGAAGAGAAGTAAGGTGTAGAAGTACTTGCAAAATTATAGACACCTAATAGTTACAATTATTTAAACAATAACTTCATCTTCTCTAAATCAGGGTTAAGTACTACACCACGTTCTGTCACAATAGCATCCACTAATTTAGCAGGAGTTACATCAAAAACCGGGTTTTCTGCCTGTGCTCCTGTTGCGGCAATAGCTGACTGTGCATATGAGAGCACTTCTTGCGGAGATCGCTGTTCAATGGGAATGTCTTTGCCCGTAGCAATATTCATATCAATAGTTGTGGTCGGAGCAACGACCATAAATTTTATTCCATGGTACTTTGCCAAAATAGCTAGACCATAAGTGCCAATTTTATTTGCCACATCACCATTGGATGCGATTCTATCCGAACCTACCACTATCCATTTAATAGCTTTATCCGTCTGCTGCGAATTTTCAATAATATGGGATGCAGCACCTTCTACTAAAATGGATACAGGGATATTCTCCTCTACCATTTCCCATGCAGTTAATCGCGCACCTTGTAACCAGGGACGAGTTTCATCTGCATAAACATGTGCCAGGCTACCATTGTCCCATGCACTGCGAATAACGCCTAATGCTGTTCCGTATCCACCTGTTGCAAGTGCTCCGGCATTACAATGGGTTAATACTGCACATTGTTTAGAATCCAGACTCTTTTTAATGATATCTGCACCCAGTTTACCCATGGTTTTATTTGCATTAATATCATCCTCATGGATTTGCGCGGCTTTGGCTAATAAACTATCAAAAGGATTAACATCACTAATACCATCTATTACTACTTGCATTTGCTCTATTGCCCAGAACAGATTTACAGCAGTGGGGCGTGCCTGAGCTAAATATTCTAAATCATCACTTAAAAGCCTTTTCCATTGCTGTTTATCTGCCAAATAATGCTCTCTTGCACCTAAAACTATGGCGTAAGCAGCAGTAATTCCAATAGCTGGGGCACCTCTGACTACCATATCAGTAATTGCATCGGCACTCTCACGCAGATTGTTTAACTCTAGATAGGTATATTTTTGAGGTAATACACGTTGATCAAGTAGCTTTAAGGTATCATCTTCCCATATAATTGGCTGGATAGTTTCCAAATTTTGTCCCCTTTTAACTTTAATTTTAAATTTTTAACTATGCACATTATACATGCAAAATGGATTATCCCCGTTGTTCCCGAGAAAAAAATCTATACCAATCATGCACTGCTATTTGATCAAGAAAAAATTATTGATCTATTAACTATTGAAGCAGCAGAACAAAAATATCCCAGAATAAAAGTTATTAAACGTATGCAACATGTATTAATACCGGGTTTAATAAATGCACATACGCATAGCCCTATGAGCTTAATGCGCGGGCTTGCAGATGATTTACCCCTTATGGAGTGGTTAGATAAACATATCTGGCCTGCAGAGCAGCAACATGTAAATATAGATTTTGTTAAAAGTGGCAGTCGATTAGCCATGGCTGAAATGCTTCGCAGCGGCACAACAACCTTTAATGATATGTATTTTTTCCCTGATATAACAGCTAAAATGGCAGATGAGGTTGGCATACGTGCGGTACTGGGACAGATTATTATTGATTTTCCTTCGGTTTGGGCCAAAGATGCTTCTGAGTATTTAAGCAAAGGCCAACAACTACACGAACAATATCAGCAGCATCCATTAATTAGCACAGCTCTTGCTCCTCATGCGCCTTATACGGTATCAGATGAAAATTTAATAAAAGTAAAACAGGCTGCTGAGCGACAAAATACCCATATCCATATTCACCTGCATGAAACCGCAGATGAAGTAAATGGCTCACTGGAGCAATATAAATGCCGCCCAATTAAACGTCTGCATCAATTGGGTTTAATTGACCCAAAACTGCTTGCAGTACATATGACACAATTAGATGCAGAAGATATTGAAGTTTTACTCGAAAAACAGCCTCATCTGGTACATTGCCCTGAATCTAATATGAAATTAGCCAGTGGTGTATCTCCCGTGCAAGAGCTTATTGACTATGGATTAAATATTGCATTAGGTACCGATGGAGCAGCCAGTAATAATGATTTAAATATGCTCAGTGAAATGAAAACTGCCTCTTTTTTATCCAATATAAAAACCATGGATGCAACCAGTTTAAGTGCGGATACGGCACTACAAATGGCAACCATAAATGGAGCCCGTGCTCTGGGTTTAGAACAATTTGTTGGTTCTTTAGAAGTGGGTAAACAGGCAGATATTTGTGCTATTGATATGGACAATATTGAGTGCCAGCCACTTTATCATCCAGTATCTCAACTACTTTACGCTGCTGGCAGAGAACATGTTAGTGATGTATGGATTAAGGGAAAGCAATTGCTGGATAATAAAAAACTCACTAGCATTGATATTCAACAGGTGAAAAGTGATTGTCAATTGTGGCATAATAAAATTAATCAATTCAGCTAGGCAGTTGTACTAGTACGTCGTTAATAACAATATAGTTTATAAAATATAAAGTTTAGATAGAGTTAGAGAAAAAGATGCAATCAAATAAAAATAGCAATGTTGATCCTGCTGAAATAGCAAAATTTGAAGCCATGTCTATGCGCTGGTGGGATGAAGAAGGGGAATTTAAACCTCTACATGATATGAATCCCACACGCCTGGGTTTTATTGAACAACAAGTTCATGGTCTGGAAGGTAAAAAAGTACTAGATGTTGGCTGTGGTGGTGGAATTTTATCAGAAAGCATGGCTTTTGCTGGAGCAGACGTTACGGCAATAGATATGGGAGAAGCTAATTTATCTATTGCCAGGATGCACTTATTGGAATCCGGTGCAAAAGTAGATTATCAACTCAGTACCGTAGAAGACATGGCTGTAAATCACCCTGGTGAATATGATGTCGTAACCTGTTTAGAAATGTTAGAACATGTACCCGATCCCGCTGCAATTATTCATGCTGCCAGCAAACTGATAAAAGCCGATGGCCATATTATTCTATCCACTGTAAACCGAAATGCTAAAGCTTATGCTTTTGCTATTTTAGGTGCTGAATATGTAATGAACTTATTACCCAAGGGAACCCATAGCTATAAAAAATTTATACGCCCTTCAGAGTTAGATGAAATGATTAGACTAGCAGGTTTAAGTAGTATAAAACTCAGCGGAGTGGAATATAATCCTTTTAAACGCAGCTGCCGTTTAACCAAAAACGTGGATATTAACTATATATTTCACGCTCAAAAATCACCCTGTTAAAATTGAATATTGAGTAAATTTGAAAATGTTAGCCGTTTTATTTGATCTCGATGGAACACTTGCAGATACGGCACCTGATTTAGCTAATGCGCTGAATCGAGTGTTAGTAGAAAACAATCACTGCGCCCTGGCATATAATGAAATACGCCCTGTAGTCTCGCATGGTGGCATCGCTCTTATTCGTTTAGGCTTTAAAATAGAACCAGAACATCCTCAATTTGAACCATTACACCATCGCTTATTAGAAATTTATAGGCAGGATATATGCCAGCAGACCCAATTATTTCCGGGTTTAGATATAGTTTTAGAGCAGCTTGAAAAATATAATATCCCCTGGGGAATTGTGACCAATAAACCCGACTGGTTAAGCAAACCTTTACTGCAACAACTTAATCTAAGCCATCGTATCGGCAGCCTGGTCTGTGGCAATACCCTGGCTGAAAAAAAACCTCACCCTGCGCCGCTATTTCATGCCTGTAAGGAAATAAATATAGATCCTCTGCAATGTATTTATATTGGCGATGCAGCACGAGATATTGAAGCAGGAAAAAGAGCCGGAATGAAAACCATTGCCGCAGCCTATGGTTATATAGAAAAACACGATCCTCCCGAAAACTGGCAAGCCGATAAGCTGGTTGAAGATTCAACCCTATTATGGAAAATATTAAAACCCATGCTAAAAATTGGATAGCAATGTCTGTAAAAGCAATGTTTGTAAAAGAAGTGTCTGCAACAGAAAGGTCAGCAGAACAACTTAAAAGTGCCTATATTCATTGTCAGAAAATAGCTCAGCAACACTATGAAAACTTCCCTGTTGCCTCCCGTTTTTTACCTAAAAAACTACGCCAGCCCATTTGTGTTATTTATGCCTTTGCCAGAACAGCGGATGACTTTGCAGATGAAGGGGACTTAGAAACAAGTAAACGGTTACTACTTCTTCAGGATTACCACCAACAATTAGAACAAATAAGCAATCATAGTACAAATTCTAAGCAAGCAATTTTTATTGCTCTAGCCGATGTAATTAGAAATTTTAAATTACCCATTATATTATTTCATAATTTATTGGAAGCATTTGAGCAAGATGCAGTACAAACCCAATATCAAAACCATCAGCAATTACTGGATTATTGTAAGAAGTCAGCCAGTCCTATAGGTCAACTGATGTTGTATTTACATAATCAAGCTTCAACTGAAAACTTAGACTACTCTGATAACATATGCTCTGCATTGCAATTAATCAATTTCTTGCAGGATATGCAACAGGATGCCCTGGAATCCAAACGCTTATATATTCCTCTAGAAGATATTCACAACTTAAATATCGATCCACAACAATTAATTAAACAAATAGCATCAGGGCAAGATTATAATGAAAGTGAAGCGTTGTTAATCAAACAACAAATTCATCAGGCAGAGCAACTCTTATTAGCAGGTACACCTCTAATCAGACAATTATCTGGAAGGTTTCAATTTGAAATAGCTTTAATTGTTAATAGTGGAATAAAAATCATCCACAAACTAAAACAAGCAAATGATTTTTCTTATCGACCAAGATTAAATCGTTTAGACAAAATTACTATATTATTTAAAACTATCCAGTCTATTCATAGTTCGTAATTTAGCCTTTTATATGCTAAAGTAAGAGTGTAAGAGTGTGTTAGGCTAAAAGAGTTATGCAAATGCTAAGCAACGAAAATGATGACATAACCGATTTGATTATCCCTGAAGATGATTTATTGAGCTTTCAGGTACCTACATTTGAAGCCGTTCGTTGTGCATATAGTAAATCATTTAACAATGATAAACTGAATCCCATCAAACATATTGAACAATTATTTCCCAAGAAACCGAATAAGCATCAGCAAACCAAAGATAATGAACCCCCAGCTTATAGCATTGATAAAGACGAAGATCCAATAAATATCTAAACCATGACACCGCAAAAGTATTGCGAACAAAAAGTTCGACAAAGTGCCTCCAGCTTTTATTATAGTTTTTTATTTCTTTCCCCCCTGCAACGTGATGCAATGATTGCCTTATATGCGTTTTGTCGGGAGATCGATGATATAGTTGATCACCCTGGAGATGAAAACATTGCCCATAACAAATTAAACTGGTGGAAAAGTGAAATCCTTACGGCATTTAATAACCAGGCCAGTCATCCTATTGCTATTGCTATTTCCCATGCACTTAAAAATTATGCTTTTAAAGCAGAATATTTTTTAGACATTATTCAAGGTATGGAAATGGATCTAAGCCATCAAGGCTTTGAAACTATGCAGGATTTAGAAAATTATTGCTACCATGCCGCTGGAGCAGTTGGGTTGTTAACTATAGAAATTTTAGGTTATAAAAAAGAGCATCAGAAAAATACAGAAATGTTTGCTAAAAGCTTAGCAAGCTCCTTGCAGCTTATAAATATTCTACGTGATGTAAAAGAAGATTTTGAGCGTAATCGTATCTATATCCCCAGACAGGAAATGAATAAATTTTCCGTAACCAAAGCAATGTTTAAAGAGCCTCTAAATCCACAAACTAAAGCATTATTTACCTCTCTTGGACAGCAGGCAGAAAACTTTTATCAACTAGCAATGAATGCCCTGCAAAATGAAGATCGTTATCAGCAACGTAGTGCAATAATAATGGGCACTATTTATTTTACTATTTTAAAGAAAATAATAAAAACCAACTATCCAGTATTACAACAACGCGTAACTATTCATCCTATTCAAAAGCTTTGGCTCGCCTGGTCAACAGCAAGAAAAGAAGCTAAACGTGAACAATTACGTACCAAAGATGCATAAGGAATAATATTAAAAATCAAGCGCCTAAGTTTATGCACAAAACTAAAGATATAATTGTTATAGGTGGAGGATGGGCTGGTTTAAGCTCTGCGGTTAGACTAAAACAACAGGGGTGGGCTGTTCAATTATATGAATCCAGCAGGCAGTTAGGAGGACGAGCTCGTTGCAGCCAGTATAAAAATTTTACTCTCGACAATGGTCAACACATTCTTTTAGGCAGCTGCATTGAAGTATTTTCATTATTTAAATTACTTAATATAAATGAGCAGCAATATCTACAACGCCAAACTTTAAATCTGGATTTATTATATGCTAATAAAAACATAGATAGGAGGGGTGCAAAAAATCTACCACAGGGTTTGCATATCCAGCCTTATAACATTAGGGCCCCCCTGCATCTATTGATGGGTTTCTTAACTGCCCAGGGATTTAGCTTTAAAGAAAAATTTTTTTTAATTAAATTTTTTGTCCTATTAAAGTTAAATCATTATCAGCTTAAAAAAGATCAAAACTTATTAAATATTTTACAAAAAAATCATCAATCCACAGTGCTTATTCAAAAATTATGGGAGCCTTTATGTCTGTCTATAATGAATACCCCTATCCAGACAGCCTCTGCACAGATTTTTTTTAATGTTTTAAGACTTAGCTTTGATGGGAAAAAAGAGCATTCAGATTTAGTATTATTTTCTACTCCTTTATGTAAATCATTAGCACAACATGCAAGCCAGTATTTACAATCATCACCACAACCTCACCAGCAGCTCCACCTTAATAGCAAAATTACCGCTATTGAAGTTAAAAATAATACTATTATAGGAGTTAGGGCTAAACACCAGTTTATCCCCTGTTCCAGGCTCATTTTAGCCACTGCTCCACATGCTAGTTTAAAGCTTCTCACTCCCCTCTCTCAATGCCAAAAACTCGTTAAAACTCTAAAAAAAATAGATTATCAGGCAATTTATACGGTGTATTTATACTACCAAGAAAAATTTAAACTAGAACAAGATATGACCGGAATTTTAAATGCTTATTCACAATGGGTTTTTGATAAAAGTTTTACTCAGCAGCACGGACTATTGGCAATAATTATCAGTGGGCCAGGTAAACATCAGCAAATAAGTAAGGATGAGTTGGTTATAGAGGTTAACAAAGAACTACAAGCATTATTTTCTCTACCAGAATTAGATTGGGGTATTGTTGTAGTAGAGAATAAAGCCACCATTAACTGTACAGTAGAAAATAATCAACATCGCCCAAGCAATAGCAGCCCAATTAAGGGCTTATATCTGGCAGGAGATTATACCGATACAGGTTATCCTTCTACACTTGAAGGAGCGGTAAAAAGTGGCAGAAAAGCAGCAGAGTTAGTAATTAATAATTAAGATCAAGAACAAGGTTTCTTTATTTCTGTTTATTATTTCCTTCTATTTATAAGAATAGCTCATCCATTTTTATACCATAGGCTCCATATTTAAGCGTTTGCTTTATGTGGATATCTTTTTCTTTTGATAAATTAAGACTATTAAATTCATTAAAGGGTTTTTTATTTGCATCCAAAATCAACATAACCGTTGGTTTTAAACGTTTTAGACCATTAATAGCGGTTACTACACCAATTTCTCCAGTACTTAACTCTACTAAAGTCCCTGTTGGATACATGCCTACGGTTTGAATAAATTGCTCGACTAATTCTGCCTGGAACAAGGTTCCTCTGAGTTCGTATAACTTATTAATTGCTTCATGTGGAGAAAGTACAACTGAAGTGAAGGGACGTTCGCTGGTCATGGCATCAAAACTATCAGTAATACCTGCAATTCTTCCAAAAATAGGAATATCTTTATTAATAATGCCCTGTGGATAACCACTTCCATCCGCACGTTCATGGTGACTGGTGACCATACGCATAATATTATTCGATAGATCCTCATTGCCTAATAACATTTGCACGGCTAAATCCACATGGGAACGTAATATTTTTACTTCATCAGCAGTTAAAGTGCCATGTTTTGATAAGAGTTGTTCAGGAATTTTAATTTTACCAATATCTAATAATAATCCACCCAGAGCCAATTCAGTGATAGCTTTTTTTTCTAATCCTAATTGCCTACCAAATTGTGCACACCATACTGAAGTCGACAAGGCATGGCTATAACTATAATTATCCGATCGTTGTAATTCCATAACTAATTTTAAAGCGGTCGGGTTTCTTACTACACTATTTACTGTTAGTGCTACCGCTTCTTTTAAGCCTGATATATTAAGGTCATTATCTTGCTTTAACCGGGCAAAACTTTGTTGTATTTGCGCACTGACCTGGCGATACACATTTTTTGCTGCATCCAACTCATTACTTAAGGATACTTCTGTATTATAGTGTTCTTTCCTTAATAAAGTATATTCATTTTTACCTCGATCAATCACCCCTTGCTGCTGTTGCTGATCATCTAAAATCCAGTACATTGGGCTTGCTGAGCGCCCTTTAGAATTATCGATATAAACATAATCACAATATTGATTAAGCATATCAATTTCTTCATTATTACGAATTACCACTCCTTCTAATTTAATCGGTATATCTGCCCAGGCGCGATCGATTCGCGAGACATACATGCCAATTTGCAAACCTTCAAGTTTAATCTTAATTTCAGAGTCTGAGGGCATAAATGAGTTTCCAGTTCAAATAACTATTTCTGTTCATTTTTATGATTAGTTGTATATTAGCATATTATTCATATAGATAGTTGCTATCAATTAAAATAGGATGCGGTCAATAATGACTGGGTATATTCTTGTTGTGGCTGCTTAAATAGTTGTAATGTTTCACCAGACTCCACTACTTCTCCGTCTTTCATTACGATCATATTATGTGATACGGCCTCAATTACTCTTAAATCATGGCTAATAAATAAATACGACATTTTGTATTTTAATTGTAGTTTACGTAATAAGGCTAAGACCTGCTTCTGTACTGAAACATCTAAGGCACTGGTAGGCTCATCTAAAAGAATTAATTTTGGTTCTAAAATTACGACTCTGGCAATAGCAATACGTTGTCTTTGTCCACCAGAAAATTCATGGGGATAGCGCCATAATACGCTTTCATCCAGGCCCACTTCTTCCAGTATGTTGATGATTCGCTGATGACATTGTTTTTTACTCAGTTGGGGAAAGTGTATACCCAGCCCTTCTCCTACAATTTGCTCTACGGTTAAACGTGGAGACAAAGAAGAAAATGGATCCTGAAAAACAATTTGAAACTCTTTTCGAAGTGGGCGTAATTGTGAAAAGTTCATAGCATCAATTTGTTGCTGTTGAAAAAATATATCTCCCTGACATTCTTGCAAACGTAATAAACAACGTCCTAGAGTAGATTTCCCAGAGCCAGACTCTCCCACAATGCCTAAAGTCTCTCCAGCTCGGATGGTTATATCTACCTGATTAACCGCTTTAATATAAGTTTTTTTCTGAAACAGGCCTGATTTAACAGGGAAAAAACATTTTAAATTCTCACCATTCATTAATATTTCATGAGCGGCTATTTTTTGTGCTTCATTATTTTCAAGCACTCGTTTGGGTTCGCTATTAAGCAATTTAATCGTATAATCTTGCTGTGGATTATCAAATAAAAGCTGGGTGTTATTGGTTTCCACAATTTTACCGTTTTGCATTACACTAACATGTTCGGCAAAACGTTTAACCATATTTAAATTATGTGAAATCAATAATACTGACATAGAAAATTCTTTTTTTAATTTTTCTAATAAAAACAGTATTTGTAATTGAACGGTCACATCTAATGCAGTTGTGGGTTCATCCGCAATTAATAAAGCCGGATTACAGGCTAAAGCCATGGCAATCATTATGCGTTGGCGTTGCCCTCCCGACATCATATGTGGAAAAGCATCATAACGCTTGTCAGGATCAACAATACCAGTTAGGTCCATTAATTCAATGGCTCTTTTTTTAGCCGCCTTAGCACTTAAGCCATTATGCAACATTAACGGCTCAATAATTTGGTTACCTACCGTGAAGGTTGGATTTAATGAAGTCATAGGTTCTTGAAAAATCATCGCAATTTGACTGCCGCGGTATTGCCTGATTGTTTCTTCTGACATGGCTAATAAATTTTCTCCACGAAATAAAATATCGCCCTGGTAATTAATTTTATTTTGTTCATGGAGTTGCAGAATCGACATTGCTGTAACCGATTTTCCAGAGCCAGATTCACCCACCAGGGCCATAGTCTGTTGTGGTTTTATAGTAAACGAGACATTATCCACCACCTTAACTTTCCCTTCCATGGTATTAAATGCAACACTTAAATTTTTAACTTCCAGTAAATTAGTCAAACCTGCTTCTCAATTTTTTAAATTAGTTTAAAACGACTTTATTAACCACGACGAGTATCCATAGCCTCACGCAATGCTTCACCGATAAAAATAAGCAAAATCAAAGAACAAACCAGCACAAAAAAAGTTGTCATTGATAACCACCATGCTTCAATATTTTCTTTTCCCTGAGCTAATAGTTCACCCAAACTTGGAGTATCGGGAGGTACACCTAAGCCCAGGTAGTCCAGACTGGTTAGCGCCAAAATAGCTGCACTTGCGGTAAAGGGCAAAAAAGTTACCACAGGAACCATGCTATTAGGCAGTAGATGCTTAAACATTATTTGCCGATTGGGGACGCCTAATGCTTTTGCAGCTTGTACATAATCCAGGTTTCTACCTTTTAAAAATTCAGCACGGACATAATCAGACAGGCCAATCCAAATAAATAAGGACAATAAAATCACTAATAAACCAATACTGGGCTGAAACATATAGGAAAAAATAATTAATAAATACAATTGTGGCATGGAACCCCAGACTTCAATCAGGCGTTGCATAATCAAGTCGGTTTTACCGCCAAAATAACCTTGAATACTGCCAATCACTATGCCAAGTACTACGCTGATTAGCGTAAGAAATAGTGCAAAAATCATTGAAATTCGAAAGCCATAAATCAAGCGGGCCAGCACATCTCTGCCGCGATCATCTGTACCTAATATATTTTGCTCAGTTGGCCTGGCTGGATTAGGTAATTTTGCATAATAATTAATACTATTGTAGCTATAGTGATTGAGAGGATAAATAACCCAGTTTCCATTTTCTGTGAGTATTTTTTGAATAAAGGGATCGTTATAATCGGTATTAGTTACAAAGTCACCGCCAAAGGTAGTTTCAGGATAATCAATAAATAACGGCAGATAATATTCCTGCTGATAAGAGACCAATAGCGGTTTATCATTGCTAATCAGTTCTGCAAATAAGCTGATAATAAAGAGTATTGAGAAGATCCAGAGAGAAAAATAGCCGCGTTTGTTTTGTTTAAAACGGAACCAGGCGCGCTGCTTGGGGGATAAGTGTTTTTTCATTTTTTTAAATATTATTTAACTAATTAATCAAACTTAACTCGAGGATCAACCCATACATAGCAGAGATCGGTAATTAGTTTAGTTAGCAGTCCTATAATGGTAAATAAGTATAATGAGCCCATCACCACAGGATAATCCCGTTTTAAAATAGATTCATAAGAAAGCAAACCCAAACCATCCAGTGAAAAGATAGTTTCTATTAATAAACTATTAGCAAAGAATGAGCCTATAAATGCAGCTGGAAAACCCGTTACCAGAGGGATTAACGCATTTCTAAATATGTGTTTATAGAGTACCCGATTCTCCATTAGGCCTTTTGCCTTTGCCGTAACTACATATTGTTTACGTATTTCTTCAATAAAGCTATTTTTTGTAAGCATGGTCATTACTGCAAAAGAACCGAGTACTGAAGCAATAACGGGTAAAGTCATATGCCATAAATAATCAGTAATTTTATGAAACCAGTCCAATTGGTCCCAATTATCAGAAACAATGCCGCGCAATGGAAAAATATCCCAGAAACTTCCCCCACCAAATAAAACTAATAAACCAATACCTAAAATAAAACCAGGAATTGCATAACCCACTAAAATCAGTGTGCTGGAAATAGTATCAAAACGTGTTCCATCCTTAACTGCTTTGCGAATACCTAAAGGAATGCAGGTAAGATAAGTAATAATAAATGTCCACATTCCCAAGCTGATAGAAACAGGCAGTTTAGAAGTAATTAGCTCAATTACGGATTGATGCTGAAAATAGCTATCGCCTAAATCAAAAAAAATATAGCCTTTTAGCATAATCCAGAAACGCTCATAGGCCGGTTTGTCAAAACCATAGAGTGCTTTTATTTCTACCAGACGTTCTTTATCTATGCCATCTGCACCACGATAAATATTGCTTGTTGCAGCTCCTGCTTCAATCGCCTGATCGCCCCCAGTTAATTGGCTAATTAATTGCTCTACTGGCCCACCAGGAACAAATTGAGTAATTATAAAAGTAATCAAGATCACCCCAAATAATGTGGGGATCATCAACAATAAACGTTTTAAAATATATATCAGCATTAATTTTTACTTTTCCACCAGGTTTGTATCATCCAATCTTTCGCATTAAAATATTTTGGCAATGTTTCAGGCCAGCCAAAAATGTTCCAGTATGCAACCCGATGATAGGCAATATACCATTGAGGAACAAGATAGTGTTCGTTTAATAAAATCCTATCAATGACTTTAGCATAATTAATCAGTAGTTCTCTATCTTTTGTTTTAACTAATTCGATTAATAAAGCATCTATCACTGGATGTTTAATACCTGCATGATTAGAAGAGCCTTCAATATCAGCAGAGCTAGAGTGCCAGCGGTTCATAAGCTCATTGCCTGGTGATTGCTTTTGCCCGTAACGCATGGTAGTCATATCAAAATCAAAGGCTTGTAATTTTCTACGATACAGGGCCTGATCAATAATTCGATAAGTCATCTTTATACCCAGTTTTTCCAGGTTTCTTGAAAAAGCCGCAGCAATACGCTCAAATGCTTTTGAACCAAGCATTAAATGAAAAACAAAAGCCCTGCCTTTATTATTTCGTAAAGCACCCTCTTTAAATTTCCAACCAGAGGAACTTAATAAAGCCTGTGCCTGTCGTAGATTGTTTCGAAGTGAATCAGGAACAGTTGTTTTAGGTGGCTCCCAAACATGTAAAAATACTTTGGGATCCAGTTGTTTTCTATATGGCTCAAGTAATTGTATTTCTTGCTCAGATGGTTTTCCTGTTGCAGCCAGCTCGCTATTACTAAAAAAACTATAGGCACGTTTATATTGACCATAAAACAGCATTCTATTTGCCCACTCAAAATCAAAAGCAAGAGTCAAAGCTTCTCTTACCTTTTTATCTTTAAAAAGCGCACGCCGGGTATTAAAAACAAAACCTTGTATCGCTTCATTATTTTGGTGAGTAAATGAGCTTTTGCTAATTTGTCCTGAACTAAAGCGTTTGCCCTTATAGTCTCTAGCCCAGCTTTTAGAGCTATAAACAGAAATAAAATCAAATTCACCGGCTTTAAATGCTTCCAGAGCAATGGTTCTGTCTTTATAGTATTTAAATACTATAGTTTCAAAATTAAACATGCCTTTGCGCGTGTTTAAATCTTTGGCCCAATAGTTTTTATTTTTTTTATATTTAAGACTTTTTCCCAGTTGATAGTCACTTATAATATAAGGGCCACTGCCTAAAGGTTTTTTTATTGCAACTTTATCAAAGGCCACATCACCTACCCAGGCTTTAGCAAAAACAGGTAATCCACCAATAATCATATGCAGTTCAGGGTTTTTCTTTGCAAAGTCAAAGCGAATCTTTCTTTTAGGCAAAATAGTTGCGGATTTAATATCAGCCCAGAATATACGATAACCTGGGTAGGCTAATTTACTTTTAAGGGTATCAAATGAAAATTTAACATCTTCAGTTGTAACCTTAGTTCCATCAGAAAAAAAAGCTTTATCATTTATATGGAAGGTTACCGATAATTCATCTGCTGCAATTTGTATTTCATCCGCTAAGAGGCCATAAAGACTATAGGGTTCATCATCACTACTGACCATTAAGGTTTCAAAAACCAAAGGTTCCAGGCCAGATGCAGGGTTACCTTTTAAAATAAAGGGATTAAAACTATCAAAAGTTTTACTTAAACTAGCAAGATTAAGCCTGCCTCCTATTGGAGCTTGTGGGTTTACATAATCAAAATGGCTAAAATCCTCAGCATATTTTGGCTGGTAGCCATATCCTATAGTTGAGGCAGAAAATACCAGCTCAGGTAGTAATAAACAGAGGAAAATATAAAAGTAATTCTTTAATCTCATTAAATTTGTTACATTCATTTAATTAATAAAGGCTAGTCAATTGGAAATTTCATAGGTATGATAACAACATTTAAAATGTTATTCATATAAATTTAAAGCTTAATTTTACTTTACATAGTTACATACATAGTTACAGGAGTTTCTAATGGGTTTTCTTGAAGGCAAACGGGCCTTAATAGTTGGTCTAGCGAGTAATCGCTCCATTGCATGGGGTATTGCACAAGCAATGCATAGGGAAGGTGCGGAATTAGCATTTACATATCAATCAGAAAAATTACAAAGTCGGGTGGAAAAACTTTCCACTGAGTGCAATTCAGATATTATTGTGCCCTGTGATGTTTCTAGTGATGAGCAAATTGAACAAGTTTTTGAAAGATTAGATGATTACTGGGATCATCTGGATATTATAGTCCACTCCGTGGCTTTTGCTCCTCGCCCACAATTAGAAGGTAATTATCTTGATGCGGTAACGCGTGAAGGTTTTAATATTGCCCATGAGATTTCCTCTTATAGTTTTGCAGCACTAGCCAAAGCAGGAAGAAATATGATGGAAGGACAAAATGGAGCTTTATTAACCCTGTCTTACTTAGGTGCTGAACGTGCAATGCCAAATTATAATGTAATGGGTCTAGCAAAGGCCAGTTTAGAAGCAAATGTTCGCTATATGGCTGAGGCACTTGGTCCTGATGGTATTCGGGTTAATTCTATTTCAGCTGGTCCAATCAGAACTCTGGCAGCAGCAGGAATAGGAAACTTTAGAAAAATGCTGGATCATGTGAATAAAAATGCTCCACTGCGTAGGAATGTAACCATTGCTGATGTTGGTAATACCGCTGCATTTTTGTGTTCTGATTTGGCGGCAGGAATTACAGCAGAAAATATTTATGTAGACTCAGGATTCAATACTATTGGAATGGCCCAGATAGAGAGTTAGTTAATGGGGATTGTGATAATCAATCCCTCTACTTCAATAGCTTTTAAAATAGGTACATCCAATCAAAACCAGGAAAGCATAGTTAAGACAATTAGCTTTCCTGATTTCAAACTAAAACGCTTATAAATCGTCTTGATTTACTAAACGTTCTTTATTAATTTCTACCCTAGCATTAGAGCGGGCTTGTTTGATTGCCATATTAGCATATAAGCTTCCACGTGATTGTTTTAAGCCATTAGCTACCATAGCTCTAAATTCTTTATCATCACTGATGCCATTTTCAACTGCTTTAAGCAAAAGTACCACTGCCTTATTGTCTTCGCCTGAATTATCTCTCATCATAAAAGCTATAGATTCAGGTTTATCTTTTACTCTAGGTAGTGTGAATGCTTTTTGTAATATTTGTGGAGCAATTTGTAGGTTATTTCTATCAATTAAACCCTCATCAACTATTTCCAGTTTATTGTCACTTAATTGCTGTTTAATATCCTGCTGCTCAGCGAGTAATTTGCTTAAACTATTAGCCAAATCTAAAGCCTTATCATTTGCTTCCTTAATTATAAGAGTTTTCACAATTTCTTGTTTGACCTGTTCTAAAGGTTTGATAAACTCAGGTATTTTTTCATTAATTCTTACTACCACTACATGATCGTTACCCACTTCAATTAGATCACTATTATTTCCTGTTTCAAGTATTTGCTCATCAAAAATAGCTGAAATTAATTTTTTATTACTAAAGAGCTCCTCTCCACCAGATTTTGCAAGTAATGGACTTATCAATATTTGAGCACCTACTTCACTAGCTGCTGGCTCTAAACTGTCAGGTTGTTCATAAGCGATAGTTTGTAATAATTCGGATTTTTCAAAATATTCCTTTTCCGCATGATCGTATTGAAGATCGCTAATAATTTGTTGCCTAACTTCATCCAGAGGTTTTACTTGTGCCGCTCTTATTGCAGTTAATTTAATAATATGAAAACCAAAGGGTGATTCAAAAGGCTCACTGATAGCATCAATTTTTAAAGAATAAGAAACTTCTTCAAATTCTGGAACCATATCTCCTTTGTTAAAATAACCTAAATCACCACCATTTTGAGCTGAACCAGGATCTTTTGAGTACTCTTTTGCAAGTGTTGCAAAGTCTTCACCGTCTTGTAGTTTTTTATGTAAGGAATCAATTAACTCTTTAGCTTTAGCTTTTTTCTCGTCATCATCGTCTTTATTAAAAGAAATAAGAATGTGACTGGCCTGGCGTTGTTCAGGAATGGTAAATTTAGCTATACTATTATTATATGATGCTTCGATATCGTCTTCACTAATATCAATGGTTTTAGCTATTTCTTTTCTTGATAGCTCAATATAATCAACTTTTACTTTTTCAGAAACTTCATATTTTTGCTTATTTTCTTCATAAAAACTACTCACTTCTTCATCCGAAGGATGAATACTTTCAGCAAACATCTTTGTACTAATAGTAATATAGCTAATATCTCTTTTTTGTTTTAACAATGCTACAACAGAGTCTACTTCCTGTTGATTAATCCAGGCAGTCTGGCTGATTCCATTAGTATATTGTTGAGTAAGTAAATCATTAGCCAAAAGTTTTTTATAGCTTTCAAAACTTAAGCCCATACGTTGTAATAATTGCTTAAAAATTTGCTCTGAAAATTGACCAGTATTAGGATCCTGGAAATTGTTATCACTAAGAATCTGCTGATTAACTGTAGCTCTACTGGTAGTATAGCCTTCTGATATCAGATGGCTTAAAAGAGCTTTATTATTAATTAATCTATCTAAAACAGCCTGTTTAAGAAATCCTTCATCCATTTTTCTGGATTGAGATTGTATTTGTTGCTGCTCACGTTGTAATGCATTTTGAAATTCATAGCTTGAAATTTTAATATCATCTACGGTTGCAATAGCAGGGTTTGCATCTGGTGTGATATAACTGCCAATGCCCCACAAAGCAAAAGGAATAGAAATTAAAATAACAATGACCCATGCGAACCAGCCTTTTGCTCTTTCTCTAATTGAATGCAACATCATAATAGCTATTTACTCTGAATTCTGACTGAAAAAATAAGATATTAAAAAAAAAAGCGTTCCAGAAGATACTGGAACGCTTTCCTAACCTTCTTAGTTCTTAAACAAAGAACTGAAGATATGTATGGCGGAGTGGACGGGACTCGAACCCGCGACCACCGGCGTGACAGGCCGGTATTCTAACCAACTGAACTACCACTCCAAATCCAGTAAACTGGATAAGTTTTCTTAATGATTAAGCTTTAGCTTATCGTTAAGAGACTAACTATGTAAATATGGTGGGTGATATAAGATTCGAACTTATGACCCCCGCCTTGTAAGGGCGGTGCTCTAACCAGCTGAGCTAATCACCCAATAACTATATTAATTCTCAACATTTTTTTAAACTATATATTTTAAGCTACAAATTTCCAATTTAAATGCTCTGCTGAGAAATTCGGCTGCTAGTTTACCGCGTCTTTTAATGCTTTACCAGCTTTAAATGCAGGATTTTTTGATGCTTTAATTTGAATAGTCTCACCAGTGCGTGGATTACGACCTGAACGAGCAGCACGATCTCTTACTTCAAAGGTTCCAAAACCAATTAAAGTAACTGGTTCACCATTGGTAAGTGACTCAGTAATTGCTGCTATGGTTGCATCCAATGCGCGCCCTGAATCTGCTTTTGTTAAGTTAGATTTCTCTGCAATTGCACTAATAAGTTCTGATTTGTTCACTAATAGTTCCCCTTTTAAATAAATTGGAAAAAAAGATTATAATTAATAGATTAAATAATTTGATTAGTTCTAAAACTCTAACTAATTTTACCCACAGCATTTATTGACCATATTTGGTATGCACTATCAATACATCACCTTTAACACATAGCCAGTAAGCATTGTCAGTAGTTGCTAAAAACTGGCACTATTGAAGCAAATATAGACAATAAAAGCTACTAAAAAAGCAGATTTTGAGTGTTTTTTTCGCTTCAAGGCCAATATTCTTAATCAATGTGCTCTAACTCTCACTTTTTCATCTAAATTTTGTTTTTTTTCAGAATTGATATTTTTATCTGTTAGAGATTTACTGTCTAAAGGTATCGGAGTTGATTGTAATGCAATCTGCAAAACATCCTCAATCCAGCGTACGGGTTTGATATTCAATTTTTGCAAAATGTTTTTGGGCATATCAACCAGATCACGTTTATTTTCTTCTGGGATAATCACAATTTTTATCCCTCCTCTAAGTGCTGCCAGCAGTTTTTCTTTTAAACCACCAATCGGTAATATTTCTCCTCGCAACGTAATTTCACCTGTCATTGCTACATCTGCACGGACAGGAATTTTTGTGAGTGCTGAGACTAAAGCAGTACACATACCAATACCGGCACTTGGGCCATCTTTAGGCGTAGCTCCTTCTGGCACATGGACATGAATGTCTTTGTTCTCAAAAAGCTCATTTTCTATGCCTAAGACTTCACTACGACTTCGTACCACCGACATTGCAGCCTGGATAGACTCCTTCATTACATCACCTAATTGGCCCGTAACACTATTTTTCCCCTTGCCAGGCATTATGGCTGTTTCAATGGTTAAAATTTCGCCACCTACCTGAGTCCACGCTAGACCAGTCACTTGACCTATCTGGTTTTCATCTTCTGCTAAACCATATCTAAAACGTTTTACTCCCAGATAATTTTCCAGGTTTCGACTAGTGACACTGGTTTTAGCTATCTTTTTGACATTTTTACCCGTTGCAGTTTTTTTACTTGATTTATTTTTTTGATCATTACTGACCAAAATATCTTTTACCACTTTACGACAAATTTTTGAAATCTCCCGTTCAATATTACGCACTCCTGCTTCACGGGTATAATAACGAACAATATCTCGTATTGCTCCCTGGCTAACACTCAGCTCATCTTCTTTTAAACCATTATTAGTTTTTTGTTTTGGTAGCAAATATTTCTCAACAATATTTATTTTTTCATCTTCGGTATAACCCGAGATACGAATAACCTCCATTCTATCTAAAAGAGGAGCAGGAATATTCATGCTATTAGAGGTTGCTACAAACATCACTTCAGAGAGGTCATAGTCAACTTCTAAATAGTGATCATTAAATTGATTATTTTGCTCAGGATCTAAAACCTCTAATAATGCGGAGGATGGATCTCCTCGCAAATCCATTGACATTTTGTCAATCTCATCCATTAAAAAAAGCGGGTTTTTAACTTCAACCTTGCTCATATTTTGGATTATTTTTCCTGGCATAGAACCAATATAAGTACGTCGATGACCACGAATTTCAGCCTCATCTCTAACCCCGCCCAAAGACATTTTAATAAATTTACGCTTGGTGGCTCTGGCAATAGATTTACCTAAAGATGTTTTACCTACTCCAGGGGGGCCAACCAAACACAAAATAGGTCCTTTGAGTTTTTTAATTCGCTGCTGGACTGCTAGATATTCAATAATACGTTCTTTAACTTTTTCTAAACCATAGTGATCAGCGTCTAGAATCGCCTGAGCTTCAACTAAATCATGTCCTACTTTAGAACGCTTTTTCCATGGAACATTAGTAATCCATTCAATATAGTTTCTAACCACCGAAGCTTCAGCAGACATGGGTGACATCATTTTAAGTTTCTTAAATTCAGCAATAGCTTTTTTCTTTGCTTCTACCGTTAAGCCTCGATTATTAATTTTTTCTTCTAATTCATCCATTTCATTAGGAACATCATCAATATCATTAAGCTCCTTTTGAATAGCTTTCATTTGCTCGTTTAGATAGTATTCCCGCTGGCTTTTCTCCATTTGTTTTTTAACTCGGACACGAATACGCTTTTCCACTTGAAGGATATCTAATTCAGCCTCCATAATTGCTAATAATTGTTCTAACCTGTCTCGAACCAAGGTAATTTCTAATAACTTCTGCTTTTCATCTACTTTAAGTGGCATGTGAGCAGCAATGGTATCAGCCAGGCGGCTAGGTTCATCAAGTGAGGAAAGTGAAGAAATTACCTCGGGAGGAATTTTGTCATTCATCTTCACATATTGTTCAAATTGATTAATAACCGTACGCATTAAGATATCGGCTTCTCGATCATCAATTTTTTCTACTTCAAAAAAAGCTACCTGAGCAGAAAAATACCCATTTTGTTCTTCAAAGTTTAATAATTTAGCACGCTCATCACCTTCAACCAGAACCTTAACCGTTCCATCAGGAAGTTTTAATAAACGTAAAATAGTAGCAATAGTACCAAATTGGTGAATAGTTTCAGAACTCAGCTCCTCATCTGTGGCAGCTTTTTGTGTTACTAATAATATTTTTTTATCATCTTCCATTGCTGCATCGAGAGCTTTAATAGACTTTTCTCTGCCAACATATAAGGGAATAACCATATAAGGGTACACAACAACATCACGCAAGGGTAATACGGGATATAGGACATTTGGCTGGACTTTGTTAATCACATCAGTCATTTGAGTAGCTTCTCCGAGTGTTTTTGCTAATAAAATATATTATTCTATATGTGGTATAGCAAATATAAATCAAGTATCTATCACGACTATCTAGCTTTATTCTCGCAAACTTAGCCCCATCTAGAAGAACAACCACGCACAGTAAAATAATAAAAAACAGGATAGCTTTAATGGATTTATTGAGCAAAGAAATATTACCCGAAGATTATTATATAAATGAAGAGCCCTACTATGAATCGATTAGCAATGAGATTGAAGTTTTTGAGGCAGCCTATAAAAACCGTTTACCCGTACTGCTGAAAGGCCCAACAGGATGTGGTAAAACCCGTTTTATGGAACATATGGCCTGGCGTTTAAAACGCCCTCTAATTACCGTATCATGTCATGATGATTTAACCGCCTCGGATCTGGTCGGGCGTTATTTAATTACTCGTGGAGAAACCGTATGGGTGGATGGACCATTAGCAAAATCTGTACGCTGTGGAGCTATCTGTTACCTTGATGAGGTAGTTGAAGCGCGTAAAGATACTACCGTAGTAATCCATCCTCTTGCAGATGACCGTCGTGTATTACCAATGGAAAAACGCGGTATAGTTTTAGAAGCAGATCAGCAGTTTTGTTTAGCAATGTCCTATAATCCAGGCTACCAAAGCATTCTAAAAGATCTAAAGCAAAGTACCCGGCAACGATTTATAGCTCTGGAGTTTGACTATCCTAAGGCTAAAACTGAGCAAAAAATTATACAGAACGAAACCGCTGTTACAGCAGATATAGCAAAAAATTTAGTCAAATTTGCCCATATGACTCGCAACCTTAAAGGCTCTGGTTTAGATGAAGGAGCCAGCACGCGTTTATTAGTTCATGCCGCCTTATTAATAAAACAAAATATCGATCCTGTTACCGCTTGTAAAACGGCTATAACACAAGCTTTAAGTGATGATCCAGAAATGTTATCAGCAATGAATGAATTAAGTAGTTCAGTTTTTTAAGCTATCCCTTTGTACGCTAGGTTAAACAATTAAAATTGAGTTTATATTTATGCCAGGAGTAAAAATCCAACCAGCACAGCAATTAAATTTTATCCAAATGGAAGAACAACTGGAAATTTACCTTGATCCAGTACTCTCATCACGTCGCTCAGCAGCAAATCCCGCAGCTAAAATGGCAAAACTTACAGCACAACAGCAGCAGTTTGCAATGCATTGGGTAAAAGTTTTAACAGCAACTAATGCTGAAATGGCATTCCAGTTTGTGGATAAGTTTGACCAGGCCATTGTTCAACTCGAAAATGATTTTGACGCTTTAGAAAGCTGGATAGTTGATGCAATAAGTGCTTATGATAGAAAGGGACTGCAATTATCTATTAGCGTATTACACCACCCTGAAGACTTTGCTAAAAACTATTTTAATAAACAAAGAGGCATTGAGCTAGATGAAATTAATAAGCTGCTAAGTACATTTATCTGTGGTTTAAATGGCAGAGAACTTAAAATTAAAGCAGCAGAATTTAGCTATACAGATACCGAAACTATTTTTTTACCCGCACTTATCAGTGACTATCCCTCCAAGCAGGAGAACTTTCTATATTATAAGTTAATAAGCATTTTTCTCTGGGCACAGAACTGGTTTGGAACCTGGCGGTATAATGTAAATCAAAAAATTAAAAAATACGATAATCCTCAACAGGCTTTAGATTTTTTTCATTTACTAGAAACTATCCGTTTATTAAATTGCATTCGTATCGAATTACCCGGTTTTTATCGTCAAATAATAGTTTTTCTTGAGCCATTGCATAAATTACAAAAGCAACAACAATGGCAGGCTATATTTCTGAGCCTAAACCAGGAGAATGCCAGCATTGATGATAGTTTTTTACTCCTAGAACAATTTTATAGTTCTCATTCACAGCCTAGTCATTGTTTTCATGATATATTGTTTCCCAGTTTGTTATTGCCACATAAAGTATTACAAAAAAAAAGCCAACGTATTACAGAGGATAAAGCTCGCTTTAGAGAAGCCTTATCCCGCTTAGCGGATGAAAAAAATCAGCCAAAAAAAGATCCCTCTGCAACAATAACTACAGCAGCAGAAGCTAATTTTAAACTGACTGCTCCTGACACAACTATGGAGGCGGTAGATGGGCAAAATTTTGTATTAGAACTAGATGGGCAAACTATTTCTCCTCCCGCTGATGTGCAAAGCTTAATCAGCAGTATTATTCAAGATCTGGGAGAGATTCCTGAAGAATATTTAGTTGCAGCTGGCCCTGGAAAATACAGCATGGAAAACACAAAAGATAAAAACAAAAAAGACAATGTATGGTCTGGTGTTTATCATGAAGAAGGTGCTTATTTTTATGACGAATGGGATTATATTCGACAACACTATAGGAAAAATTGGTGTGTAGTAAGAGAAATGCGAATAACACCTGTACATGATGATTTTGTGGCTTTTACTTTAAAGCAGCATATAACTATCGTAAAAACTCTTAGACGTAACTTTGAAGCACTAAAAATTGAAGAAAAACGGCTTAAACGGCAAGTGAACGGCGATGACATTGATATTGATGCCTTAGTGGAGTCATATGCTGAATTAAATATGGGCATGGAGCTTAATGAACGTGTTTTTACTCAGATGCAACGAGAAGATCGTAATATTGCAGTAATGTTTTTAGTGGATATGAGTGGTTCAACTAAAGGCTGGATCAATCAATTAGAAAGAGAAGCTCTGGTATTATTGTGTGAATCCCTGGAAGTATTAGGCGATCGTTATGCAATATATGGGTTTTCAGGCACTACACGCAAGCGTTGTGAAATATATCATATCAAGCATATAGATGAACAATATAATGATAAAGTTAAGGCTAGAATCAGTGGGGTCAGTGCCAAAGACTATACCCGCATGGGCTTTGCTATTCGCCACTTAACCAAGTTATTAGAGCAGGTTGAGGCTAAAACTAAATTATTAATTAGTTTAACTGATGGTAAACCAGAAGATTATGATGGTCAATATCGTGGGGAATATGGTATTGAAGATACCCGTAAGTCTTTATTCGAGACCAGGCAAAAAGGAATTCACTCCTATTGTATTACCATTGATAAAGAGGCAGGAGACTATCTTCCTTATATGTATGGCGCAGCTAATTATGTTTTAATTGAAGATATAAATAAACTGCCACTTAAAGTGGCAGATATTTATAGGAAATTAACCAGTTAATTACTATTTTTAGTAGCTGTTATAAATAAACAACGACCCCAAAAAGGGCTAGGCTGTTTTTTCTTTATTTTGATAAACTAATAGTGGCTCAGATTCGCCATTAACTACATTTTCATCTAAAACAACTTTTTGTACATCAACCATTGAAGGAAGCTCATACATCGTATCTAAAAGGATATTTTCCATAATAGAACGCAAGCCCCTTGCTCCTGTTTTCTTAGCCATGGCTTTTTTAGCAATAGCATGCAGCGCACCTTCTCTAATTTCTAACTCAACATCTTCCATCTCAATCAATTTAGAGTATTGCTTGGAAATTGAATTTTTTGGCTCAGTTAATATCCGTACTAAAGCATCTTCATCCAGTTCTTCTAAGGTAGCAACAACAGGTAGACGGCCAACAAATTCAGGTATCAAACCGTATTTGGTTAAATCTTCAGACTCAACATCCTGAATGGTTTCACCAAATAATTTATCGTCTTCAACTGGTTTAACATGTGCAGAAAAACCAATCCCTCCTTTAGAGGAGCGTTGTTGTATAACTTTATCCAATCCAGAAAAAGCACCACCACAAATAAATAAAATATTAGCTGTATCTACTTGCAAAAATTCCTGTTGAGGATGTTTTCGTCCACCCTGAGGGGGAATGGATGCAATAGTTCCTTCAATTAATTTTAACAAGGCTTGCTGTACACCTTCTCCAGAAACATCTCGAGTAATAGAGGGATTATCTGATTTGCGTGAAATTTTATCAATTTCATCAATATAAACTATGCCAGTTTGTGCTTTTTCAACATCATAATCACATTTTTGCAATAGTTTTTGAATGATATTTTCTACGTCTTCACCAACATAACCCGCTTCTGTCAGGGTAGTAGCATCTGCAATGGTAAAGGGAACATCCAACATTCTTGCCATGGTTTCTGCAAGCAAGGTTTTACCACTTCCTGTTGGACCAATAAAGAGAATATTACTTTTGGAAAGCTCAACATCATCTTTTTTATAACCATGTTGTAAACGCTTATAATGATTATATACTGCAACAGATAAAGTGCGTTTAGCCTTATCCTGGCCAATAACATACTCATCTAAGTTTGCATTAATTTCACGTGGCGTTGGCAATTTTTTTGTGCTTTCTTCTTCAGGTTCATCCTGAACTTCTTCTCGGATAATGTCATTGCACAATTCGACGCATTCATCACAAACAAAAACAGAGGGACCAGCAATTAGTTTTCTAACTTCGTGCTGGCTTTTTCCACAAAAAGAACAATAAAGTAATTTTTCACTATCACCCTTATCCTTTTGATTGTCATCACTCATTTATAAACTCCTACTCATCGATTTTTTCTACTTTTCGAGTCATAATAACTTCATCTACCAAACCGTATTCAACAGATTTATCGGCACTTAAAAAATTATCTCTATCGGTATCATCTGCAATAACTTCTAAGTTCTGTCCCGTGTGAAAAGACATAATCTGATTAAGTTTATCTTTTAAAGTTAAGATTTCACGAGCATGAATTTCAATATCAGAGGCTTGCCCCTGAAAACCACCCAGTGGTTGATGAATCATCATTCTGGAATTGGGCAAACAAAAACGTTTACCCTTAGCACCACCAGTTAATAATAAAGCACCCATACTGGCTGCTTGTCCAATACACATGGTGCTAACATCACACTTAATAAACTGCATAGTATCATAAATTGCCATGCCAGCGGTTACTGAGCCACCCGGTGAGTTTATATACAGGTGAATATCCTTATCTGGGTTTTCAGATTCTAAAAAAAGTAATTGAGCCACAATAAGGTTCGCCATGTGATCTTCAACCTGCCCCACCAAAAAAATAACCCGTTCTTTTAGTAATCTTGAGTAGATATCATAGGAGCGTTCGCCCCTGGCAGTCTGCTCAATCACCATTGGCACTAAAGCCATATCTGTAGTGCTACTAATAATGCCTGTTTCACTAGCCTGTAACATATAAATTACTTCCCTGCTGGATTCATAAATTCAGTAAAAGAGTATTCTTTTTCATTCACCTTCGCTTGTGAAAAAGCCCATTCTACAACTTTTTCTTCCAGCGCAATGGATTCCATTTCCATTTTACGATTTTTATCGTTTAAGTAGTAGTTTACAACTTCTTGTGGGTTTTCATAACTCTGTGCTAAATCTTCAATTTTTCCTTTCAGCTCATCATCACTTACACTGATATCATTTTTCTTAACTATTTCAGCCAATAATAAACCCAGAGTAACACGTTTTTTAGCTTCTTCTTCAAATAAACTTAAGTCCTGATTTAAATCATTTCCTTGAATTTGGTACTGCTGCTTCATTTGTCCTGCGATGCTTTTTGCTTCATCTTCCACTAAAGCTTTAGGTATATCAATTTGGTTTAATTCCTGGAATCTATCCATAACCGCATCTTTCATTTTCACATGGATGCTTTTTTCTAATTCTACTTCCATGTTCTTTTTAACTTCTGCTCTAAAGGCCTCTTCTCCACCTTCTGTTACACCAAAAAGCTTAAAGAAATCATCATTTAACTCAGGAAGGTGTGGTGCTTCAACTTTAACCAGGTTAACTTTAAATTCTACCGCTTTACCCGCTACTTTTTCAAAGTGGTATTTTTCTGGAAAAGTTAAGTTTAAGGTAAGATCATCTCCAGCTTTAGCTCCAGTAATTCCTTCCTCAAAACCTTCTATCATTTGCTTGGAGCCAATAACAAGAGGAACTTCCTTGCCTTCATTTCCTTCAAATGCTTCTCCGTCAATAGTACCAGTAAAGTTAAGAGTCACTTTATCATTTTCCTGAACTTCACGTTCGGCTTCATGGAAATGCTGCTGTTGCTTACGAATATTTTCAATAGTGCTATCAATATCAGCGTCTACAATATTTACCATAGGTTTTTCAAATTCACTGCCTTCAATTGAAGCTGGTTCAAAATCGGGATAAACCTCAAATTGAGCAGTATAAGAAATTGTCTCTTTATTATCGTCTTCTACCTGTTTTATTTCAGGAACGCCTGCTGGACGAAGTTTTTCTTGCGAAACCGCTTGATAAAAGCTTTCTTGAACCTTTTGATTTAGTACTTCAACATTAACCTGCTGACCAAAGCGTTTCTTAATCACGGCAAAAGGTATTTTCCCTGGACGAAAACCATTTAATTTTGTTGTACGGGATAAATTCTGTAAGCGGGATTGAACTTCCTTTTCTAAATCACCTGCTGGTAATCCTACTGTTATTATTCTTTCTAATCCTTCTTTAACTTCAACTGCAACCTGCATTTTTTATCCCCGTAATATCGAAATTTGTCTATTGAGTGAGTCTGATATAGTAAAGCAACTCTTACTAAAACTAAGAGTTATATAATTTTACCAAAAACAGTGTCTATTTATTTTGTGAATTTTACTATATTTTTACGTCTATTGCTTGTAAATAGAATAGTTTTGCTTGAAAAATAAGCTATCTGACTGGCAATTAGACTCTATAGTCGAGCAAAATAAAATTCTGCACTGCCTTATTGTGGTTGGTAATAAATAATGGTGCGGAAGGAGAGACTCGAACTCTCACACCTTGCGGCACTGGAACCTAAATCCAGCGCGTCTACCAATTCCGCCACTCCCGCATTTCCACATACTCTTAGCCCTGTTTTCACATGCTTGTAGTATGGGGGTATTGAATATAAAGACAAGTATAAAATCGAGATAAACCTGCTATTCAATATTTTTATATATAAATAAGATTAAGCTGTACTATTTTAAGATAAAAAAAGTGGGGTGAACGAAGGGGTTCGAACCCTCGACCGCAGGAGTCACAATCCTGAGCTCTACCAACTGAGCTACGCTCACCATAATATTATATCTCTGCTTATGCAGACCTATGATATACCGAGCCTGAAAATGGCGCGCCCGGCAGGATTCGAACCTGCTACCCTCGGCTTAGAAGGCCGATGCTCTATCCTGATGAGCTACGGGCGCAAAATTCTTTATCTTTTGTAAGTTGCTATAAATTTGTACTGCTAATGCTAAGTTTTGCACTCTTTAATTACGAATAAATAAGGCTTCACTTATCAATCTTATATATACCAGGTTAATTGGTCGGGGTAGAGAGATTCGAACTCCCGACATCTTGCTCCCAAAGCAAGCGCGCTACCAGACTGCGCTATACCCCGTAACCTGTCAACTTTTTAATAAACATGCGTTATAAATAAACGTGTATCTTCAAAAGTTGGGGTATTTTACCTCTTTTTTTTTGCTTTGCAAGTGGTTTTTATAAAAAAATAAAAGAAACTTAAAAATAAATACTCATTCTAATGCTAATCCAGTTCTCAATAATGCATATTTTCACCTAAAATAGTCTATAATTTTAGATATTTAAAGTTAAATACTTGTTTATAAGCCATAATCATCAAAGAACATAAGTACAATTTATCTTTGGCCAAAGATTTAGATATTATAATTCTAACTTCAATTGCATAAATAATTAAACTTAATTATAGTTCTACCGATAGTACTTTTTATATCATTAGATTGCGTTTTTTGTTTGTTATTTCTTAAGTTTTAAATTTTACCTCTACCAAACTAGGAGAAAATATAGTGTCAACACTGATCAATAAGACTAATTCATCTGGCGCTGATTCGACCAACCGTTTTGAGTTACTATTATTTCACCTTGGCACAAAGCGGCGTTTTGGCATTAATGTTCTCAAGGTAAAAGAGGTTATTCCCTGTCCTTCATTAAACCAGCTTCCCGCTGCAAACCCTAATGTACTCGGAGTATTAAATATCCGTGGGGATACTTTCCCTATTATTAATCTAGCTCAGGCAATTCGTTCAAGCCATGCACAACTTAATACAGAAGATATGCTAAAAGGCTCAATTATTACTACTGAGATCAACCGTAGTACCCAGGGTTTATGGATAACCAAAGTAGACAAAATTGTAGTTATTGACTGGAAGGATGTTAAACCACCCAGTCAGCAAAAAGGCGGCCTAGCAAGTTATACTACAGGAATAACACTTATTGAGGATGAGTTAGTACAAATAATTGATATTGAAAAAGTACTTGGAGAAGTGCTCGGTATTGAAGTTGACCATAGCGAAGTTGTGGCAGCTGCAGCTGCAGCTGAAAGCGAGATAGATAAAATTCGCGGGAAATTAGTATTGGTAATAGATGATTCACCCATGGCTGTAAAACAAACCCTTATGGCTTTAGATATTTTGGGCTTAGAACATATGACGGCACAGGATGGAAAAATTGCACTGGATATGATTCTAAATTATAAAGGCCAGGCCATTGATATGATTTTATGTGATATTGAAATGCCAGAAATGGATGGTTACACCTTTGTAAAGGAACTTCGTAATCTCCCGGAATATAAGGACATCCATGTATTAATGCATACCTCACTCAATGGGCAGATGAATTTACAGCATGCTATTGCGGCAGGAGCAAATGATGTTCTCACTAAATTTGTTCCCAGTGAATTAGCTGAAAAAATTGTCTCTCATTTAATAAACAAGTAGCGATTTATTATTAATATTCTGGCATAAATTTCTTCTGATGCCAGAATAATTTAACTTTAATCAAGATCTTTAAAAAAATATTTTCGATAATGTTTTAACTCAGCAATAGAATCTTCAATATCACTCAAAGCAAGATGTTGGGAGTTTTTTTCAAAAACGGGAACGCCATTGTAATCACCAGCAAAAGATTTTGGAGACCAACGTTTAAGCATCTCTTTTACTGCACTTACATCGTAATTACGATAATGAAAAAATACTTCTAAGGTGGGCATCTCATTAACTAAAAAACGTCGATCCTGGGCAATAGAATTACCACAAAGAGGAGACACTCCTGCTGGAACGTATTTTCTGATAAATTCTAGGGTCTGTTGTTCTGCTGCTGCGGAAGTAATAGTTGAATTAGCCACTCGCTTCGTTAAACCTGACAAACCATGCTGCTTAGTACACCATTCTCCCATATTAGACATCAGAGATTGATCTTGATGAATAGCCAACATAGGACCGACAGCAATAGTGTTTAAATATTGATCGGTAATAATAGTCGCAATTTCAATAATACGATCGGTTGCTGGTTCAAGCCCTGTCATTTCCAGATCAATCCAAATCAAGTTTCTTTGATCTTGCACTAGTTACTCCTCTATTTAACTATTAAAATTCTAAATTTCTATATTTATAAATACCTCCACCTCCGCTTGAAAAAATAGGAGAAGAGACTTATCTGTATTAACATCAATCAAATACTGATTAAATTTTATTAACCCCAAAAGCAATAACCATTGCTTTTTTATAACAAACAAAAAACTTATGGCTCTTTTTACTCAAATATTTCTTTTTATGTTGCTATTAACCTTAACTATTCAATTGTGGTTAAATAAAAGACAAACGCAATATGTAAACAAACATAAACAGCAGGTTCCCGAAGCATTTGCAGAAAAAATATCTTTACAAAATCACCAAAAGTCTGCCAATTATACCATTGCAAAAATAAAATTTTCACAGTATGAGCTAATCTTTGGTAACTTATTATTATTGCTATGGACTTTGGGTGGAGGTCTGAACTGGCTGGATAAACAAGTATTATTATACTCTTTTGATCCCATCATAACAGGCATTATTTTTATCCTGATATTTTCACTAATTTCCTCTTTATTAGATTTACCCTTTTCACTATACAATACCTTTGTAGTTGAAGAAAAATTTGGTTTTAATCGAAGTAATTTAAAGTTATTTATTAGTGATATGCTTAAACAGTTTTTACTTATGCTAATAATATCCGTGCCGCTATTATTTGTCATTCTATGGTTAATGCAGAGTGCTGGAAGTTTATGGTGGATTTATGCCTGGATAGTATGGTTTTCCTTTAGCATGCTTATGATGTGGGCATATCCAACTTTTATAGCGCCACTATTTAATAAATTTTCTGAGCTGGATAACCAACAGCTCAAACAGCGAATTGAAAATCTAATGTCCCGTTGTGGTTTTACCAGTTCAGGAATTTTAGTTATGGATGGCTCCAAACGCTCCAGTCATGGTAATGCGTATTTTACTGGTCTGGGAAAACAAAAACGCATTGTATTTTTTGACAATTTATTAAATTCTCTGGATGACGAAGAAATTGAGGCGGTATTAGCACATGAGCTAGGTCATTTTAAAAATAAGCACATATTAAAGCGCGTGATCAGCATGGCTTTTTTAACTCTGGCAGGTTTCGCAGCTCTGGGTTACCTTATGCAACAAGATTGGTTTTACACTGGCTTAGGTATGGAAAATGCTTCTATTTATGCGGCGTTAGTATTATTTGCCTTAACCTCATCGGTGTTTACCTTTGTATTTTCGCCTATTTCATCCCTACTTAGCCGTAAGCATGAATTTGAAGCAGATGATTATGCCGCCAGCCAATCCAGTGCTCAAAAGCTCATTGATGCGCTGGTTAAATTATATAAGGATAATTATAGTACCCTAACCCCTGATCCTATTTTCTCAGCATGGTATGACAGCCATCCACCGGCTTCGGTTAGAGTAAAAAACTTAATGAAAAACAGTTAACTAAAGTATCCTATACTCACTAAAAAACAGCTGAAATGCAAACATCAACTCCATTTCTGAACTGGCATTATATGCTACAATAAGACTTAGAGTTTGATATTTTTTTAATTGGAAGAAGAGCTCTTATTATACTTTCCAGATAGCAGTAAAAATATTAATTATTTTACGAATAGCTCTACATTTCTATAATTGCCCATAAATAGTATTTTAATTAAAGATAAAAAAATAAAGTTATTGACCTCTCCTCTTTACAACTATAAAATTGCGCCTCTTATTTATGTTTTGTTACTAGTCTTTTAATACTAACAAAACTGGGAAACTGGTTACAATCCAGTGCTGCCCCCGCAACGGTAATTGATGTATAAGTCAAAAATACCACTGTATTCATATTTTTCCTAATACTAAACAAGGAAAAGAATATGGGAAGGTTTGACTTAGCGATAGCCCTTAATACACTTCATTAGCCCGGAGACCTATAAATAAGTACCCTTAACTATTAATTACACCGGGTTGGGTGTAAAGGATACTCTATGAAATACCGCAATACTCTGCGTGTGGCTGTTGCCTGCACGTTAATTAACAACTGTTTTTCTTCAACTACACTGGCCTTTGCAGCAGATGATGATGTTGATAAAACCATCCCCACTATTATTGTTACTGCAACAAGAACGGCTAATACCGCTGATGAAACCATGGCTCCCGTTACCATTATTACCCGCGAGGACATTAACCGACTCCAGGTAAACTCTATTGCTGAAGTTTTGTCACTTACCCCTGGCATAGATATGTATAGCTCAGGTGGTTATGGCAGCATAACCTCATTGCATATTCGCGGAACCAATTCAGACCATATACTAACATTAATCGACGGTATTCGAGTAGGTTCAGCAACGTCAGGAACTATGGCATTTGAATACTTGCCAATAAGTCAAATTGAACGCATTGAAATTGTTCGTGGGCCTCGCTCTAGTCTATACGGTGCAGATTCAATTGGTGGTGTAATACAAATTTTTACCCGTAAAGGAACAACTAAACAAAGTGCAATGATTGAAGCAGGCTATGGAACTGAAAACAGCAGTAAAATAAATGCACATTACTCCAATGGGAATAAGGATACCAGTTACCAGCTTGGATTAAGTTTTTTTAATACCGATGGATATAACTTTGTCGGCAACAATAATGGTGAAAAACACGCTTATGATAATGCTTCCATTTCATTATCCGGCTCACATAAAATATCAGATAAACTGGATTTAAGTATTTTGTTTTTACGTAGCCAGGGTAACTCAGAATTTGATGGAAGTTATGTAAATAATACCGACTATGTTGAACAGGTTGTTGGTGGGCAGGTAAATATGCAAGTAAATGATATCTGGGATATGTCATTTAAACTGGGACAGAATCAAAGCAACTCCGATAACAACCTTAAAAAGGTTAAAAAATCTCAGTTTGATACCACATCAGACAGTTTCAGCTGGCAAAACAATATTGAAGTCTTAGACAATAGTTTATTAACTCTTGGTGCAGATTACGAAAATGATAAAGTAAAAAGCAGTACTCAATTTGACCAAAGCAGTCGTGATAATAAGGCTATTTTTGCTCAGTACCAATTATTTGAAAAGGCTTTTGACTTTACAGCCTCTGCTAGACATGATGATAATGAAAGCTATAGCAAACACAATACGGGGAATTTATCACTTGCTGTTCCAATCATCCAAAGTATAAAACTTACCGCTGCATACGGAACGGCATTTAAAGCACCTACATTTAATGATTTATATTACCCATTAGAAAGCTATCCTGCCTATACTCCCGGTGGAGCAACTTCGTCTTACTCAGGTAACCCTAATCTAGAACCTGAAACCTCTAAAAGCTTTGATTTGGGTCTTAAGGGAAATTGGCAGAACCAACAATGGTCAATTAATTACTTTAACACCAAGATCGATAACTTAATCGAATATATTAGTGAATTAAACACTGCAACTAATAATTATGATGGCACCATGAAAAATATTTCTAATGCTAAAATCAATGGTATTGAGCTCACTTACCAAATACTTGTAAATAATTGGAACATCCAAAGTAACTATAGCTGGGTTGATCCAAAGAATAATGATACTAATAAACTATTACCAAACCGTAGCCAGCACTTATTTAATCTACAAATGGATACTCGCTCAGGTCAATTTACTTATGGGGCATCTATACAGGCTGCATCTAAACGCTATATTGACACTTCAGAAGCCTATAAGCTTGCAGGTTATACCACGCTTAATTTACGTTTAAACTACCAGATAAACAAACAATGGGCTATTATGGGAAAACTGGATAATGTATTTGATAAAGAATATGCTAAAAAAGCACGTTTTGCATTGTCACAAAAATACCTGGCTCCAGGTCGTAGTGCATTTGTTTCATTACAATATAAACCATTTGAATAACTGTTAATTTAAGTATTTTTAGGGTAATATCAGCTAATTATTTTACTGACCAATTAATAAGGCTCTTGGAAAAAATTTATGCAGCTATTACCCTTAAAATTATCTCTTCGATTACTTCTTCTAAGCTTTTTTATAGCCCTTTCCTCCTGTTCCTATTTCATGCCTCATCGTATTGATATTCAACAAGGAAATATTATTGAACAAGAAAAAGTTAATCAACTTAAACCTGGCATGAGAAAAGACCAGGTTCAGTTTATTTTAGGCACGCCTATGCTAATTGACGTTTTTCATAATGATCGCTGGGATTATATTCATACCATAAAAAAAGGCCATAGCGAAATGAAAAAAACGCGACTCAGCCTGTATTTCGAAGACGATGAATTAATCAATATAGTTGGAGATATACGACCTGGAGTTGAAGTTGTAAAAAAAGCTTATCAAGATGAAATTATTATTGTACCCTTAAAAGACTATGATGCCAATGAAGATACACCTTGGTATAGTTGGTTAATGTGGTGGGATGATGAGGGTAAAAAAACTAAAAAGCAAGCCGATGAACCACAGCCTAATCAGGTTAACACCAGTGCTCATATTCCAGAAATTATAGAAGAAAGAAAGCGTAATTAAATCTGTTAAGTTGAGCCCTCGCTACTCGTTAAAGCGATAGGCCTCAATTTTCCAGTCATTTTCAGATATTGATAATTTAAGGCAGGAAGCCCCCCCATGGGTACGTGTTGTACCGGATGCCCCTGGGTTAACAACCCATAGATCGGGCTCAACCTCATCAATCACTTGATGATGTGTATGACCATAAATTACCGCTCGTGAAAATTGGTGGGCATCACGTAGACTTTTATGTGAGGGTTTATTCACATCATGTGCATCACCATGCTCAACACTTATCACCCCTCCAGATAGACTAATATCCAGTTTTCTTGGCAATTTCCTAACAATATCCCAATCTTTAACCTGCCACAGGTAAAGTTTATCATTATTACCAGCAACTGCCAGAACATGCTTTAACTTTGGTTGTAATTGTTCTAGAACAGCCATATTACCAATATCGCCCGCATGAATAACAATATCACATTGTTTTACCAAATCGGTAACATCAGTAACAATATCTCCATGTGTATCCGATACTATTGCAACATCAAGTTGCGAATATTGCGTAAAATCTAAACAATTATTAAGTAACATATTATTTTTTAGCGTCTTCAGCAGCTGTTTGGGATACTTGTGCAGAATCAATAGACATAACTTCCTCTCCCATTACCTCCGGATCATAACGTGGATCATTGAGTCTGGCAAGCTCAAGTTCAGCCTGGTGACGTGCTTCCCAAATTTCCTTCCTTTCTACTGAACGTTGTTTGATATTTTTTTCTTTAATATCAATACTTTTTTCACCAAATAAAATTTGTAACATAAGTCGATAGCCAAACTTTAAACGTTCTACATCATCGCTAGTAATAGTTTTAAATTCTTTATCCGAAACATTATAAATGGTACGAAAATTATCACTTTGTAAAAAACGATTAAAACGATCCATATCATAAGTTGCCATAAATAATAATTGCAAGCTACTTGGTGATACTTGACCTACTGCAGGGCCTGCTGATTTTTTCTTCAGCATTAAACGCATCCAGTCACGATTTAATTCATCAAAAATTTCAACCCCTTGCTCTTTCCGATATTCTCTAATAGTAATATCTTTAGTACCTTCAGGAAACTCTTCAAAACCTTTGCAATGATCTTCTTTAATCCGAAAATAGGCCTGTTCATCACTTTTTTCATCCGTATGTTTAACACCCATTAAACCAAATGGATAATAGCGACAGGCTGCAGGCCGGTCTTCATATACGCCACAACCTTCATCGGTAATAAATAAGCAGTGTTTCTCTTCAGTAGTGCGTAACTTAACGCCAACAATACCCTTGGCTTCCATTTCCCATGGCACAGTATGCTCTTTAAGAAATTCTTCTGAGCCCATATTTAAACGGTTTTTTAAACGTATAACATCATAAGGAGCAAGCATTACATCCGCTTGCTTACAACATGCATTAAAACAGGAAATTTCCTTATGACATGAAAACTTTAAACCATGATCCAGATTTAAAATTTCAGGAACGAAAGAACTTTCATAAGGCAGGTGTGATACTTTTTTTACACTCATTTGCTTTTACCATTTGTGATTTAACTTAAGTTTATCTACTGTTTTAAAGCTTTAGAACAATAGATAAATTTAAACTATATATTTTTAAACTACAGATATTTAAACTACATAAATAATAAGCCCCCATTACCAAAAAGATAATGGGGGCTTAGAAGAGTAAATTAAAGCATTAGTCTAAACTTATACTTTAATTTAATCTTAACACAGTGTTAATAAATAATTATTTCATTAACACAGACTTGTCAACCAAATCAACGTGAGCAACTTTCTTACAGGTCCACTTTTGTGTGGTTTTGTCATAAGTTG
>JASFYQ010000034.1:0-37754 GCA_045047105.1 Pseudomonadota bacterium | reverse complement strand
CCAAATGCTAATACAACAACTAAAAAGAATAAAAATAGAGCCGTTCTTTTCTCCTGCTTCTTTTCAAGAGCCTGGCTAATGCTATTTACTGATGTCAAATTTGACTTTAAAGAAACGTCTTTTTTAAAACTATCAACTAAATTATCAACTTCCAATTCCATGAATCGAGCATAATTACGAATATAACCACACACATAAGCAGGCTCTGGTAATTTATCTAAGTGTTGGTTTTCAAGGGCATAAATAATGGCCTCATCCAAACGTAGCTCAGAACCAACATCTGCAAGAGACAAGCCTTTTTTTTCTCTTGCCTTGCGTAGCACATTGCCAAATCCTTTATTTTCAAAGGAAATAATTTCATCTACATTTTCAGCATCGGACATTTTTTTACCTTCAACTATTACTCTTAAATGAAAGCTCTTTTACTTTCAATACGATTGTTTACCTTCAACGAAAAATAATGTTTCGTCCGCATCAGGGTATAAATTTTTTAGCACTAAAATATAACTGGATAGCTTATTTTTATCCCCCATTTTTCTTTGTAAATTAATACCTAACCACAAACTATCGGGAGAATGCTTACTCAGTTTTTCAAAACGTTCAAAATAATATAATGCGATCTTTAAGTTACCTTTTTTATAATATAACTTAGCCAGTCCTAGCATTGCCAGACTATTATTTTTATTCAGTTTAAGTGCTTTTTTATATTTTTTTTCAGCGGTTTTTAATTGTGAAAAATCAAGATCACAGTCGCCTGAGACTTGATAAGCACTTGATAACCTGTCATATAAGGGGTTATTAAACACCTTTTGAAACATATTAGAGGCTTCTTTATAACGTTTAGAGGAGCATAAAAACGAAGCATAATTATGGTTAATAGCAGCATTGTATTGGCTAAGTTGAATGGATTTTTTAAAACTAATATCTGCTAATCTAGTTTTTTCTAAACGCCAGTAGAGAACGCCCATATAGCTATACGCATTAGCATTTTGGTCATTTAAACGAATAGCTTTACGCAATTTAAGCATCGCTTTTTCATAATTATTTTGAGCCAGATAACCCGCCCCCAGGCGAGTATAGTTATCTGATGATGTTTGTTGTTTTGCATCTACACGATGTTGTATATTGATTGCTGCATATTCATCACTGATAACACTTTCTTGACTTAGGGGGATTGTCTCGCATGCAGTTAATACAAAAGCTATGGATAAAAGAAACAATTTGTAAAAAAAGAAATGATAGCTCATTAATTTATCCATCAAGCCCTCCTCCCTGAGCGCCCTGTTTTATCTTCTATTTTACCCGCTAATTGGCCACATGCAGCATCAATGTCTTCACCGCGTGTTTTTCGAGTTGTAGTTATCAGTCCGGCTTTACTTAAAATCTCTTGAAACGCTTGTACTCTTTTCGCCCCAGAACATTTATATTGTGTTTTTGGAAAGGGGTTAAAAGGAATTAAATTCACTTTGCATGGAATTTGTTTTAATAATTTTACCAGTTGGCGAGCATGCTGTGGCTCGTCATTAAAGTGATCTAACATCACATACTCAATAGTAAACTGTTTCATTTTTGTATCGCCCGAAAAATAATACTGACAGGCAGCTATTAATTCTTCAATCGGGTATTTTTTATTAATTGGAACCAGTTGATCTCTCAACTCATTATTGGGAGCATGTAAAGAAATAGCCAAACTGACATCACAGTTTTCTCGTAATTTTTTTAATGCGGGTACAATTCCCGCGGTACTGATAGTAACACGGCGTTTAGATAGACCATAGGCATTATCATCAAGTAAAATTTTTACTGTTTTGATTAGTTGTTCATAATTTAACAGCGGTTCTCCCATACCCATATAAACCACGTTGGTTATTACTCTATCCCCTTTTGGGGTTTTACCCAGTGCTTTGTTTGCGACCCATACTTGTGAAATAATTTCACTACTGGTTAGATTTCGATTAAATCCTTGTTGAGCAGTAGAGCAAAAACTACAATCAAGAGCACAACCCACTTGAGTAGAAATACACAAGGTCCCACGATTTTTTTCGGGAATAAAAACCGTTTCTATACAATTGCCATCATCTAGTTGTAATAGCCACTTTTTAGTTCCATCTTTAGCATTTTGCTCAACAACTACTTTTGGCACACTGACTTTAGCAATATCGGATAACATCTGTCGTAATTTTTTACTGACATTAGTCATTTTTTCAAAGTCATCTTCACCATATTGATGAATCCACTTAAAAAGTTGTGTTGCACGAAATGATTTTTCACCTAGCTCCAAAAAATATGCCGTTAGACTATCAAGATCCAATCCTAACAAGTTTTTCTTATTAACAGGAGCTGTAGAAACGGTATTAGCAGGGATTGTTTGAGTATTAATAATGGGAATCACTTTTACTTAAAAAAATACGTTATATTATAAAACGCATGGAAAATAGATGCTAGGAGAATAAAAACTAATTATCATATTGTCACTCTTTTAGCAATAAAAAAAGCACTATCAAGTATTTTGATAGTGCTTTTAAGTGTTTTGAAACTTTTCTTGGAAAAAATAAGCAAAACATAAGAACTGTTTCAGGCTTGCCTTATTTTGTTCAAAATCAGGGCAGAAAATGTAAGTTTAGCCAAGTAAACGTCCATTTCCAACAATGAAGTTGGGCAAAAGAAGGGAGCTTGAATCAGTTTTACATCATTCCGCCCATTCCTCCCATACCACCCATTCCGCCCATATCAGGAGCACCACCGCCAGCAGGAGCTTTATCAGGCATGTCACTAACCATAGCTTCAGTAGTTAACATCAAACCTGAAACAGAGGCAGCATTTTGTAATGCAGTACGTGTTACTTTAGCTGGATCCATAATGCCCATTTCGATCATGTCACCATATTCTGATGTAGCTGCATTATAACCGTAGTTTCCTTCACCTTCAGATACCTTGTTTGCAACAACAGAAGCTTCTTCCCCTGAATTTGAAACTATTTGACGCAAAGGCTCTTCCATTGCACGTTTTGCAATATCAACACCTACTTTTTGGTCATGGTTATCAACATCTACATCACCAATATTAGCTATTGCACGGATTAAAGCAACACCACCACCAGCAACAATGCCTTCTTCAACAGCTGCACGAGTAGCATGTAAAGCATCTTCTACGCGCGCTTTTTTCTCTTTCATTTCAACTTCTGTTGCAGCGCCCACTTTAATTACAGCAACACCACCCGAAAGTTTAGCCACGCGTTCTTGAAGTTTCTCTTTATCATAATCAGATGTAGTTTCTTCAATTTGACGACGAATTTGTCCAACACGATCTTCAATTTCTGTTGTTGCACCAGCGCCATCAATAATTACAGTAATTTCTTTACCAATTTGTACACGTTTAGCAGTACCTAGGTCTTCTAGTGTAGCACCTTCCAGACTCATACCAATTTCTTCAGAAATTACAGAGCCGCCTGTTAGTACAGCGATATCTTGTAACATCGCCTTACGACGATCACCAAAACCAGGCGCTTTAACTGCAGAAACTTTAACTACTCCACGCATGTTATTAACAACAAGTGTAGCTAATGCTTCGCCTTCAATATCTTCTGCGATAATTAATAATGGTTGTCCTGATTTTGCCACTGCTTCTAATATTGGAAGTAAATCACGGATATTGGAAATTTTCTTGTCATGAAGCAAAATAAGAGGGTTTTCCAAATCTGCTGTCATAGTTTCTTGGTTATTAACAAAATAAGGGGAAAGGTAACCACGATCAAACTGCATTCCTTCAACAACATCGAGTTCATTGTCTAATGCTTTACCTTCTTCAACAGTAATAACGCCTTCTTTGCCTACTTTTTCCATTGCTTTAGCAATAATATCACCAACGCTTTGATCAGAGTTTGCAGAGATTGAACCAACCTGGGCAATTGCATCAGTATCAGTACAAGGGACAGCCATTTTAGAAACTTCAGCTACCGCTGCATTAATTGCTTTATCAATACCACGCTTAAGATCCATAGGATTCATGCCTGCGGCTACTGCTTTTAAACCTTCGTTTAAAATTGATTGAGCTAATACTGTTGCTGTAGTAGTTCCATCTCCAGCTACATCAGATGTTTGTGATGCAACTTCTTTAACCATTTGTGCGCCCATATTTTCAAACTTGTCTTCAAGTTCGATTTCTTTAGCAACAGAAACACCATCTTTAGTGATAGTTGGTGCACCAAAAGATTTGTCTAATACTACATTACGCCCTTTAGGTCCTAATGTAACTTTTACTGCATTTGCTAGTATATTAACACCAGCAACCATGCGATGACGTGCGTCATCACCAAATAATACTTCTTTAGCGGCCATTTAAAATATCCTTTAATTCTTTAAATAGGTAATTTATATAAATTCTATGATAAGAGTAATTCTAACTATCTTTTATCCAAGAATACCTAAAATATCTTCTTCTTTCATAATTAAGTAGTTTTCGCCTTCAACCTTAACCTCACTACCCGCATATTTGCCAAAAATAACTTTATCTCCAACACTGACATTCATTGGAATTGCATCACCATTATCGGTTAATCTTCCCTTGCCTACAGCTAATACTTCACCTTCTGATGGCTTTTCTGTTGCTGAATCAGGGATATAAATTCCACCCGCTGTTTTTGTTTCTTCTTCTACGCGGCGAACGATAACACGATCTCCAAGTGGTCGTATGTTCACAGATTCTTCTCCTTAATAATTAGTACAAAATTAATAAAAAATAACCCCATAGTATGGGACTAATAATGACAGTAAAGTTAGGGGCAATAAAAAATTTTTCAAGACACAATTTTTATTTTTTTTCGATAGACGCTTTATTGCTTAAATCTTCATATTCTCCTTCGAGATATGAAGCATTATTAGCATTCTGAGAATGCCTGGTAGAGAGGTTTTGTTTTGCAATATATAAACTGGCAAGCCAACGTCTTAGCGGGGGGATAAGTAATAAAAAGCCTAAACTATCCGATAAAAATCCAGGCATAAGCAATGATACAGCTGCCAGCATAAGCATCACCCCTTCTAATATTTCTTTTGCAGGGGACAGCCCTTGTTGCAAAGACATCTGTAGTTTTTGTACTGTACTGATACCCTGAATTCGAATTAATGAAATACCCGTAACCGCAGTAAAAATAGTGATAATAATAGTTGGAATAGCACCAATCACTGAGCCTACTTCAATTAAAAAATAGATTTCAGTAATGGGCAAAGCGATAAGGATAATTAAAGCAAAAAGTAGTGGATTCATGAATAAATAATAATTGAGTATAATAATTGAATACGATAATTAACTTAATTATGGTGTTGTTTTATTAATTATCAACTCTATAATTTATTTATTCACTCATATCAAAATAACACATAGGAGGTTTATCAATTAATGGTTTTAAAACGGCCATTTATCGCTTAAGAAAAATCGGGTTCCCCATCCACCCTGGTTAGAATCATGTGTCATACCCTGACCACTATAAACAATTTTTGCATTAGCTATTTTTGATGAGATCACCATATTATCAGCCCCCAGATCAAGGCTTCGTATAATACCGGATAATTGTACGTATTCGTCCCCCTGGTTCAGGGTTAATAATTTTTCTCCTCTAATAACCAGGTTTCCATTGGGTAATACTTCAACAACACTTACTGAGATACTACCCGTTAATGAATTTTTTTGCTCACTTTTACCCTTGGATTTAAAATCATTAGTGGATGCAATACTATTGTTTAATACATCCAAAGCTCCCAGTGAATCCCCTGTTTTACCAAACACAGTAGGTGCGGATAAGCCAATACTGCCGCTTTTATTATCTTCAGTTTTGGTTTCTTTTTTAGCTACATGTTTTTCATCAAAAACAACAGTTAAAATATCTCCTACTCGCCGCGCCCTATTAGATTCAAATAAACTAATTGAATTCACTTTTTGATAAATGGCTCCATTTTCTGTAACGGGAGCTATTTTTATTGGAGGTCTTACGGGTGCAAATTCTGGACTGGGTTTTCTATGCTGATAGGCACAGCCAGAAAATGTTGTTATAAGTAAAAATAATAAAACTAACTTGCTCATGTGCTTCATGTTATTCACCTAAATACTTCACCCTGGTTATACATTATTGGTAAAGAATGACATCATTTGATCTGCCGTTGATATGGATTTTGAGTTCATTTCAAATGCTCGTTGGGTCTCAATTAAATTAACTAATTCTTCCACCGTATTAACATTTGAACTCTCAAGTGAGCCCTGTAATAAACTCCCCTTTCCATCTAAACCTGGAATCCCCGTATTAGGTGCTCCACTGGCCTGAGTTTCTGAAAATTGATTTTCACCAATTGGCATTAAACCCGATGGATTAATAAATTGTGCTGTTTCTATCGTTCCTAAATTAGTTGGAGCCGTATTTCCAGGCTCTAAAGCGGTAACGGTACCATCACTTCCAATGGTTAAACTGACCATATTTTCTGGAACAACGATAGATGGATCTAACTGGTAGCCATCATTGGTTACTATTTGCCCTTGCTCATTTACTTGAAACTGTCCATTGCGTGTATATGCTAGTGAACCATCTGGTCTTAATACTTGAAAGAAACCATTCCCCTGTATAGCAATATCTAATGCATTGCCTGTATGTTGAAAGCCTCCTTGTGTATGTGATTTTTGCGTACCTGCAACTCTAACACCTGTGCCCAACATTAATCCTGAAGGCAGGGTTGAGTCTTGAGTTGATTGAGCACCTGGCTGACGATAATTTTGATAAATCAGATCTTCAAATACAGCCCGATCTTTTTTAAAACCTACCGTACTGGCATTAGCCAGATTATTAGATACCACCTGTAATCTGGTTTGCTGTGCATCCAGACCTGTTTTTGCTACCCATAATGCTGGATTCATAATTTAACTCCTTTTCTTGTAAAGCAAATGTTCATCAAAGTTAACCACTCATTCGTAATAATTGTGAACTTGAATCATCCAATTCCTTGGCTGTTTTTAGCATTTTAACTTGCATTTCATATTGTCTGGCCAAGTCAATCATGCTGGTCATTGCTGCAATAGCATTAACATTAGAACCTTCTGTCATACCACTTACCAGATAGGTATCCGGAGATGCCTCTAATGGTTGTCCATCCTTACTTACAAACAGGCCTTGTTCATTTTTTTCCATACCCTTTAAATCAGGTCTAACCAATTTTAATCGACCTATATTTGCTGTAACTGTTTCAGCTTGTCCTACTGGGTGAATAGTAATAGTTCCATCACTGCCTATTTCAATTTTATCTGAAGGAGGAATAGATATGGGCCCTCCATCACCAAGCACCATTAAACCGTTACCCGTTCTTAATAATCCCGTTGCATCTATTTGTAACTCACCACTGCGAGTATATGACTCCACTCCATTTTTATCTAAAACAGCTAAAAATCCATTTTCTGTTTTTAAAGCAACATCCAACTCCCTGCCTGTTGAGATAAAAGCTCCTGGGGTAAAATCTGAGCTAGGTCGTTCCGTCATAGAATAAACTCGTGTGGGCATACCCGGGCCAAAAACAGGCATTGCTCTCGCATCTGCAAAATCTTGCTTAAAACCAGAGGTTCGTGCATTTGCCAAATTATTGGCATTTACTTGTTGGGCATAAGCAATTTGCTTTGCTCCCGACATTGCAGTAAATAAGAAGTGATCCATAGAAATTCCCTTAAATAAAACTCAAAAATTATAGCTGGAGTAATATTTTATTTAACTATATGAGTAATTAGTCAGTTTATTAACAATCTATAATTATATATGCATAAAATAAGCCAAATTATTTAACAATAAAATAACTTACAAAAATTTAATCAGTTGTTAAATTTAGACTAAATTCAAGCAGTATAATCTATTAAAAAAATTTGAAAAAAAGAGGAGCTTCCAGGGAATGGAACAATGAATTGTATATTAAATGTATTTTTAGTATCAATAATCCAGGGTCAGAAAAATTGAATATATGCCAGGTAAAAAAATAGCACATGCAATTTGACTCTGACCATAATTATTCAGCTTTACATATTAATAATGGTTTGAGTAATAGTATCCGCAGTAGTAATAGTTTTAGCATTTGCCTGAAAATTACGTTGTGCAATAATCAAATTTATTAGATCTTCTGTTAAGTCCGTATTAGATTCCTCTAATGCTCCAGATGTAACCAATCCCAAGCCGCCATCACCAGGAACATTCGCTACGGGTTCACCAGAAGAAAATGTTTGTGTCCAATTATTATTTCCTGCCTGCCCCAAACCTTGAGGATTTGTAAATCCTGCTAATATAATCTGGCCCAATTTTTGTGATTCACCATTGGTAAATCTTGCTAGCATAATACCAGACTGATCAATTTCTATACCAGCTAAATTACCTGTAGTATAACCATTTTGTTTAAGGTCATTAACACCAAAGTTTGCACCATACTGGGTTAAACCGGCAATATCAATGGTAAACGTCTGATCTGCCGCTCCTGTTGGATTACCTGTTCCAGCAGCCAGGTAATCAAGAGTCAAGGATGAAGTTGTTGCGGTAACAGCAACACCGTCTATAAAACTTAATGTTCCTGATGTCTCAAATTCAGCAACAAAATCTGTAGTTTCCTGAATGGGAGCTACTGCATTATCAGCAGGTATAGGAGCACCGGAACCATCTACAGTCCTTACCCCTATAATCCATTCAGAGCCGCCATTAGCCCCAGCTGGAGCCACCTCTGTTTTTTGAAAATAGAGGGAGGTCAGCATAGCATTTCCTAAAGAATCATAGGTGGTATAAGAAGTGGTATGATGATAAGTACTGGGATCAGCAGGATCAATATCTACTGCAGTACCTCCATTAACAACTGAAGGGGCTGGCATTGTAGTTGAAGCCGCATCCAGATTCGCAAGTAGTTCCGAGGTTGACGTTGATCGTGGAGGAATTTGTGCTGTAGTTAATTGGAGACTGCCAACCTGCCCCGTATTAATGGTGTCTGTTGCTTTATCTACTTGAAAGCCCTGTAAATTATAACCATCATTGGTTACTACAAAACCATTCTTATCTACTTTAAATTGTCCATTGCGAGTATACAATGATGAACCAGAAGCATCTTTCAGGGTATAAAATCCATCACCGTTGATAGCTACATCCATCGTATTCTGAGTAAAACTCACATTTCCCTGAGTAAACTGCTGAGCAATTGAAGATACTCGTACACCTGAGCCTATTGCTGTACTTGCTGCACCCGCTTTAGTTAGTGAGTAGATATTTGAAAATTCTGCTCTTGAAGATTTAAAACCTATTGTTCCCGCATTAGCTATATTGTTTCCTGTAGTTTTTAAATCGGCATTAGCTGCATTTAAACCACTAATTCCTATATTAAAAGGCATTTGTATACTCCCTTTTTAGTTATTTATTATTTAATTTCACTGACAGACGAAAAGTCAACTTGATTCAATCCCACTAAGTTCAATTTTAATCCTTGTCCATATTGTCCAATGCTTACACTTTCAACTTTTGCACTTAAAGAAAGAGCTTGGCCTACATCAACACCTCCAATTTTTGAATTTGCTTCAAAGCTATATTTTCCAGGTGGCATTAAATTGCCACGTTCATCCATTCCATCCCATTCAAATTTAACCGCTCCTGACTTTTGCTGACCCATATTAATGGTTTTTATTAGCTGTCCTGCAGAGTCGGTCACCTCAATTGTTAATTTATTAGTAGAAGCTTCTAAGCTAACATTACCAGAAACTCCTTCTGAGCCTTGTAAATAACCTATACTATCCTGAATTAATACGGAGTGTCCTACCAAAGTTGAAGCCTGTAGTGCAGAGTTAGACTGCATGGTATTATTAAAGCTAGTAAAAGAATTTTGTAAATCACTTATACCTGTAGCTGTATCAAACTGAGCCAGCTGAGATAAAAATTCTCCATTTTCTTGAGGTGAAAATGGATCCTGATTTTGTAGTTGAGCTATCATCAATTTCATAAATTGATCCTCCTTGCTCTCTTCAGTCTTAACTTCATTTGTTCGGGATAAACCCAAATTGTTATATACACCCTGATTAGTATTAATTGTTGTCATTACCTTCTCCCAAACCCACTTCTATGTCATTTGTCTTGTTTACAATTTTCTACCCGAGCTTTTCCCCCTAGGTAGATTCAAATCGGATTACCAATTTTTAGACTTTACCCACCTTTGCCCATTCGAATTGTTCTCATTAATAATTGCTTAGTTGTATCCAGAACTTGTACATTATTTTTATACGATTGTGATGCTTCAATCATATCTGTCATTTCTTCTATAGGATTAACATTGGGCATATAAACATAACCTTCCTTGTTTGCCAGAGGATGATTGGGACGGTATTCAGCATGTAATGGGGCATCACTTTCCACTATTCCTTTAACCGCTACTCCTGCGGCTTCGGGACCATTTGCAAAACCATCTAAGCTATTTTGATAAGCTGTTTGAAACACTGCATGACGGGCTTTATAAGTATCCTCAACACTACTGGATACACTATTAACATTTGCCAAATTACTGGCAACAAGGTTAAGACGAATGGATTGTGCATTCATTGCAGAGCCACTGATTGCAAAATTATTAAACATTCCCATTTGTTTCTCCTTGTAACACGATATATTTCATAATTTATTTCTTAGCCTGCAGTCTTAAGAGCTTTTCGGATACCTGAGAATTTTTTATTTAACACTTCTAAGGTGAAAGAATATTCCAGTGCATTTTTAGCAAAAGCTGTTTTTTCAGTATGCGTTTCAACCGTATTACCATCAACTGATGGTTGATTATTTTGACGATATTTAATGTCACCATCTATAGCAAAACCTGTCCCTTGAATATGTTTATCACTGGTAGTTTGCATTTTAAAATCACTTCCACCTGACTGTGCACTTTTCATAGCCTGCTGGAAATCAATGTCCTGAGCCTTATATCCAGGTGTATCAGCATTGGCAATATTTGATGCTAAAATCTCTGTTCTCTTAGAACGAATCATTAGCGCATCATCGTGTATACCTAAAAATTTATCAAAACTGATTGCCATTATCTGTGCCTTTCTTTAAATCAAATATGTTTTTCTATACTTGACTAAAGCAAAGCACATGCCAACTTAGTGGATAATCAAATAATCAATAACTTAGCCATTAAAGACCCGTGAGGCAGAAAAGTAAATTAACAAAAAAGCGGCAAAACTTTTCCTTTTGCTGTTAAACAAGCGATTAATCAAGCATGTTATAATTTAGCTTTATTCTTACAACATATAAAACACGGTAAAACTATGCAAAACTTATGGAATGATTTAGATGCACAACAGTATAAAGATGATTTAGCACTACGAGTATATAGTTCCAGACTTTTAGGACAAGATAAATCTCTGGTACTGCATGGTGGAGGAAATACATCCGTAAAGCTGACACAAAATGATATTTTTGGCAATAAAACCGAAGTGTTATATGTAAAAGGCAGTGGCTGGGATTTAGAAACTATAGCAGCTGCAGGTTATGCTCCAGTACAGATGGCACACCTTTTAAAACTGGCCAAGCTTAAAGCAATGACTGATAGTCAGATGGTTAATGAGTTAAAAACTCATCTTCTGGATGCCTCTGCACCCACCCCATCAGTAGAAACAATATTACATGCATTATTACCCTATAAATATGTTGATCATACCCATGCGGATGCCATTATCAGCATTACCAATACCCATGATGGCGAGCAGCGCATTAAAGATATTTATGGTGACTCTATTGTGGTTATCCCCTATATCATGCCTGGTTTCGATTTATCCTTATTATGTGCCAAATTATTCCCTCAGGGAAAAACCAATAATACTATTGGCATGGTACTGTTAAATCATGGAATTTTTTCATTTGGTGATAGCGCAAAAGAATCCTATGGTAGAATGATTCAATTAGTTGAAAAAGCGGAGTTATATTTACAGCAAAAAAATGCCTGGTCCGTTCCATCAACTGCTGCTACTAATTCCTCTACTTTTCCTATTTTAGAAGTAGCTAGTTTACGCAAAGAAATTTCACAGCAGCTTAATCAGGCTGTAGTTGTTAATAATTATCAAAATGAAACTATTGCCGCCTTTTGCCAGCATGCTGATTTATCACGTTTTAGTCAGCAGGGTCCCGCAACTCCAGATCATGTTATTCGTACCAAACAATTACCCTTATTAATTGATTTTGGTAATAATAAAGAAACTTCTAAGCAGGATCTTAGTAACTATATAGATAATTATAAGAGCTATTTTAAAAAGTATAAAAATAACTCCTTAAGTATTTTAGATACTATGCCAAGAGTAATTTTAGACCCTAAGTTTGGCTTATTCAGTGTGGGTAAATCAGTTAAAGAAGCTAATATTATTGCAGATATTTACCAGCATAGTATTGAAATTATTCAACGCTCTGAAATTTTAGATGCCTATAAAGCTTTACCCAGTAAAGATATTTTTGATGTGGAATATTGGGAACTGGAACAGGCTAAATTAAAAAAATCTAATGCTTTACCTGAATTTACCGGAGAAATTGCTATTGTTACCGGAGCCGCTTCGGGCATAGGTAAAGCCTGTGTAGATTCTTTATTACAACAAGGTGCTGCAGTAGTAGGCCTGGATATTGATAAATCAATCAACACACTCTACTCCAGTGCAAATTTTGTTGGAATAGAGTGTGATATTAGCAATGAAGATGCCATTAAAGATGCTATTACAACCACCATCAAGAACTTTGGTGGACTGGATATAATAGTATTAAATGCAGGTATATTCCCACAGGCTTGTAAAGTTGCTAATCTCAGCCTCTCACATTGGCAACAGGTTATGCGTATTAATCTGGATGCAAATGTCAGCCTATTGTCACAGGCTTATCCCTTATTATGTTTAGCCCCAAATGGAGGCAGAGTTGCAGTTATTGGTTCTAAAAATGTACCTGCCCCAGGGCCTGGGGCAGCAGCCTATTCTGCATCAAAAGCAGCGTTAAACCAATTAGTTAGAGTAACGGCTATGGAATGGGGCAAGGATAATATCCGTATTAATAGTGTTCACCCTAATGCAGTTTTTGATACGGCTATCTGGACAGATGAAGTATTACAATCTAGAGCAGACAATTATGGTTTAACCATTGAGCAATACAAGAGTAATAATATTCTTAAAACAACTATTAGCTCCAAAGATGTTGCACAACTTGCTATTTCAATGTGCGGTCACTTATTTGCCAAAACTACTGCCGCTCAAGTAGCCATTGATGGTGGTAATGATAGAGTAATATAGTAAATTTACTCAAAAAGTAGGATAATTCCCAGATAAAAAAATACTCATCTGGGTTCCGTAATTAATAAGCTAAATTAAAATTATGAAAAACGTATTATTTAAACTTATTGAGCGCTTAACCTTTTTAGGAGTGGTTATCATTTTAGGTTTTATAACGTACTGGCAAACGGCTCAATATAAAAAAATAGAGAAAATCGAATCACTGCTATCAGAATATCAACTACAATTAGCAGAACGAGTTAATAAGCCATTAATAGAAACTCATCCCCAGCAGATCAAACAACAAATTAATGATGCAACTCAACCTGCTAAACAAATTATTAATCAAGAAACAAAAGATACGCCATCAACAACTGAAGTTAAATCGGTAGTTATGGTTCCTATTCCAGAAGCTAAACTAGAAACTGAGCAGCAAATAGAAATAATAAAAGGAGCTGTATCAGCTAAAGCAGAAAAAACAACAACAGCCCTTCCAAACTTAGTTACAGAGCCTGAAAAGTCACTAATACAATGCAAAGTACTTTTAGATGCTAACCATTTAACACGGGGACACAATGGCAATGCTTACGACTGTTATTCCTCTGTTTTACAACAGTTTCCAGATAATAAACAGGCCAAAGCAGGATTACTCAGAATTGCACGAAGGTATCAACGGCTTATAAAAAAATATATAAAACTGGATAATATCCCCAAGGCAGAACACTTTTTATCCATTCTAAGCAAAATAAACCCACAGGATGCTTCAATCCCTGAACTACAACTACAACTACAACTTAATCAGACTAAATCATCACCTTCTGTTCTTGAAAAAGAACAAGACACACAAGCTGAAAGCACTGAAACTCCTCCAGTAATAATAGCGACTACTAAAAAAACTATGGATGATCCCGTAAACGATACTATTGATAAAAAAGTTAATTCGTCTAATCTTATGGGCAGTTTTATAAAAATAAAAGCAGGTTGTTTTAATAAAAACCTAAATGCAAATACAGAAAAAATATGTATTAATGAGGATTTTTTACTGGCTAAATATGAGGTAACTCAAAAACAATGGTTTGATATTATGGGAAATAACCCCTCTCGATTTAAAGACTGTGGAACGGACTGCCCTATAGAAAATATCAGCTGGTTTGATATTCAGGGCTTTATTCGCAAGTTAAATCAGCAAACGGGCAAACATTATCGTCTACCCAGTAGCTATGAGTGGGAATATGCTGCCCGTGCAGGCAGTAATAAGCTTTTTAGCTTTGGAGATAATATCAATATTTTAGCAGAGTATGGAAACTTTTGTGATAAGCAATGTGCTAATGATTGGAAAGATAAAAGTCAGGATGATGGTCATACAATAACCGCTCCAATTGGCAGTTATAAAGCCAATGCCTGGGATATATACGATATGCACGGCAATGTATGGGAGTGGGTAGCCGATCAAAAAGGTGATTTACATGTTTATCGTGGTGGTAGCTGGGGAGATAATCAACACCTTTGCCAGTCATCCAGTCAGGGTGAGGCTAAAGCAGATTTTCATGTTAGCGGTATAGGTTTTCGTCTGGTATTAAGTGATTAACTACCCTCCACTTTCAATGTCTATTGCATTAAGTGTCTATTGCATTAAGTGACAACAAGCAAACGTATGGCATCCAGTCTAAAAGCAGCCAAATCTTTATTCGTTTGTAATAATTGAATTTGTTGTGCAAAAAATTCTATTTCTTCTGTCCTAACTGCTGGATTTATTTTTTGTAAATCTTCAAGGCGAGTTTTTTCTCTATTTAAGCCACCCAGTTTGTGTAAAAATAAGACATCAATAAGTTTATTAGATTTTTTTGAAGCCAGGCTATTGGCATCATCTATCATGGATTTTATCTCATCCTTATACACTTCAATAATCTTTTTAATGGTTTCATTATCAATATTTTCAATTTGTCCAGCAGCTAGAGATTGCACCATTGAATGAGGGATCTCCCTGCCATTAATATCACTTAATAAAGCAAACATATGCTGAACATTCGAGGCTTTAGATTCAATAATAAAAAGGGATTCTAATAATAAACTTCCCTGAGCAATTGGATTATTTCCATCAATAAACAGATCGGCAGATTGAACCATAACCATTGCGGTATTGCCAAGTTCTGATGAAAGAATTTGATCCATCACATCAACTACTAGCGGGTGAGCCCAGTTTAGAAATTGCATATCCTCATTGCTTAAAGCAGTATCTCTGTCGCAGGTACAGGTTAAGCCATCATCCTCTAAACCACTAATAGCTAATTGCATTTTCTCGCCTGGACGAATAATAAAGCTATTTTTTTTATGTAGTTCGCTATCAACTCCTAAAACCTCAAAAACCTGCTCTAAATAACCTTCTAGTTGAGAATTTTGATCATTATATTGTGTTTTTTCTATTAATAGTTGTGCATCCGCGACGCGACAGGAGTTAAATTCTAATAAACGATCCCGCCCCTGGTGCAATTTTTTATTTAATTGCAGGCTGAGTTGTTGAGTGGTTTCTATAAACTCCTGTTGCTCCACATAAGCAGCCCTATCACTACTGTCGATTTGATGTAAAAAATCAACTAACAAAGGATTGAGTTGTTTATAAATTTGAAGGGCGGCAGGACAAAGGTGTTCAAAAGCACCTAAACCCTGGCTATACCAACAATACATCAACTCTTGCGGGCTATTTTTAAAATAAGGAATATGTAATTGAATATCTTCAGTCTGACCAATGCGATCCAGACGCCCAATACGTTGCTCTAGTAGATCAGGATTTAAGGGCAAATCAAATAATACCAGATGATGTGAAAACTGGAAATTTCGGCCCTCACTACCAATTTCAGAGCAGACCAAAACCTGGCAACCGGCCTCTTCATCAGCAAAATATGCAGCAGCTCTATCTCGCTCAATTAAATTTAAAGCTTCATGAAAAACTGCACTATGAATGCCAAACTTTTGTTTTAATATGTGGTTTAATTGCTGTGCAGTTTCAGAAAAAGCACAGATGATTAATATTTTTTCGGCACCAAGATCTTTAATCAACTGGGCTAACCAATCAATACGTCCATCAATCTCTATCCAGCTTTTATGTCTAGCTGGCTGCGGTTCTAGCTCTGTTTGCTGATATAATACCTCTAAACTTAATAATAGTTGAGCATCATTGACACTACTCTGTTGTATGGCTAATAAGTGTTCTCTATAAGCAGCAGGTAACTCCAGAGGGTATGCGATTTGCTTACGTTGTGGAAAACCACGAACTGTTGCCCGGGTATTTCTAAATAAAATTCTACCCGTGCCATGTCGATCTAGTAATTGCTCAATAAGCTCTTGTCTAAATGCAGATAATCCAGTCCTTGAATCTATAGTATTAGCCGCAAAAAGATCATTTCTCTGTAGTTCAGTTAGAGATATTTGGCAAATGGATTCAAGCTGTTGAATATCTTTGGAAGCTAAGGCGTATTGTGATTGTAATTTCTCAATCAAAATTGCAATTGGCTGATAGTCCTCTTCCTGTTTAATAAATTGATCAAAATCTGGAAAACGATCGGGATCCAGTAAACGTAATCGGGCAAAGTGACTTTCTTTACCTAATTGTTCTGGTGTGGCAGTTAGCAATAATACGGCTTTGGTTAATTTGGCTAATTGCTCTATGCATTGGTATTCTAAACTGCTTTGCTCTCGATCCCATTGTAAATGGTGTGCTTCATCAACAATTAACATATCCCATTGACCGCCTAGAACCTGTAACATACGTTTGGAAGAACGGGTTAAAAAGGATAATGAACAGAGTATCAGTTGCTCGGTAAAAAAAGCATTTTCCATACCCGAACTTTGCTCTTCTGCCTGACAGCGCTGCTCATCAAAAATACTAAAGCGAAGATTAAAGCGGCGGTGCATTTCAATCAACCACTGGTGCATTAAACTTTCAGGTACTACAATTAATACTCTTTTTACTCTTTCATTATAAAGTTGGTGTTGCAGTATCATGCCCGCTTCAATGGTTTTTCCCAATCCCACTTCATCGGCTAATAAAACTCGGGGGGCATAACGTGAGGCAATATTATTAGCAACATACAACTGGTGGGCAATTAAACTGGTACGACAACCCGTTAATGATATTAAATCATTATTTAGTAGTTGGTTTCGGTGCGACCAACTAAGGGAGCGTATTGCAAACCATAAACCAGGATCAATCTGAGTATTTGCCAGGCGTTGTGCGGGGCGGTTTAACTGGATAACAGGGTTTATTTGGGTCTCAGTTAATACCACTTTTTGCTGCTCAGGATTATCTCCTGTATATAAGAATAAACCGTGCTGATAATCAATAGCAGTAATTATTATTATTTCGCCTTGATGACTTCTAAGTGTATCACCAACATTAAATGTTAATCGTGTTAATGGTGCACTTTGTTTTGCATAGGTGCGTTGCTCATTACAAAGAGCAAAAAAAACAGTAACAAAGCGGGATTCTATGGACTCTATTAGACCGATGCCAAGGTTTAACTCAGCATCACTTATCCAACATTGCCCAGGGGTAAAAACCTCTGATTCTTGGTTATTCAAACAGCTACTCTTATAAATATATAATATTAATTTAAACGAAATAAAATTTATGGACGAGGAAAAAGTTCTTCCACAAAAGTTTGATCGGACATTGGAGGACGAACATAACCTCTACTTTCAGTACGGTTTTCCAGTTTAATTTTTTGAGGAGTTAAATCCTTATATGGAATCATACTTAAAAAATGTGAAATACAATTTAAACGGGCATGTTTTTTAACATCTGACTTAACTACGTACCAGGGAGCTTGTTTAATATCCGTATGAGCAAACATTTCATCCTTAGCTTTAGAATAGGCTTCCCATTTTAAACGCGACTCTAAATCCATTGGGCTAAGTTTCCAGCGTTTTAGTGGATCGGTTAAACGGCTTTGGAAACGTTCTTCTTGAACATCATCTGAAACAGAAAACCAATATTTAATTAATATAGTTCCAGAGCGAATTAACATTCTTTCAAATTCTGGGCAGGAACGTAAAAATTCCCAATATTCGTCATCAGTACAGAAGTTCATTACTCGCTCAACACCTGCACGGTTATACCAACTTCTATCAAATAAAACAATTTCACCTTCTGCGGGTAAATGCGAGACATAACGCTGGAAGTACCACTGAGTTTTCTGCCTTTCAGTTGGAGCAGGTAAAGCAGCAATTCTACAAATACGCGGATTTAAGTGTTGAGTGAGTCGTTTTATTACCCCTCCTTTGCCAGCCGCATCTCGACCTTCAAATAAAACTACAACCTTTAACTTTTTATCCTTAACCCATTCCTGAAGCTTAACTAACTCTATTTGTAACTTGAGCAGTTCCCCTTCATAGTCTGCGTGACTAATTTTTTTAAGTTTTTTATTTTTTTTTTCCATTTTATTATCCCCCGAAGGTGTTGGTAGATTAAAACTAATTGTGTGAATAATAACAGTTTTTCTAACCCAACTACATAAAAAGATACAATAATATCTTGCTATAGTTAAGTGTAGACCAGGTAAATATTAACTATATTGTTTAGAGATATTTGCTAATGACTCCGTGTCCAATGCATGTAAGTCCACTTTTAAAAATGCCTCTCCATCCTCAACAATAACAATAGCTTCTGCAACCCCCTGTATTTCAGTGAGTTGCTTGGTCAAGAGTAGTTGTTGCTGCTTGGTAACTTTAGCAACATTAACGATATAACTACTCAAAAACCTTGGGTTTTTCATGGTTAGAGCAATAATAAACCAGACCATAAAACATCCTGCTGAAAATATAAATATGGATTCAACCCCATATAATCCCAATAAATTACCACCAATAACGCCACCACTAAAGGCACCTAAAAACTGACTGGTACTATAAACACCCATAGCCGTTCCTTTATTTTCTGTAGGGGATACTTTGGCAACCAGAGAAGGTAAAGAAGCCTCTAATAAATTAAACGCGGTAAAAAATATCAATAAAAACCCAACTAAACCATAAATAGACTGATAGCTATTCCAAAAACCCAACTGAGCAATTATCATAGTTAAAATAGCACCAATAAAAACTGCTTTCATCTTTCTTTTTGCTTCAGCTAATATAATAAAGGGGACCATTAAAATCATAGAAAAAAACATTACCGGCAAATAAACCATCCAATGATCAGACAAACTAATATTTGCGTATTGCTGATCTACTAAAATCATTGGCATTACCAAAAATGTTGCAGTTAATACCATATGCAAAATATAAATTCCAAAATCTAATCGTAAAAGTTGTTGGTCTTTTAAAATAGAGCTTAAATTTTCAACAATGGTTTCTGTATCTCTATGACATTTCACCTGTTGAACATTTGGGACTATATAAATTACAATGAATATTCCAACAATAGCTAAAATTGCGGTAAAGTAAAAAATACCACTGAGGCCAAATATTGGAGCTAATAGAGTACCCGTTACCAGTGCTAGAGCAAAAGAAAAACCAATACTAATGCCTATGGTAGCCATAACTTTCATGCGATTCTCTTCTCGGGTTAAATCAGCTGCCATTGCCATTAATACCGCTGCAACTGCACCACTTCCCTGTATTAAACGCCCGGCTATAACACCATAAATACTGGTAGACATTGCTGCAACCAGGCTTCCCAGTGCAAAAATAACTAAGCCAAGAATTATCATGGGCTTCCTTCCAACTTTATCGGAAATCATTCCAAATGGTATCTGGAAAAAGGCCTGGGTTAAACCATAAGACCCAATTGCAATACCAATTAATGCCGGGGTACTGCCACTAAGGTCTTTAGCATATAGGGAAAATACAGGCAGGATCATAAATAAGCCCAACATCCGTAATGAGTAAATAGTGGCTAAGGAATAAGCCGCTTTTTTTTCATGGGAATTAAGCAAAGCAGGAACTGCTTTCATAAAATATCCGTCCTTTTAAATTTATCTATGGAGAAGCATTACAAAAAGCAGTATATTAGCAGTTTTACAAATAAATTATAATCTACAAATGGACACAATTAAGATTCAGGGGGTTAGAACCCACAACTTAAAAAATTTTGATATCGAAATTCCTCGCGATAAGTTAATCATTATTACCGGCCTGTCAGGCTCTGGTAAATCTTCCTTGGCTTTTGATACTATTTATGCGGAAGGTCAACGCCGTTATGTTGAATCACTTTCCAGCTATGCACGTCAGTTTTTATCGATGATGGAAAAACCTGATATAGATCATATTGAGGGCTTATCTCCTGCAATTTCTATTGAACAAAAATCAACCTCACATAATCCACGTTCAACCGTTGGAACCATTACGGAAATATACGATTATTTACGCTTATTATATGCACGTATAGGAACGCCTCAATGTCCTAAACACGGTTTATCACTTGAATCACAAACCGTAAGTCAGATGGTTGATCAAATTCTTAAACTTGAAGCGGGTAGTAAATTAGTGCTTTTATCCCCCGTAATTGACAAGCGCAAGGGCGAGTACGAGCAATTATTTAAACAACTTCAATCTCAAGGGTTTATACGCTTTAGAATTGATGGAACATTATACGAGATTGATAACCTGCCCAGTTTAGATAAAAAGAAAAAACATACCATAGAAGTAGTAGTTGATCGTTTTAAGGTTCGCCCTGATTTACAGCAACGACTGGCTGATTCGTTTGAAACAGCACTCACGTTAAGTAATGGCAAAGCACGTATTGCCTGGTTAAATAAAGAACATAATGATATTAGTTTTTCAGCTAATTTTGCTTGCCCTGAATGTGGTTATAATCTGATAGAATTAGAGCCCAGAATATTTTCATTTAATAATCCAGCTGGTGCCTGTCCTGAATGTGATGGCCTTGGTTTACATAGTTATATGGATCCCTTAAAAATTGTTTTTGATAAAAACCTGTCCCTGGTAAATGGTGCAATAAAGGGTTGGGATAAACGTAATACCTATTATTTTCAAATGCTCAAATCAATAGCTGAATATTTTGATTTTGATCTTAATACGGCATATAAAGATTTAGATCAATCTATCCAAAAAATTATTTTATATGGGCACAAGGATAAAATGGTTCCTTTTACCTTTACTAATGATAGGGGACAAAAAACGGTTAAAACCATCCGTTATGAAGGAATTATTCCCAATATGGAGCGGCGTTTTTTACAAACTGAATCAAACTCTGTTCGCAACGAATTATCAAAATACCAAACAACCACAATCTGCCATGAGTGCAAGGGCAGCAGATTAAATCCATCGGCTCGAAATGTATTTATCAACAACATTTGCTTGCCTGAAATAGTTAATTATTCTATAGAAAAAGTCAGTAATTTTTTTAAAAATATTCAACTACAGGGTAATAAACTACAAATTGCTGAAAAAATACTCAATGAAATTAATCAACGTTTAAGCTTTTTAGTTAATGTAGGCCTAAATTACCTTAGCCTGGATCGCAGTGCAGATACATTATCCGGAGGGGAAGCACAACGAATTCGTTTAGCCAGTCAAATTGGAGCAGGTCTAGTTGGCGTTATGTATATTTTAGATGAACCGTCTATTGGCTTACATCAGAGAGACAATCATCGACTGATTAAAACACTCAATTATTTACGTGATTTAGGTAATACCGTAATTGTTGTTGAACATGATGAAGATGCAATTAAAGCTGCCGATCATATTATTGACATTGGCCCTGGTGCTGGAGTTCATGGCGGTGAAATTATTGCGCAAGGAGATTTAAACCAAATATTATCAAATCCTCAGTCTATTACGGGGCAATTTTTAAGTGAAAAACTATGTATTGAAGTACCAAGTAAACGGCATATTAAAGATCCCGATAAGTGTTTAAGAATTATCAAAGCCAGTGGTAATAATCTAAAAGATGTTTCTGTAGAAATACCTATAGGTTTATTAACCCTGGTTACTGGAGTTTCTGGCTCAGGTAAATCTACCCTAATCAACGATACCTTGTATCGCCATGTAGCTGGAATTATTAATAAATCAAACCATAGCCCGGCAGCTGTACAAGCAATTGAAGGGATACATCATTTTGATAAAATAATTGATATTAGCCAAAGTCCCATTGGCAGAACTCCACGTTCCAATCCTTGCACTTATACTGGCCTGTTTACTTCAATTAGAGACTTATTTGCAGCAACAAATGAGGCCCGTTCAAGAGGCTATACTCCTGGTAGATTTAGCTTTAATGTGAAAGGTGGTAGATGTGAAGCCTGTCAGGGTGATGGCGTTATACGAGTTGAAATGCACTTCCTGGCGGATATTTATGTTCCATGTGATATATGTAAGAGTCAAAGGTATAATAGAGAAACATTAGAAATAAAATATAAGGGCAAAAATATTCATGAAATTCTAGAAATGACAGTAGAGGAAGCCAGTGAATTCTATCATGCAATCCCTTCCATTAAGCGTAAAATTGATACTTTAGTTGATGTTGGTCTGAGTTATATAAAATTAGGCCAAAGTGCAACTACTTTATCCGGTGGAGAAGCACAACGTATTAAACTAGCAAAGGAACTTTCTAAACGAGATACGGGTAAAACCTTATACATATTAGACGAACCAACTACAGGTTTGCATTTTTATGATATAAAACAATTGCTCACAGTTATACATAAATTAAGAGATCATGGTAATACTATTGTTATAATCGAACATAACTTAGATGTTATTAAAACTGCAGACTGGATTATTGATATTGGACCAGAAGGTGGTCAGGGTGGAGGTATGATTATAGACTCTTGCACACCAGAGCAACTTATCAAAAATAAAAACTCTTTTACTGGTCAGTATCTTAAAAAATACCTTCAATAGCGAAAGTAAAACTTATTGTAATATTTGCAGCCATAAAAATGACATAAAAAAAGCTGGTAATAACCAGCTTTTTTAGAAAGTAGCCTATAAACCTACTCTTCTATTTGTTTTTCTTCGTCTTCAATTTCTTCAACGATTGGACGATCAACTAATTCTACATAAGCCATTGGTGCTTTATCACCTGTTCTAAAGCCACACTTTAGAATACGGATATAACCACCAGGTCTTTGAGAATACCTTGGTCCAAGCTCAGTAAATAATTTAGCCGTTATTTCATTATCTCTAATTTTAGCAAAAATTTGTCTTCTATTAGCTACACTATCAACCTTAGCTCGTGTAATCATAGGCTCTGCTACACGTCTTAACTCTTTAGCTTTTGGCAATGTTGTTCTAATCAATTCATGTCTAAAAAGTGAAGTAGCCATATTGCTAAACATTGCTTTTCTATGTGAACTGTTTCTATTAAATTTACGACCACTTTTACGATGACGCATGTTACTTTCCTATTAATTAATTCATTTTCTTTTATGCTAATTAAATTAGCTACTGGATTATGTAGAAAATAAAATTTTCCTTGTAAACAATGCCATTATCCGCCAGTTAGGATAGATGGTGGCCAGTTTTCTAGTTTTATACCTAAACTTAAACCTTTTGATGCTAAAACATCTTTAATTTCAGTTAAAGATTTTTTACCTAAATTAGGTGTTTTAAGTAAAGCTACTTCAGTTCTTTGGATTAAATCACCAATAAAGTAGATCTGTTCAGCTTTTAAACAATTAGCAGAGCGAACCGTTAATTCCAAATCATCAATTGGTCTTAATAAGATAGGATCAATCTCTGGTCCTTTATCTTCTTTCTCTTCTGGTTCTCTAACATTCAGATTAACAAAAGATGCTAATTGATCTGATAAAATAGTTGCAGCATGTTTAATAGCTTCTTCTGGATCAATTGTGCCATTAGTTTCGAGATCAATTGTTAGCTTGTCTAAGTTTGTTCTCTTTTCTAATCGAGCACTATCAACAGAAAAAGATACTTTTACTACTGGACTATAACTCGCATCTATGCGTAGTACCCCAATAGCTTGATCATCATCAGAACTATAACGTCCATTAACAGGTTGATAACCCATTCCAACGGTAACAGTTAATTGCATATTAATTTCAGCATCAGCTGATAAGTTACAAATAACATAATCAGGATTTACAACTTCAATATCATTGCTTAAAGTTATATCACCAGCCGTTACAGCACCTTCACCTTTTTTACTTAATACAAGATTAAAAGTCTGGTTGCTATGAACTCTAAATCCAACACCTTTTAAATTAAGTAAAATATTTAATACATCTTCTTGAACACCATCAATTGTAGAATATTCATGTAAAACGCCATCAATCTTAACTTCTGAAACTGCTGCACCAGTCATAGATGATAATAGGATTCTACGTAATGAATTACCAAGTGTATGTCCAAATCCACGCTCCATTGGCTCTAAAACTATTTTAGCGTGTCTTTCGTTATATATTTTAACTTCCGTTAAATTAGGCCTTAAAAAATCTGAAATTGGTCCTTGCATATTTAAACCTTATAATAAATAGATTAATAATTACAATTTGTTATGAGTTCTACTTATTTAGAGTATAGTTCAACAATAAGGTTTTCTTGAATTTCTGAAGGTAGATCACTTCTTTCAGGAACAGACTTAAAAGTTCCTTCAAAGGTTTTCTCATCAACAGAAATCCACTCATTTGGCTCTCTTTGCTTACGAAGTTCAAGAGCATCTTTAACTCGTTGTTGCTTCTTAGCTTTTTCATTTATGCTAATTACATCACCTGGTGCACAAATATAAGATGGAATATTTACGCCTTTACCATTAACTAAAATAGATTTATGGCTTACTAATTGTCTACTTTCAGCACGAGTAGATCCAAATCCCATTCTATAAACTACATTATCTAAGCGAGTTTCTAATAATTTTAAAAGATTCTCACCAGTTGATCCTTTTGTAGCAGCAGACTTAACATAATAACTATGGAATTGTTTTTCTAACATTCCATACATACGTTTAACTTTCTGTTTTTCACGCAACTGTAAACCATAGTCACTTAAGCGACCACGACCAGCACCATGTACTCCAGGTGGTTGTTCAATATTACATTTACTTTCGATAGATCTTAGTCCACTTTTAAGTCCTAAGTCTGTTTTTTCACGTCTTGACAGTTTGCAAGTAGGGCCTGTATATCTAGCCATTTAAAAACTCCAAATAATCTATTAATTTATTAAACGTCTAAACACGTCTTTTCTTAGAAGGTCTACAACCATTATGAGGTATCGGTGTTACATCACTAATACCATTAATCTTAAATCCTAACGCATTTAAAGATCTAACAGCCGACTCTCTACCAGGTCCTGGTCCTTTTACATTAACTTCCAGATTTTTCATGCCATATTCTTGAGCTACTTTACCTGCTCGTTCAGCTGCAACCTGAGCTGCAAAAGGAGTACTTTTTCTTGATCCTCTAAAACCAGAACCGCCTGCTGTTGCCCATGCAAGAGCATTTCCTTGTCTATCTGTTATGGTAACGATAGTATTGTTAAATGATGCATGTATATGTGCAACACCATCTACTACATTACGTTTAATTTTTTTCTGAGAACGATTCTGCTTCGCCATGATTATTTCCTAAATGGTTACTAAGATACAGGATACCTTAATCTGTATATTTTTTTAACGTATTGATTTACGAGGACCTTTTCTAGTCCTTGCATTTGTTTTAGTACGTTGGCCTCTTAAAGGAAGGCCCCTACGATGTCTAACTCCGCGGTAACAGCCCATATCCATTAAACGCTTAATGTTCATGGAAACTTCGCGGCGTAAATCACCTTCAGTTGTCAATCCTGCAACTTCTTTACGAATTTTTTCTAATTGTTCTTCCGTTAAATCAGAAATCTTGATTGACTCTGAAATTCCTGCAGATGAACATATTTTCTTTGCAGTACTAATTCCAACACCATATATTGACGTTAATGCAATGAAAGCATGTTTTCTATCAGGAATATTTACACCAGCAATACGGGCCATTAGCCACTCCTAAATTTAAATCACTAAAAAATTTTAAACAACGAATTATTCACATTATTAATAGTGAATATACGTTTAAATAAATCTATGTTAAGAAAAACGCGATATATTAAATAAATAACAATATAAAGTCAACAAATAAAACTAAAATAATAATTATTAGCCCTGACGTTGCTTATGTCTGCCATCTTTACAGATAACTCTAACAACCCCTTTTCTTTTAACAATTCTACAGTTACGACACATTTTTTTGACTGAAGCACGAACCTTCATAATATTTTCCTTTACTATTACTTTTTGTTTTTGGGAGAGTTACGTAAATTAGCTTTTTTCATCAAACCTTCATATTGATGTGACATTATGAAGGTTTGGATTTGAGCCATAAAATCCATCGTAACAACCACAATAATCAAAAGAGATGTACCACCAAAATAAAATGGTATATCCCAATTTAAAATTAAAAATTCTGGTAACAAACAAACACTGGTAATATATATTGCACCAATAAGTGTTAACCTACTCATAATTGCATCAATAAATCGGGAGGTTTTTTCTCCAGGTCTGATTCCAGGAATAAAAGCTCCAGATTTTTTTAGGTTGTCTGCCGTATCTTTTGGGTTAAACATAATTGCTGTATAGAAAAAACAGAAGAAGAAAATACCCAAAGCATAAAAAATTATATAAAGCGGTTGCCCTGGTGAAATTGCTGAGGCAATATCCTGCATCCATTCAAATCCAGGAGTATTACCAATTAAGTCACCAATTGTCGCGGGAAACAAAATTATACTTGAAGCAAATATTGGGGGTATTACACCTGCCATATTAACTTTTAAAGGAAGATGTGATGATTGTGCAGCATACATCTTTTTACCTTGCTGTCGTCTCGCATAATTCACCGTTATTCGTCGTTGTCCACGCTCAACAAATACAACAAAAGCAGTTACCGCAATAATGATAAATGCTAGAATTAATACTAAACCAGAACTTATAGAACCTTCACTGACTAACTCACCTAGATTACCCATAGAAGATGGTAAACCTGCAACTATTCCAGCAAAAATAATTAAGGAAATTCCGTTACCAATCCCACGCTCAGTTATTTGTTCACCTAACCACATCAAAAAGAGCGTTCCAGTAACAAGGGAAACCATTGTTGTTACTCTAAAAATCATACCGGAATCAATAACAACAGGCATACCTCCCGCAGATTGACTTTCTAATGCAATAGAAACACCTAATGACTGAAAAGTAGCGAGCACTAAAGTTCCCATACGTGTGTATTGAGTAATCTTTCTTCGCCCAGCTTCACCCTCTTTACTGATTTGTTCAAGTGTTGGTATAACTTTTGTCATCAATTGGATAATAATTGATGCAGATATATAGGGCATAATCCCTAATGCAAATACAGATAAACGCTCAAGAGCTCCACCAGAGAACATATTAAACATTCCCAGTATACCATCGCGCTGTTGATCAAATAATATGGTTAAAGCTTCAGGATTAATACCAGGAACAGGTACATAAGTACCAATTCTAAACACTAATAAAGCGCCTATAACAAAAAAAATTCGATTTTTTAATTCTTGTAGTTTACCGCTTCCTAAAGAACTAGCTAAAGCATTTGCAGTTGTTGACACGTATTATTCTACCTTTCCACCAGCAGCTTCAATTGCTTTTTTTGCACCTGAAGTAACTTTTAGTCCTTTGATTGTAATAGCTTTATTAATATCACCTGAAAGAAAAACTTTTACGTGAAGGATATCTTTACGTATCAGATTTTTTTTCTTCAACAAATCTAAATCAACTACATCATCAAATTTATTTAATTCATGCAGTCTTATTTCGTCAGTAAATCTTCCAATTCTAGAAGTAAAACCAATTTTAGGCAATCTTTTTTGCAAAGGCATTTGACCACCTTCAAAACCAGGCATTATGCTTCCACCCGTTCTTGCTTTTTGCCCCTTATGTCCTCTACCACAAGTTTTACCATAACCTGATCCAATTCCACGACCAACACGTTTTGCTACTTTTTTTGAACCTTTAGCTGGTTTTATAGTATTTAAATACACGCTCTTATTCTCCAACTTTTAAAAGGTAAGAAACTTTATTTATCATTCCTCTGTTTTCTGGAGTATCAATAACTTCAACAGAATGATTAATACGACGTAGTCCAAGACCTTTAATACAAGCCTTATGTGCTTTAAGTCGTTTACAAGTACTCTTTATTTGAGTAATTTCAATTGTTTTTGTAGTCATATTATTTTACAGGTTATGAACCTGTAACCTCTTCGACAGTTTTACCACGTTTCATTGCAACATAATCTGGGGATCTCATTTCTGACAAACCTTTGATAGTCGCACGAACTACATTAATTGGGTTATTAGTACCAATACATTTAGCAAAAACATCCTTCATTCCAACTGCTTCAAATACGGCACGCATTGCACCACCTGCAATAATTCCAGTTCCGTCAGGTGCTGGTTTAATAAATACTTTAGCAGCTCCCAGGTTAGATGTTAATGAATATTGAGTTGTGCCAGAATTTAAATGAACATTTTTCATATTTTGACGTGCATTATCCATTGCTTTTTGTATTGCAGCAGGCACTTCTTTTGCCTTACCTCTACCAAAACCAACTTTTCCATTACCATCACCAACTACAGTCAGTGCAGCAAAACCAAATACACGACCGCCTTTAACTACTTTAGCGACACGATTAACATGAACAAGTTTTTCAATATACTCATCCTTTACTTCTTTTGTTGTATTTTTACCAGCCATAATAGTACCCTAAAAATCTAATCCATTTTCACGAGCTGCATCAGCCAATGATTTAATACGTCCATGGTAAATAAAACCACTTCGATCGAATGCTACTTTTGAAACACCAGCCTGTTTAGCCTTTTCAGCAATGATTTTTCCAACTACTGCGGCGGCATTACAATTACCAGTATATGATAATTCACTTTTTACATCACCTTGTAACGTATTTACTGCAACAATAACTTTTTGATCTTTATCAGAAATTATTTGAGCATAAATATGCTTAGATGTTTTAAAAACACTTAATCTATTAATCCCTAAAGATTTAATTTTCGCTCTTGTTTTTTTTGAACGACGTAGTCTAGACAATCTCTTATTCATTATATTAACCTATCTTTTCTTGTTAATAGCTGCAATTATTTTTTCTTCGCTTCTTTACGTACTACTTGTTCATCCGCATAACGAACACCTTTGCCCTTATATGGCTCTGGTGGTCTATAAGCACGAATATTTGCAGCAACTTGCCCAACAAGTTGTTTGTCAATGCCTTTTATAACAAGATCAGTTTGACTAGGCGCTTCTGCTGTAATACCTTCGGGTAATTGATGAGCAATAGGGTGTGAAAACCCAAGGCTTAAATTAACAATACTACCCTGAACTGTTGTCCTATAACCTACACCAATTAATTTTAATTTTTTTTCATAACCAGATGATACACCTTGCATCATATTAGTTACTATTGACTTTGCAGTTCCTGTTAGTGGCAATGAATCTTTTGAAGCCTTTATATCTAAACCATCTTTTGGTTCAAATCTAACCGTATTATTTTCGATAAATATATTAAGAGAGTCATGTAAATTAAAATTTAATTGACCTTTAGAACCCTTAACATTAATGCTTGAAGCATTTAATTTTACTTCTACACCATTTGGAATAGATATTTCTTTTAGTACTCTTGACATATTCTTTACCTAACTCTTTTATCTAACTCTTTATCAACACTTTACAAAACAAAGGCTAAATGAGTTATTTTATATGCTTGTAGTTTAGTTATTTAATCTTGTATATGTTTATGCAACATAACACAAGACTTCACCACCTTGATTAATTTTACGTGCATTTTTATCTGTCATAACACCTTTTGAAGTAGAAACAATTACTGTTCCAAGTCCATCCCATACATTAGGTATTGTTGTGGCACCAGAATACAGCCTTAAGCCTGGACGACTAGCTCTTTTTAACTGTTCAATAACTGGAGCACCTTGAAAGTACTTTAAACCGATAGTTAAACTAGCTTTACCATTATCTTCTGCCACAGCATCAACTGAACTAAGATATCCTTCATCTAATAAAACATTTGCTAATGCAACTTTTATCTTAGAAGATGGCATCCGAACTGATTTTTTATCAACCATCAAGCCATTTCTAATACGTGTTAGCATATCTGCAATTGGATCAGTCATGCTCATAAAAATTCTCCCTACTTTGAACTAAAAGCTTTGCTTTTATCAAAAATTAATAAAAAATGTGTTTACCAACTACCCTTTCTTAAACCAGGTATATTACCAAGCATGGTCTGCTCTCTAATCATATTACGTGAAAGACCAAACTTTTGAAAAACTCCATGTGGTCTGCCAGTCATACGACATCTATTTCTTTGTCTAACTGGAGAAGAATCTCTAGGTAATGATTGCAATTTATACTGAGCATTAATTTTATCTTCTAAGCTTGAATTTTCGTCACCGATAATTGCTTTTAATGAAGCTCTAATTTCTGCATACTTTGCAACCAGTTTAGTTCTTTTTATCTCACGATAAATCATAGATTTTTTAGCCATTTTTAAGCCTTAAGTTCTTTAAGTGGGAAATTAAATTCTCTAAGTAGAGACATTGCATCAGCATCTGTTTTTGCAGTAGTGGTGATAGTAATATCCATTCCTCGAATCTTATCAATTTTTTCGTAATTTATTTCTGGAAAAATGATTTGTTCTTTTATACCCATACTATAATTCCCCATACCATCAAACGACTTAGGGTTTAAACCACGAAAATCCCTGATTCTTGGTATAGCAACACGAATAAATCTTTCTAAAAACTCATACATTATTTCATTGCGTAAGGTAACTTTACAGCCAATTGGATAATCATCTCTAATTTTAAATGCTGCAATAGATTTACGAGCTTTAGTTACTAATGGTTTTTGACCAGATATTTTAGTCATGTCAGATACTGCATGCCCGATAATTTTTTTATCGCCTACAGCCTCACCCAAACCCATATTTAATGAGATTTTAGTGATTTTTGGCACTTCCATAATACTTTTATAGCCATGTTTCTTTATTAAATTAGGAACAATTGTTTCCTGATAAAAACTTTTTAAATTTGCCATTTTTTCTCAACTCTTACAACGATTATTACTATAGAAGATACCAATTACAGCTTGTTAAATGACTTCGCCATTTGACTTAAAGTACCTAACTTTTTTTCCATCTTCAAGGAATTTAAAACCGACACGGTCTGCTTTATTTGTCGCTGCATTAAATATAGCTATATTTGAAGCTTGGATAGGCATGGTTTTTTCAATTATACCACCCGCTTCACCTGCATTAGGATTAGCCTTGACATGTTTTTTTACAAGATTAATATTTGACACCAGTATTTTCCCATTGGTTAATACTTTCTCAATTTGACCTTGTTTTCCCTTATCTTTACCAGTGATAACTATTACGTCATCACCACTTTTAAGTTTATTCATTTTAATTCTCGTACTTCAAGTAATTCAACTAATTAAAGACTATCTTCAATATTAAGCTAATCATTTATAACTGATATCACAAAACTTCGGGAGCAAGAGAAATAATTTTCATAAACTTTTCATTTCTCAATTCTCTTGTAACAGGTCCAAAAATACGTGTTCCAATAGGTTGCTCTGATGCATTCAACAAAACTGCTGCATTACTATCAAAACGAATTACTGAACCATCTGGCCTGCGTACACCTTTTTTTGTTCTTACTACTACAGCGGTATATACATCACCGCGTTTTACTTTACCACGTGGTATGGCTTCTTTGATACTAACTTTAATAATATCTCCAATAGCTGCATATCTTCTATGTGAACCACCAAGTACTTTAATACACTCGACTTTTTTGGCTCCACTATTGTCTGCCACACTCAATTCTGTTTGCATCTGAATCATTGCTGCTCTCCAATAATCCTATAACCACCTTTTTAAGAGCGGCAAATTATACCACAACAAATTATTATTACTACTTCTTTATGAAGAAATTTTATTAATTTGCAGACTTTTTAACTATTTCAACTAAATCCCAGGATTTAGTCTTTGAATGCGGTCTGCACTCTTTAATAGATATCACATCACCTTCATTACAATCATTATTTTCATCATGAATATGTAATTTAGTTGAACGTTTAATGTATTTCCCATAGAGAGGATGTTTAACTTTACGCTCTATTAATACAGTAACGGTTTTATCCATTTTATTACTTACAACTGTACCAGTTAATGTACGTTGTTTTTTGTTTTCTTCACTCATATCATACTCTTATAATACTAATGCTACGAAAAACCTGTAGATTAATTGCTACTAGGTAAGTTATTTAAAACAGTTTTAACTCGTGCAATATTTCTACGCACTTGATTAAACTGATGTACCTTTACTTCTTGACCACTACCTTTAGACATATTAAGACCAAATTGCTCTTTTCTTAAATCTATAAGTAGTTGATTAAGTTCGCCATCTGATTTATCACGTAAATCTTTAGCATTTAATTTTGCTTTATCACTCATTACATCACCGTCCGCTTAACAAATGTTGTACTTAGAGGAAGTTTTGCAGATGCAAGTTTAAACGCTTTACGAGCTATTTCCTCAGATACACCTTCCATTTCATATAACATCTTTCCTGGTTGAATCTGTGCTACATAGTATTCAACATTACCCTTACCTTTTCCTTGTCTAACCTCGAGAGGCTTTTTAGAAATAGGCTTGTCAGGGAAAATTCTAATCCAAATCTTACCACCACGTTTAATATAGCGTGTCATTGCACGCCTGGCGGCTTCGATCTGTCTGGCTGTAATACGACCTCTATCTATTGCTTTAAGTCCATATTCACCAAAGCTGACTTTGTTTCCGTTGTTTGCAAGCCCACGGTTTCTACCTTTCATTTGCTTGCGAAATTTTGATCTTTTAGGTTGAAGCATTATTTTTCGCCTTCTTATTTGTTGCTTGCAGTTTGTTTAGTCTTTAATCTATTAGTTATGTAAGCAGAATTATCTAAGATTTCGCCCTTAAATATCCAAACTTTAATACCAATTACACCATAAGTTGTGTTTGCTCTGGCAGTACCATAATCAATATCAGCTCTTAATGTATGCAAAGGTACCCGGCCTTCACGATACCACTCACCACGAGCAATCTCAGCACCATTTAATCGACCAGCAACATTAATTTTAATACCCTGAGCTCCAAGTCTCATTGCATTGGTCACTGAACGTTTCATAGCACGACGAAACATAATACGTTTTTCAAGTTGTTGAGCAACATTCTGAGCAACTAGTGTTGCATCAAGTTCGGGTTTTCTAATCTCTTCTACATTAATATGAACAGGAATACCCATCATTTCAGTAGTTTCTTGCTTTAACTTGCTAATATCTTCGCCTTTTTTACCAATTACAATACCAGGTCTTGCGGTATGAATAGTGATACGTGCATTTCGTGCTGGACGCTCTATCTGAATATGACTAACTGAAGCATTTTTCAGTTTTTTCATTAGATAGTTACGCACTACAATATCATCATTTAAGAAGTTTGCATATTGCTCAGAGTTGGCGTACCAGTTTGAAGCCCAGTCTTTAACAATTCCAAGACGTATGCCAATTGGATGTACTTTTTGTCCCATAATATATCTCTACTTGTTAATTAACTATCACTTACTGTAATGGTGATATGACTTGATCTTTTAAGGATACGGTTACCTCTACCCTTTGCTCTTGCACGCATACGTTTTTGCGTAGCACCTTCATCAACAAAAATGGTTGAAACGGATAATTCATCAATATCCGCACCTTCATTGTTTTCGGCATTCGCGATTGCAGATTCAAGTAATTTCTTAACAATTACTGCTGCTTTTTTATGACTAAAAGTCAAAATCTCGATTGCTTTATCAACGGGTTTATTGCGAATTTGATCGGCTACTAATCTTACTTTCTGTGCTGAAATTGATGCACTTGATAATTTTGCTGAAACATTCATATTCATTACCTCTTGGCTTTTCTATCAGCCAAATGGCCACGAAATGTTCTAGTAGGAACCATTTCACCCAGTTTATGACCAATCATATTTTCATTAATTAAAATTGGCACATGTTGTCTGCCATTATGGATAGCTATAGTTAAACCAACCATATCAGGAAGTATCATTGATCTTCTAGACCAGGTTTTAATCGGTTTGCGGTTATTTTCAGCTACTGCTTTTTCTACCTTTTTGACCAGATGTTGGTCAATAAAAGGTCCTTTTTTAATTGAACGTGGCACTATAATACTCCTTACAGATTATTTCTTATTGCGTCTACGAACAATAAACTTGTCAGTACGCTTATTACTACGGGTTTTGTAACCTTTGGTAGGTACAGCCCAAGGACTTACAGGATGACGACCACCTGAAGTTCGTCCTTCACCACCACCATGTGGGTGATCAACTGGATTCATCGCAACACCACGAACGGTTGGTCTAACACCAATCCATCTTTTAGCACCCGCTTTACCTAATTTACGCAGGTTGTGCTCTGAATTACTTACCGTTCCAATTGTAGCTTTACAATCAAGGTGAATTTTACGCATTTCACCAGAACGAAGTCTGATAGTTGCATAATTTCCTTCTCTTGCAACTAGTTGCGCTGATGTACCAGCACTTCTAGCAATTTGAGCACCTTTTAATGGTTTCATTTCAATGCAATGAATGGTACTACCAACTGGGATAGTACGAAGTTGCATAGCATTACCCGGTTTAATTAGAGAATCCGAACCTGAAGTAATTTGGTCACCAACAGCAACATTTTTTGGAGCAATAATATATCTGCGTTCACCATCTGCATACAAAAGCAATGCAATATGTGCACTACGGTTAGGATCATATTCTATCCGTTCAACTTTTGCTGGAATACCATCTTTATTACGTTTAAAGTCAACAATACGATAGTGTTGTTTGTGTCCGCCACCATGATGTCTTACGGTAATACGACCATGCGTATTACGACCACCATTTTTGCTTTTTTTAGCTAAAAGTTTAGAAAAACCTCTACCTTTATGTAGACCTTCACGACTAACACTTACGACGAAACGACGCCCTGGCGAGGTCGGTTTGCTATTTTTAAGAGCCATATAAATCCTCCGAACCTATTCTGCTGACATCATGTCAATTGTTGAACCTTCTGCTAAAGTAATATACGCTTTTTTCCAGTCTTTTCTTTTACCAATAAACTTTCCAAAACGTTTTTCTTTACCCTTAGCAATACTTGTTTGTACATTTGAAACTTTTACTTCAAAAAGCGTTTCTACTGCTTTTTTAATTTCAAATTTATTCGCTGCTTTCTGAACTTTAAAAACATATTGATTGTTATTTTGTGCATTCATTGCACTTTTTTCAGATACGTGCGGTGATATAAGTACCGTATATAATTTTTCATTATTCATTATAATAACCCTTCTTCAAATTTCTTTATGGCATCGCTAGTCATAACAACTTTTTCGTGAGCTATAAGTGATACCGGGTTTATATGATTCGTATCTGTGTATTCAATATTAATAAGATTACGCGAGGATAATTCTAAATTCTCGTTATATTCAGCAGTAACTAATAATACATCGTCAAGCTTCATTTCTTTTAATTTAGCAGCTAGTTCTTTAGTTTTAGGCGCTTCCATAGACAAGTCAGCAATGATTGATAGTCGACCTTTTCTTATTAGCTCTGAAACAATTGATTTTACAGCCGCTCTATACATTTTGCGATTAACTTTCTGTGAAAAATCACGGTTAGTTGCTGCAAATGTTACGCCACCACTTCTCCAGATAGGACTTCTGATTGTTCCAGCACGTGCTCTACCCGTACCTTTTTGACGCCATGGCTTAGCTCCACCACCGCTGACAGCTGAACGATTTTTTTGTGCTTTAGTCCCTGAACGACCACCTGCTAAATATGCAGTTACTACTTGGTGAATCAGGGCTTCATTGTATTCTATTGAGAATACAGATTCGGAAACTTCAACAGATTTCTTTGATGCTTTACCTGTTGCAGTAATCATGCTTAATTCCATTATTTACTCCCCATAAATTTAACTGTTGGAGTAATAACAACTTGACTACCTTTTGCTCCAGGTACTCCACCTCTAACAAGTATCAGGCTATTTTCAGTATCTATTCTAACTACATCTATATTTTGAATAGTGCGTTGTACCGCGCCCATATGTCCAGACATTTTTTTGCCTTTAAATACACGACCTGGAGTCTGATTTTGTCCAATAGAACCATTTGATCTATGAGATACAGAGTTACCATGCGTCATATCTTGACGATGATAATGGTGGCGCTTTATACCACCCTGGAAACCTTTACCTATAGTCATTCCAGATACGTCTACTTTTTGGCCTTCAGTAAAAACATCAAGAGCAACATCACTACCAGCGGTATATGCTTCTATATTATCTACGCGAAATTCCATAGTGTTGGTGCCAGCTTTAACACCTGCCTTTGAGAAATGTCCAGCCATTGCTTTATTAACTTTTGATGCTTTCTTTTCACCAGCAGTTATTTGAACGGCATTATACCCATCAGTTTCTATAGTTTTAGTCTGTGATATACGGTTAGACTTCAACTCTATTACCGTAACAGGAATTGATTCTCCCTGATCAGTAAATATACGAGTCATTCCTACTTTACTTCCAATTAATCCAATACTCATTTTATTTTCCTCTGCTATATACTTTTATATAAGCATGATGTTGTAGATTTCGGTTGACCTACAACAGATATAACAAAACAGATATCTAATTTAGTATCAATTTATACCAAATAATAAATATCCGTTTTTACAAACTTGCATTCTGTTAATGTTAATTTAACAGTTTCATTCCATTTAAGTGATTTATCAATAGGTGTTTTCAAATTCCATTTAAAAACGAAAATTGAAGTTACACATATTAGTCAAACCCTTTAAAAGGGAGGGCGTATTCTAATTCAATTTGATCTGAACATCAACACCTGCAGCTAAATCAAGCTTCATTAATGCATCAACCGTCTTATTAGTAGGCTTAATGATGTCCATTAAACGCTTATAGGTACGTAGTTCATACTGATCACGAGCATCTTTGTTTACATGGGGTGATTTTAAAATATCAAATCTTTCTTTACGCGTAGGAAGTGGAATAGGACCTTTAACCATTGCACCGGTACGTTTTGCAGTTTCTACAATTTCTTTAGTACTTAAATCGATTAGACGATGATCAAATGCTTTCAATCTAATTCTAATTGTTTGGTCTTCAGTTGCCATTTTAATTCATCCTATTACTTTTACATTAATAATAACTGTAGTTACTATTGATTTCTAATTTATCTAAATCTGCTGGTTTTGCCACTCTAAAGTGGCAAAACAGATATTTTAAGGTTTATTTAACCACCTTAGCAACAACACCTGCACCCACTGTTCTTCCACCTTCACGGATAGCAAAACGTAAGCCTTCTTCCATCGCAATAGGTGCAATCAGGGTAACAACC
>JASFYQ010000033.1:0-17348 GCA_045047105.1 Pseudomonadota bacterium | reverse complement strand
GAATAGTGTGATATTTATTGTTTTTTTTATTCAAGCTGTACTATCATAAGGTAATTATCAAGGAACCAGCATATGCAAACAAATAAACTTACTGCCATACTTTCAGGACTTGGCCTTTCTATAGTCACTATTACCCTATTAACCACTGTTTTTAATCTGGGTTTAATCGTTGCTATTATTATTGGTTTTGTGGCGGGAGCTGCTGTAACGGTATTTTTAATTGCCCGTTCAAGAGGCGAGAAACCTCAGCAGGTCGCTAAAGAAATAATAGATGAAGCACTTAATCCTGCTCCAGATAGTCTGGCTGTGCGTATTGAAGAGCAATTATTACAATTAAACCTGCAATTGCGATTAAAAACTACGGAGGATAATATTATTCAATCCTGCGAATTATTGATTGATAAGTTATTGGATGTAGTGCCACGCGCTATTAGTGAATCACCTGATTCACAGGCAAGTTTTGATTTAGAAAAATTATGTACCGATTATGTACCTGATTTAGTGAATAAGTTTTTAAATTTATCCAGTAGCGATCAACATGCCCAAACAGATGAGCTATTAAAACAATTAACTAATTTAATTGAAACAGCGGATCAGGCTAAACAATCACTAGACCAGGGTAATTTGAATGAATTTCAGGTTTCAAATGCTTTTCTTCACGCCAAACATGCATAAGTTTTTAGGATAATACTATGACCACAAGTACGACCACAAGTACGACTACAGAAACAGCCGTAGCAACTGCAACACCTCCTGCACAACTTCCTGCTTTAGAAGTACAGCAGGTTAATCAAATTGTTGCAGTGCGCCCGGATTTTATTGACGATACAGCAGCTACTGAGCTTAAACAACAGGCTAATAATATTATTGAAGCTATATTAGCTAACCCCACCGATGCCAGTATTACGGTGCAGATTTATAGCCTGGGCAGTGAGTTTATGAACTCCAATAGTGAAAATATTGGTCTGATGGAAACCAAAATTGGCACGGTTATGAAAGAAATTGAGATTGGCTCTCCAGTAAATAAAAGCCTTACTCAGATTAAAACCGAACTGGATCTGATTAACCCCTCGGTAGTTGCACAAACAGAAACCAGCCTGCCTACTAAGGCCATGTTTGGTTTATTGACCCGTATGGTCAGCAGATTGCCCAAGGGCGAAGAAATTTTGCTAATGATTAATGAGCGTAAAGATACCGTTGCTACCACTATTAATGGTCTAAAACGCCATTTGTGGGAAGAGCGTGATAAGGCTTTATTAAATGCGACTGAGCTGGCAAGCATATCTAACCAGTTATTTTCTACTCAGAAGGATTTACAGGAATCGGTTTATATAGGGCAAATGATTTGGGCAAGACTGAATCAGGCCAAAGAAACAGAAAGTGATCCAGTTAAACAACAGGCATTATCCAATCTGGTTAATGATTTGGCTATTCAGGTTGTAGATATTCAAACCGTAGATACTTTAAATGTGCAGTCACGCATGAGTGCTGAAACGCTAATTAACAATGCCCGCAAAATTCAACAGGGTGTTGCCCGAGTGACCAATGTATTATTACCCGCAGTAGCAACCAATTTAATGGTTAAAGCAGCGGCAGCGCAACAGGCTCAGTTAGTAAGTTCAATGAACGATATTACCCGTTCCGCAGAGCAAACTATCCTAGATACCGCCAAGCAGACACGACAGGCCACTACGGCAATGGAAAAAATGCAAAGTGAAGGTATGATTAATCCCGAAATATTACAGTCAGTTGCAGATGAAGCGGTAGCCATGATTAATGAGCTGGAAGCAATACGAGCAGAAACCGAACAAAAGGCCAGAGCCACCAGTAAGGCTCTGGGTGAAGTAGCAACCGTTATGCGTAGACATGCTGACCCCATGACTCAGGCCAGACAAGCATTAGAGAAGCAGGAATAATATTATGAGCATACGTAACCAGGCTAAGCGCAGAAAACTATTAGCCAATAGAAAAACAGCTATCAGAGGTTTAACTCCGCTACCACAAGAGCAGCGCCATCAACACGATATTACTGCGGTTAAAGCTAATGCTTATATCCAGTTTAATGAAAAAGTGTATATGATCGAGGGCATAAGCCTTTATCAGGAATACAATTGGAAACTGACCAAGGCGAAAAAATTTCAGGCCTGGGAACTGGATTTATTCTGTTTAAATAATGGTCAGCGAATTAATATCGAGTGGGAAAAAGATGATAAGGTAGAAGCATTTATCACTACCGGTCAAATTAAATTTTCTTCCCTGCGTGATGAAGAAAATATTGATATTGGCAGTGAAGATTTAGAACAAATTGTTGAAGAGGAAGACAGTGTTTTCTTAAATGGCAAAGAGTTTGAATACGATGATGACTGGGCAGCAATGTATTATCGCGATAGCAATAATAAAGAAGAGGGCATACGTGTGCGCTTTTATGAATTTGTTGCAGCAGATGAAAGTTGCCTAACCATTGAAGAGTGGATGGATGGAGAGCCTAAAGATCCTGATACCGATTTTGATTATGAAGTATTTTTATCCCAGCCATTAGATCCCGATAGTATTGAAGTATTATCAAAACAGGCGGCATAAAATTTGTGGAATACATTGCTCAACAAGCCGATCAACTACGTCTGAATGTAATTTATGGTAGCGTGCCACGCGACCAGGTGCAATTGCTTTGCAGTGGAATATTAACTACTGCAAATGGTTCTATAAATGCCCATATTATTGGAGCCAGTCATTTTTTTGAGTGGAAAAATAACCACGGCGAGGTAGTATTTAGTGAAATTTTTGCCTGCCAGAAAATTAATGTAAAAGAATCACTTTTTTATGGAGCAGTAAATAAAAGCACTCTCTATAGCAAGAATATTAACGGGATAGACTATGCTTTTTCAGCCAGGCAAGTAAACTGGGATGAAAATTTATTAAGCCATTTTGATAACTTATGTGCAATATCTCCAACCCATAAAAGCTTTGCATTACGTTATCAATTTCCCGATACGATAGATACTAGCAATAAACAGGATAATCAAGAAAAAAACCAAGGTGCAGCAATCACCTTATTATCAGTACAACAACTGCCCAAAATAATACAGCTTGATAGCTTACATGCTTATCCGAAGGAACAGCAGCTAGTTATAAGCCAGACTAAAATTACACTTTCCAAGAGCTAACGTAAAAGTTAAAACTAATGAATATACATACTAAGTTGCCCCAGATAATTATTCTTTTTTGCTTAATAGTTTTATTAACAGCCTGTGGTGGACTACCTGACATGGATGTTCAACAGGCAGAGCAGTTAACTGAAAAGTTTACAATAAACCTGAAAAAAATTGAAGATAAAAGCAATCAAAACAGCCAGTTTTTAAAAACTGAAAAGGGCAGTTTTTTACAAAGTTATGCCAAACAAGAAAACTGGAATAAATTTTTTACTCAGGCCAAACTCACTCTGGAGCTGGCCCAGCAAAACTACAAAAAAATTATTATTCCAATACTGGATCGTAATGAAGAAAAAGAGGTTTTAAGTCTTCGGGTTGAAACAATAAAAATTAACCGGTTATTATTAAAAAGCCAGAATGAAGCAAAACAAGCTTCACAGCGAGCTAATTTTTTAGTTGATGCAAAAACAAATGCTCCACAACAATTTGCTCAGGCACAGAAAAACATTATTAAAATTGATGGATTAATGGCTGATGCTGCAAATATTATTATAAAACCTGCTGCCGACTACCCAGCAAAGAAAACCGATATTAAAGAGCGTTATGGCAAGCTGGATAAACAGCGGGAAAAAGCCCATTCATCCTTATCTATGGCAGCTGGAGAGCTGGATAAAGTTGCTGAAAAAAAAGCCAATTACGCAATCTATGCAGACAATATTAAAAGTGTTTCTGATACCCTTAAACAACTTACTGGTGCTGTTCCTGCGTTAGATAAAACCTTAAAGCAATTGTACCGTAGCTATTCAAAAACTTTAGTGGACATGGGTATTAACTACCATGTGCAACTGGGGCGAACCAGTTGGGATAATTATTATGATTACCCAACCGAACACACCAAATTTTTTAATTCCAAAGTAGCAAAAGACGTAGCCACATATTTTGATAAACTGGCGGATGGAAAAGTTGCCTGGGTAAATCAACGTGGTAGTTTACGCATTTATATAGATAAACGTATGTGGTCAGCTTTAAAAATTGTGCCCAATAGTGGCTGGTCAAGCGGTGATGATGAAGGCGAATTTTGGGTTAACAATATTATATTAAAGTATTACCATAAATACATAATCAACGAAAATCAGTCACAAAAATCAACTGAGTGGCAGGCTGTTAAAGAAAATTATTTTTTACAAAACGAAAAAAATCTGGGAATGACAATTATATCTAAGCCCTATGGCATGTATGAAGATGAAACCATAAAAAAGGCAGCCCCCCCAGGCATGGAGCATATCGCTACCCCAGTTATGCTTAATGGCAAAGCAACAGGAAGCAATAAATACGGCGAATGGCGACAAGATTCATCGGGTACATCCTTCTGGCATTATTTTGCGGCCTATGCTTTTATGCGCTCAATGACAGGTGGCTCGCCCTATTATTATAATGACTGGAACAATTATAATAATCGCAACCATAATACTGGGTATTATGGTACAAATAATAATTATGGTACTTATGGTTCCTCTACCTATAATAATTCACGTTATAAAAACAGTACCTATTCAAAACAGAACCAGGGAGTTAAAACAGCCAGTGGCAGACAAAAATTACAAACGGCTTCAATACGAAATTCTGGGCCTAAATCTCGTGGGCGCGGCCCATCGGGTGGTGGGAAATAATTTGGCTAATCAGGGCGTACTCTGAGTAGCTATAGATATTAATCTATGTAATTTAAGAAATAAGGGATAACTATGCAAACTATTATAATGAATAACCTCTCTGGTGTGGTATTTATTATCATTGCTTTTTTCTATATTTGGCTGGCTAAATGGATAAGTGATAAAAGAGCTTTATCACAGCAATTAGATGCCAACCATGCCATAGCTGAAGAGAATAATGTAGCGCTTGCCATGCGTAGGGCAGGCTTATACCTGGCTATAACACTGGGCATGTATGGAGCTATTATCGGCCCTTCTCACGGACTTATGGTTGATATTACTACATTGCTTATTAATGGTGCTTTAATCACTCTATTTATATTTATTGCACAACAAATTAATGACAAAATTATTTTACCTGAGATTAAAAATACCCAATCCTTAAAAGAAAAGAATCTGGCCGTAGGTTTTACAGAATTTGGTGCCTACATTGCCACTGGAATTATTGCTATGGCCTCTTTTACTGGTGAAGGAGGCGGTGTTGTCTCGAGTACGGTATTTTTTATTATTGGCCAAATTGTACTAATTGTTACTACTATGGTATATGAAAAAAGTACCAGCTGGAATGTAAAAGAAAATATCTATAAGGGCAATACCGCAGCAGGCATTTTACTGGGCAGTATTATGATTGCCATTAGTATTGCAATTTATGGCTCTATTTCTGGTGATTTTAATGATTGGAGCACTGATTTACTTAACTTTGTAGTAAGTGCAGGTATTGCTATTATTTTATTAATTATTGCCTCAAAACTTATTGACCCGATCTTTTTAACGGCTACAAATCTCACACAGGAAGTTGAAAAGGATGAAAATTGTGCCGCAGTTATTATTGTAGTTGCTATAAAAATTGCAGCCGCTTTAATGATTAATGCCGCAGTTATTTAATCACAGCTGCATTTAACCTAAAAAACTTATATTTACCCTTCCAGACAATATCCGTTTTCTAAGTTGAACGGCATTTATGCAGCTGTGACCATTGTCCTGAAATTTCTGGCGCTCCAATACATGATATTCTGGTTATCACTAAAACAAAGCCACTATGTCGCAGAGAACATTTTAAGCATAGCAGTTGTCAGGCAACCATCTATATAGATGCAGAAGGTTTTGATAGTTTAGTTTTTGTGCATATGCCTAAACCTTTATTTATCAATCATTGTGTTTAACTACTCCATAAGCAGTATAGTTTCTACTTACAAAGAAATATTGTGCATTGCAGCACTTTTCTACATGCATAGCTAAATAAAAGTGTTATACTCTGCCTGAAAACACCCTCTTATTTTTTAATTATTAGCCGGAGAAACCCCATGGCAGTTGAACAAACAATTTCAATTATTAAACCCGATGCAGTAGCAAAAAATGTTATTGGCGAAATTTATGCACGTTTTGAAAAAGGTGGCTTAAAAATTATTGCGGCTAAAATGATACACTTATCACAAGAAAAAGCAGAAGGCTTTTATGCAGTACATAAAGAACGCCCATTTTTTGCTGATCTGGTTGAATTTATGACTTCTGGCCCCGTTATGGTTCAATGCCTTGAAGGTGAAGATGCCATCGCTAAAAATCGTGAAATTATGGGAGCAACTAATCCTGCTGAAGCTGCTGCTGGAACTATTCGTGCTGATTTTGCCAGTACTATTGATGAAAATGCGGTACATGGTTCAGATTCGCCTGAAACAGCTAAAACAGAAATTGCATATTTCTTTGCTGCAGATGAAGTTTGCCCAAGAACTCGCTAAATTAAAATAGTTGTCGCTAGCATAACAACAGGAATTTAAAATGGCCGTTGGTTTTTTTGCAGTATTTGATGATATAGCAATGCTCTTAGATGATGCAATTGCATTAAGTAAAACTGCAACTAAAAAACGGCCGCAGTTAAAATAACAATATCACAAAAACTAAACTGCTCATTTCAATTATTTCTACCATCGCTCCAATGGTATCACCATTGCAACCGTGTATCCTTTTTAACATCAGATACCTAAACATAAAAAACACCACTAGCGAGGCCAGCAATAACCAAATACCCAGGCTAAAAACAAACACCATGGCAGATATAAATAAAATGGTATTAATGTGTTTTTGAGCCGGAAAATTCTCCAGCATAATTGAAGCCAGGCCGCCTTTACTGATATAGTCTGTAGTAGTTAACAATAATAAAATATATGCACGAGCCAGGGCAGGAATAAAAATAATCACCCAATTGTGTTGCAGTTCAATAATACTTTCCAGCGCAGTCCATTTTAATAATAATAACAGAACTAAGGCCACTACAGCCATTGGTCCAGAGCGACTGTCTTTCATTATGGCTAAGATTTTATCGCTATTAGCCATTCCCCCGACTAAGCCATCGACCATATCTGCCAGGCCATCCAGATGTAGCGCCCCAGTAATAATTACCCAGGCGGATAATAGCAGAGCAGCCAGTAGTGAAGAGGGAATTTGAGTTGAAAAATATTGTAATAACCACAGCAAGGAAAACAATATCAAACCAATAATTAAGCCCACCATAGGATAGTAAGAGGCTGAACAGCCCACGTCTTTATCCTGTGGTGGGTATTTTAACCAAACCGGTAAGCGGGTTAAAAACTGTATGGCAATCTGTATGCGACGAAAAAATATATGATAATATTGTTCTTGCATTGTATTAACTTTTTAACCTGGAAAACGCTGTTAAATTTATCTTAATGTAGACTCATTCTGCTTCAAGTGCATGTTGAACATATCTACGAGCTATTTAATAATATTCTAACATTATTATTAGCAACTAAGCTTTAAAAAGTTTGCCAACATTTCATGCCCTTTATCACTTAAGATAGATTCGGGGTGAAATTGTACTCCTTGAATGGCATATTGTTTATGTTCCACCCCCATAATTTCATCTATCTCACCTTGCTCATTTTCTGTCCAGGCGGTAATTCTTAAACAATCAGGCAATGAATTTTGCTCAATAACCAGCGAGTGATACCGTGTTTCCGTTAAAGGCGAGTTAAGAGAGTGAAATACTCCCTGTTGCTGATGTACCACGGGTGATGTTTTACCATGCATTATTTCCTTAGCATGCACAATTTTTCCACCAAATGCCTGAGCAATACTTTGATGTCCAAGACATACCCCCAGAATAGGAACTTTGCCACTGAAATGTTCAATAGCAGCGATAGAAATGCCTGCTTCATTGGGAGTGCAGGGCCCTGGTGAAATAACCAGATGTTCAGGAGCCAGAGCGGTAATTTCATCTATAGTGATTTCATCATTACGTTTAACCACTACATCACAGCCTAATTCACCGAAATATTGAACCAGATTAAAGGTAAATGAATCATAATTATCTATCATTAATAACATTGTTTAATCCTCCAGTCCACGTTCTGCCAATTGTACTGCGCGAAATACGCTGCGTCCTTTATTCATGGTTTCATCCCATTCACTTTGGGGAACAGAATCCGCTACTATGCCCGCACCTGCTTGAATATGCAGCTGTTTATCTTTTATTACCGCGGTACGAATAGCAATTGCGGTATCTAAATTACCAGACCAGGAAAAATATCCTACCGCCCCTGAGTAAATGCCCCGTTTAACTGGCTCTAATTCATTAATAATTTCCATTGCTCTAATTTTAGGTGCACCACTGACCGTGCCTGCAGGGAAGGTCGCTCGTAAGGCATCCATGGCTGACATGTTATCATCCAGCTCCGCTTCCACATTGGATACAATATGCATTACATGTGAATAACGTTCTACTATCATTTTATCGGTAAGTTTTACACTGCCAATTTTTGCTACCCGACCAATATCATTTCGCCCTAAATCAATTAACATTAAATGTTCAGCCAACTCTTTAGGGTCGGCTAATAAGTCTTGTTCTAATTGTTTGTCCAGAGCTTCTGTAGCACCACGTGGACGAGTTCCAGCAATTGGGCGAACGGTAATTTTTCCATCTTCTACCCGAGTTAAAATCTCTGGTGATGCCCCAACAATAAAAAAATCACCCAGATTTAAAAAATACATATAGGGTGATGGATTAATACTACGCAGGGCACGATATAAATCAATAGGTGGCGCATTAAAAGGTATGCTCATACGCTGTGAAATAACCACTTGCATGGCATCACCATCGGTAATATATTGCTTTATTCTTGCTACAGCCTGTTTGTAATCATGCTGGCTAAATCCTGATATAAAATCACTTTCTTTTACATCTACATTGTTTTCTTGTTGATTTTCCTGTAGATGGTATTGAGTGGTCTGCTGGCGTAATTGTTTAATTAATTGTTTTAAGCGAGCATTAGAGTCTTCCCATAACTGCTCAACATTGCTGCTGGAACTTAGATCTGCATGCACCACTAAATACAATTTACCACTTAGATTATCAAATACTATCAGCTCATCGGATACCATTAATAAAATATCAGGTGTACCTAGGGGATCGGGTTTAGTAGAATTAGCCAGTCTGGGTTCTATATAGGCAATGGTTTCATAACCAAAATAACCGACCAAGCCACCTAAAAAGCGGGGTAGATCCAGGTTTTCTTTCCATAGTTGAGGGGTATTAAAATCGGCCTGGTAGGCTTCTATCCAACTTAAAGGATCGTCAACCTGTAGCTTTTCTACTACTTGAGTAGTCTCTCCCTGTTGTTGCTCCACTGTAATTTCATGGCCAACCACACGAATACGTTTTTTACAGGCCAGACCAATAATAGAATAACGGCCCCATTTTTCGCCACCCTGAACAGATTCTAATAAATAGGAATAGGGTTCATCGGCAAGTTTAAGATAAGCACTTAAGGGGGTATCCAGATCGGCTAGAATTTCGTGAATAACGGGGATCTGACGATAATCTTGCTCAGCAAGATGAAAAAATTGTTCTTTGCTAATTAGGGGCATAATATACTACCTGCAATTAAAGTTATGTTTAAAAAAGATAAAAAAGCACAGCAAAGTATGCTTTACCATGGTCCTTTATTAATAACATCTACAGCTAGTATATTTATACACATAATCTTGTTGAACTTAGTGAATTTAACTCAATGGTTTTAACTCAGTTTAGAAAGTATAGCTTCTAATTCGGTCATAGAATCTATCACTTCATCGGGTTCGGATAAGCTAATATCTTCACCATGATTATACCCATATGACATACAAATGATGCTAAAACCTGCAGCTCTTGCAGCTTTTACATCACTCATCGAATCACCTAACATCATTGATTGTAATGGGCTAACTCCCAGCTTTTCTGCTGAGTATAATAAGGGCATAGGATCTGGCTTTTTCTTTGCCAGGCTATCGCCACTGACCACACTTTGAAAATAATCAAAAATACCTAAATCTTTTAAAATAGGCAGAGTAAATGCTTCCGCTTTATTGGTTACACAACCCAGAATATAGCCCTGATTTTTTAAATAATCTAAACCTTCAATTACACCATCGTATAAAAGACTGCGTTTGGATGTATTATCCTTGTATAGATCTAAAAACAGTGGATAGGCTTTTTTAAATAATGACTCATCAGGCTCACCTTCAATCTGCCCAATTAAGGCACGTCGAACCAGACGCTCTACACCATTTCCTACCCATTGTCTTACTTTATCTTCGCCCTGCTTTTGCAGGCCTAAAGTAAGCATCATTTCATCTATACACCAGGCAAGATCAGGTACACTATCTACCAGTGTACCATCCACATCAATTAAAACCATTTGCGGCTTATTTGTTAACATTTACTTTTATTTTCCTGCTTTTGCTAGTTCAGCACGCATGGCATCAATAGTTTCTTTATAATCAGGTGTGTTAAATATAGCAGAACCGGCTACAAACATATCTGCACCAGCTTCTGCAATTTCTCTGATATTGTCAATTTTAACGCCGCCATCAATTTCTAATTTAATATCGTAGCCACTTTCGTCAATCATCTGGCGTGCTATACGTAATTTATTTAAAGTTTCAGGAATAAAACTCTGACCACCAAAACCAGGGTTAACCGACATTAATAAAATAACATCAATTTTATCCATAACGTGTTTTAGGTAATCCAGTGAAGTCGCAGGATTAAATACCAGGCCCGATTTACAGCCTAATTCTTTTACCAATGCTAAACTGCGATCAATATGTTCGGATGCTTCTGGGTGAAAAGTAATATATGTTGCACCTGCTTTTGCAAAATCTGGAATAATGCGGTCTACTGGTTTAACCATCATATGTACATCAATATCAGCAGTTACTCCATGGGTGCGAAGTGCATCACAAACCAGGGGACCAATAGTTAAATTCGGTACATAGTGATTATCCATAACATCAAAATGAACTACATCTGCTCCGCAGTCCAGTACATGGTCTACTTCTTCGCCTAAACGAGCAAAGTCAGCAGATAAAATAGATGGTGCAATTAACGCTTTAGACATAATAAAACCTCTTAAAATTTGGTAAACAGCCGTTACATTACTATATATACCTTGAATAATTATTTATTATCCTTCAGGATAGTAGTAGTTTTGTTGTTACAATTGGTTGAGTATATTAACGGAATTATAATTTTTTTTCAGCTTATTTTATAACTCATATTATGTATTGTTACCTTAGAATTTTTAGTGCCTACCTTTTTATAAGTATTTTGACTTTCAATCTGGATTATACTGCTGCCTGGGCAAATGATATTGAAAAGGAGAAATATTGGAAAAATATTTTAGCTAGCAGTGTTAAAATAGGGCAAATTATTGAGCTAAAAACACCAAAAATTTCTTTTATTGGTATTTATAATAGACAGAACCTGTTCAAAAAAAGAGGAGCAGTGATATTATTACACGATAAAGCTGGACACCCTAACTGGAAAGATGTGATAAAACCACTACGTATTCAGCTTAGCAATTATGGCTGGGATACCTTGTCCATTCAAATGCCACTGCGCAAAAAAGCACTTAAAACAAAAGCAGAAATAAATGAATTTTACCAATTAGGTTTTGCCCGAATTAATAGTGCTGTTGCCTATTTAATAGCTAAAAAAGAACGGGTATTATTTTTAATTGCACATGGCAGCAACACCGCAATCGCACTTAATTTTGCCCATAAAAATCAACTTACCCGGGTAAACAATGTTAAGGCATTAATACTCATTAGTAGCGCGTCTAAAAAGTTAAAAGAACACCCTGAAAATACTATAGAAATGTTAGAAAAAGTTAAGCTTCCTGTCCTGGATATTTATGGCAGCAATGATTTTGATGTGGTTAAATCTACCGCAGCACAACGCCAGGCGGCGGCAAAACGCAGTGCAAATATTCACTACCTACAGCAGGAAATCCACCATGCCGATCATTTTTTTAGCAATCAATCTGAAATTCTAATCAAGCGTATCCATAGTTGGATGCTATCGACGAGCAAGCAGTAATATTGTTATAATCCTAAATTCATTTTAACCAGCACTATAATTATTATTTAGTACTGAGCGTTGACTAGTTTAGATTATTAGTTATAAGCCAGCACAATAAGATTTTTTAGGATATATTTTATGAGCATTGCCATTACCCTGCATATTTTAGCGTCTATTATCTGGATAGGCGGTATGTTTTTTGCACACTTTATTTTACGCCCTTCAGCCATGGAAATTTTAGAGCCACCTTTGCGTTTACCTCTATGGGTTGCGGTATTTAAACGATTTTTCTTTTGGGTCTGGATAGCAGCACTGATGCTACCTATTACTGGTTACTGGATGATTTTCGGAGTTTTTCAGGGTATGGCAAATACCGGTACTTATATCCATATTATGACATTAACCGGGCTTATTATGCTGGGCATTTATGCGTATATATTTTTTAAACCCTTCCAGGCACTACAGCAGGCAGTGAGTGAAAAAAACTACCCGTTGGGCGGCAAACAAATCAATACCATGCGTCTATTGGTTAGCATAAATTTATATCTAGGGCTATTCACTATAGTAGTTGCCTCAGGTGGAAAATACCTGACAATTTAAATTATTTTAAGGCAGAGCTCATGCAACAATACCTCGATCTATTAAATGATGTATTAACTAATGGCACAAAAAAATCTGATCGCACAGGTACTGGAACGGTTTCCGTATTTGGTAGACAGGTTCGTTATGATTTAAAGCAGGGCTTTCCACTACTAACCACCAAAAAAGTGCATTTTAAATCCATTGTTAATGAGCTTCTGTGGTTTATCTCTGGCAGCACCAATATCAAGGATCTCGATGCTAAAATATGGAATGAATGGGCAACAGATGAGGGAGAACTTGGCCCGGTATATGGCAAGCAGTGGACCGCCTGGCCCACTAAAGATGGCAAAACTATTAATCAGATTGATTATGTATTAAATACCTTAAAAAACAATCCCAATTCACGGCGAATATTATTTCATGGCTGGAATGTAGAATATCTGCCAGACGAATCTATCAGCCCACAAGAAAATGCCAAAAACGGTAAAATGGCTTTACCTCCGTGTCATTTGTTATATCAATTTAATGTGCAAAATAATAACTTATCGTTAATGTGCACTATTCGCTCTAATGATCTTTTTTTAGGCAATCCATTTAATACCGCACAAGCTGCATTATGGGTTTATATTTTATGCCAGCAAACAGGCTTGGAGCCTGGAGACTTAATTATTTCCATTGGTGATGCGCATATTTATAGTAACCACATGGAACAAGTTAACAGCCAATTATCCAGAACACCACGCCAATTACCGCAACTAAAAATTACTCGTAGGCCAGATAGCATTTATGACTATAAGTTATCCGACTTTGAGTTAGAAAATTATAATCCATACCCGGCAATTAAAGCACCCGTTGCAGTGTAAATTTTCAGTTAAAAAATTAGTTCCTTTATTGAGTTATACTATTATTGGCATCAACTATATAAATATAGTCTAGTGCAAGCGTTAAAGTGCCTGTAGCTCAGCTGGATAGAGTAGTGCCCTCCGAAGATAGTTACAGTAGTATTGCTGTATATAGTTGAACATATGCCAATATATATCAATAACTTAAAATTTAACTTTCACTTTGTCCATAGACATTTATTAATAGTTATTAAAGTATATTGTCTGAGTCTAAAGTGTAAAAATTACACAAACTGACTACTTCCCCATCAGCAAATATATTAAATAGCACTAGTGAATTATGATTTGTTTATATAATATTTTCTCTTGATTGAATAAATAGAAATCATGCATCAGCCACTTGCTGAATATCAATATTCATTGAGAGCCTAAAATAGTTCTCAATATCTCAAAGATTAATATGGTACTCATGACCTTTAGTTCCAATTCAAACTGTTGGCCTATTGTTATATGTTTTATGACAAAAACTGCACTGTTAATAGCGCAGTCTCAATAAGTCACTTAAAATAATGTTAAGTTGATACACATTTTCATCATAATTATTCCTACTGAGCACGAAAATTGTTTAGATCTATGTTGTGCAATTTAATTTTCTGATGAATTGCCCGCGGAGTAATACCCAGAGACTTTGCTACATCACTGACATTACCAATAAAACGTGTAAGCTCTTGTTTGATTAATAGTGCTTCCGCCTGCTGTTTCGCCTCCTTTAAAGTCAAGTGAGCCTGTTGTCCAACACTTTTTAGTTTATCCTTATTTGTATGGGGGAGCAGCAGCTCATAAATAATTGGTGGAGTTGAAAACAAGAATGAGCGTTCAAGTACATTCTCCAGTTCACGTACATTTCCAGGCCAATCATAATTCATTACAAGTGCTATTGCAGATTCGCTTAAAGTATTGATGACTTTATTGTACTTAACGGAAAGTTGTCCAAGGATGTGATTAACGAGTGGTAAAATATCTTCTCGTCGTTCACGAAGTGGTGGGAGAAAGATAGGCACAACATTTATTCGATAGTAGAGATCTGAACGGAAGGTGCCATCTTCAATAAATTTATATATCTGCATGCTAGCCGCTGCTATAACTCGAACATTTGATGATAGGCGCTGCTTTCCACCCACACGCTCAAATTCACCATTCTGTAATACGCGCAAAAGTCGCGCTTGTGTGGATAGCGGTAGCGAATCAACCTCGTCAAGAAAAAGACTTCCACTCTCAGCTTGCTCAAACAGACCATGGTGAACTTCATAAGCACCTGTAAATGCACCGCGTTCATGTCCAAATAGTGTTGTTTCAACTAAGGTTTCGGGTATTGCTCCACAGTTTACAGCAATAAAATTCTTGTTACAGCGTTCGCTCATGTTGTGGATACGTTGTGCGATGACCTCTTTGCCTACGCCTGTATCACCAGTGATTAGCACACTCGCAATGGTTGGTGCGACTACTTTAACTGTCTCCAGCGCACTTAACATTGCCTGAGACTTAGCCACAATAACAGGTTGTCCGGACTCTGCGTAATCGTTGGCATGGCACCATGTTTGATCATTATGCATATCTTTAGAGATATGGGCTTGGACTTCTGTCGCCCGACTGCGGATGAGACCATTTTCACAATGATATTCGTCTCCATTAAAAGAAGCGGATTGCTTGGGATTAGTATAAATTCGTGCCTCGCATACTCCGTCTCCCATTGCGATGCGTTTGTCCAAAATTACCTTCGCGTAGTCGAAGTTACGTGCAGCAATCCCGCCGAAGACGCTGGACGTCATTTTACAAAGTTCTGGGGCATGCATTACGGCTTCCCCGAAGGGACAACGTGTGTTGACTACTCGCACCATGCCTGGTTCGCTTGATTCTCGGGAAAAATTTCCTCCTATCTTGTTCTTGATCTCAATAATCATGTCCGCATATTGGTCATGATTCAAGGGTCCATCTAGTTCTAACTTTTGACGATATGCAGTCTCAAAGCAGCTACTTGCTGTAAGACCAAGTAGCTCAATGTGGCTTTGTTCGCTATTATTTTTGTTTCCAATTTTTGTACTGACTTCAATGCTCTGGGCAACAAAGGTTTGCAAAAATAAGATGGGGCTAAGGTGGGAAAAAAGCTTATCTGGCAAAATTGTACTCCTAAAACTGACACCACAACAAAAAATTGTGTGATTTAGTTATACCAAAGCTTAACGACACTCTCTGTTTAGTATACACAAGAAAATTAATTATGTTTAAGATTGTTACTAGTGTCCACATCCGCAGCTAGGTTCATGTATGTGTTTTCCTTGACTTGGTTTCGGTTCAAGTGAGCGCATTGCCATATCGCGACCACGTGCCATAGCACCATGCATAGCCGGTGCTGATAAGAATAATTTTTTAGTTGGACCACCACATATTGAGCAATAAGGGCTGGATGCATTAATTGCATGACGTACTTCGAATTGTTTCTTGCATTGTGTACATTGATAATCATAAATTGGCATTTAGAACTCCATCTATTATGTTAATATATTTATCAGAAATCGAAAGATGAGGATGCCTGTTTGTTTAGCAGGCACCCATTTTTTTCATTTAACTACTAAATTTAGCTCCAACGCGGAGGTTGCTTCTCTGTGACGCCAAATATGGCTGAAGTAATATCGGTTCTTGCTCGTTTATCAGCATCTCGTGTTGGTGCTCTCAACCTACGTGTCTCAACCTCCCAAACCCAACCACTAACAACCACATCATTTGGAATAAGGGGGTGATTTTTAAATGTTTCGATTGTCTTCATGCAGGCTTCATCCACGTCATCCATCATTCCGATCCATTTTGCAAACGCACCTTTATCTAGCTTTTGTTCTGGAAGTGTTGGGTCTATAGCAATATTCTCCGTATCAACACCCTTATCCTGTAACATTTTTTCCAAATCTTTAGCATTTGCTGATAACATACCGCATTGAGTATGCTGCACAATAACGATCTCTTTGGTGCCAAAAAAATTGCAAGTTAGCATTGCTGAACGTATTGCATCGTCGGTGACAATTCCACCGGCATTTCTAAAGCAATGTGCATCACCACCACCGGCTGGTGTGTCTACGTTAATGCCGAGTGCTTCGTCTATTGGCAGGCGTTCATCCATACAGGCAAGAACCCATAAACTTCGATTATTATGTCCATCAGGGCCATAGCGGCGACGTTGTGCCCAGAGGTCATATGCGGCAACATTATTGCTCAGTTGCTCTTTTAAAGTAGTCATAGTAAATCTCCTAAGTAAATAGTTAATTAAGTTTGAAACCCTTGTCATGCCTCCCATTTTTTCGATAGATGGCCAGGTTTTTTGGCGAAGGGTATATTTCCCTTAAAGTTTATCAGCAATATCTATACCATTAAATAATTACAATAAAAAACAAAGAGTTAGCTGTATTTATTACTTACTTATTTACTTAAATTTTCTCATGAAAATACATTTATAACATATAACATATTGATAAATAAAAAATAATAATGATTAGAATAAAAACTTCGCATAGGGAAACAATACTTCTGAAAGGAATGGAGTGATAAGTGTAAAATAAACACACTTTGTCAATAAGCACCCGTTGCAGTGTAAATTTTCAGTTAAAAAATTAGTTCCTTTATTGAGTTATACTATTATTGGCATCAACTATATAAATATAGT
>JASFYQ010000032.1:0-25275 GCA_045047105.1 Pseudomonadota bacterium | reverse complement strand
TATAAACTATAAACTATAAACTATTAAATTTAACTAATTTTATGTCATTAATTGTACAAAAATTTGGTGGTACATCTGTAGGTTCTGTTGATAGAATCCAAAATGTGGCCAAAAAACTTAAAAAATTTACTGAACAAGGTCACCAGATCGTAGTGGTAGTTTCTGCTATGAGTGGTGAAACCAACCGTTTAACTGAACTGGCCCGATCCTTGGGTAATTTTCCTCCTGTACCAAGAGAGTTTGATGTTTTGCTTTCTACTGGTGAGCAGGTGACTATTGCTTTATTAAGTATGGCCTTAACTCAAATTGGAGTAGAGGCTCGTTCCTATACGGGAAGCCAAGTACACATTCTAACTGATAGTGCACATAATAAAGCCCGAATTTTAGAAATTGATGATAAAAATATTCGCAATGATTTAGATAAGGGACGCGTAGTTGTTGTTGCAGGTTTTCAGGGTGTTGATGGCGAAAAAAATATTACTACTCTGGGGCGAGGTGGTTCAGATACTACAGCAGTAGCACTGGCTGCTGCGTTAAAAGCAGATGAATGTCAGATTTATACCGATGTGGATGGTGTTTATACCACTGACCCAAGAGTGGTTCCAAGTGCTAAACGTTTGGATAGAATAACCTTTGAAGAAATGCTGGAAATGGCCAGTTTAGGCTCTAAAGTCTTGCAAATACGAGCAGTTGAATTTGCAGGTAAATATAATGTACCACTACGCGTTTTATCCAGCTTTGAAGAAGGTAATGGAACATTAATTAGTTATGATAACGATGCAGATAAAAACACTGCAGGTGACGAGGAAAGAGAAATGGAAAGTGCACTAGTCTCAGGTATTGCCTTTAATCGCGATGAAGCAAAATTAACGATTCTGGGAGTTCCCGATCAGCCCGGTATTGCATTTAAAATTCTTGACTGCATCAGTGCTAAAAATATAGAAGTGGATATGATTATCCAAAATATTAGTGAAGATGGTAGCACTACCGATTTTACTTTTACTATACACCGTAATGATTATGAACAATCAAAAGCCTTGTTAGAAGAGCTTTCCATTAACCTGGGTGCAAGAGAAGTAAAAGGTGACAATAAAATTGTTAAAATATCTTTAGTCGGTGTAGGAATGCGTTCCCATGCAGGCATTGCTACCAAAATGTTTCAATCACTCTCTGATGAAGGTATTAATATCAGTATGATATCTACTTCCGAAATTAAAATATCGGTAGTCGTTGATGAAAAATACCTTGAACTGGGTGTTAGGGCCTTACATACTACTTTTGATTTAGATAAGTAGGCGCTTTTATATAAGCATAAGGGTAGTTCTGAATTGCCCTTATATTTTGCTTTCTTTTAGAATTTTTTGCCCTTTCTTTTGCTGTGCTCTAATCACTTGCAAGTTACGTTTAATTTCTTTTGCCTGTTCCTTATTTTTTTCATTTATGAGTTGATCTTCGAGCTTAACGGCTTTTTTTCTGAGTTTTTTTAATAGCTCGCGTATTGAGTTTATTTGTTTTTTCTTATAACTGTCTTCATCAAATAGTCCCGTTAATTGTTTCAGTATCTTATTTAGTCCCATGGCTATATTCCTTGTGGTGTTTTTTAAGAAAAAAATTATTTATTGTCATTTAGTGCTTCCGCTAACTCCCCATCATCTAGTGCAAGAGTTCGTTCTGCTTGAGTTTCTTCACGTGAACCGGTAACAAACAAAGTGGCAGCCATCTGTAGTAAATTTTTGGATATAAGTGAACTATAATTACTATCATTTATTAAAGATATTCCCATTTGAGGGCTAAAATGTTTTTTATTTATATGCTCAAAAAGACGTTTTGATAAATTCTGTTCATCTTCCTCAAGTCTGAGTTTGTAAGAATCAATTGATAATAGGGTACCACTATCTTCCTGGCAATGGCGGCGACAGTTTTCCATATCTCGCAAGAGATGCATTATCTCAACTCGCATACTATTATATTCATCACGAATATTATGGTTTTCGGAAATAATACCTATGGACATGTTTTTTTGTAGATGTTTAGCCGCTTTTATTGCCTCAACTAAGTTCCGATTGGCATCACGTAACCAGTGTAAGGAGCCAGACTGTTCTTCTCTCCAGGTAAAATCTGCCTGGGAGATAAATAGTATGATCTCGCTAAAAATCCCTTTAACCTTACGTTTATAGGTCTTGTCAACATCAAAAGGGGTAACTTTCTGTTGTTTTAATGCAATGGTATTGAGATTATCCTTACTACGTAAATCTTTCATTTTAAAATTTAAAGCATGAACAATTATTTCAATGGTATTTTCATACACATGGATGGTTTCATCCCGTATAGATTTTACTGCCGTGTCTGGAAAATCAATGCTGGCTGAATATAAAAATTTTGGTTTGGAAATATGAGGGGTTTTTTCATGCATATAACGGGTTAAATAATAAACCAGTTTATTAATAAAGGGGATCATAATAATTACCCCGACTAAATTAAAAATGGTATGAAAAACAGCTAACTTTAAGGTGTGATCATTGCTCGCAATGCCAACCGCTGCACTGATATAATCTACTGAGTCGATAAACTGTTGGATAAATACGATAGTAATAAAGCCAGTACTAAGGTTAAAAATCAGATGTGCAACAGCCAGGCGTTTGCCTTGTATATTGGCGCTGAGAGAACCAATTATTGCGGTAATAGTTGTTCCTACATTTGCACCTATAGCCAGGGCTAAGGCATTTTCATAGGTGATTTGCCCGGCAGCTAAAGCGGTAATAATTAATACCAGAGTGGCATGGCTGGACTGCATAACAACGGTTGCAAAAATACCAATAGCAGAAAATAGCATCAAGCCTAAAAAACCACTCACTGCATACTCCGCCAGATCAAGAGTTTCTTTAAAAGCATCAAAGCCTTCTTTCATATGGTGGATGCCAAGAAAAAGAAAACCCAGGCCCGCTAAAATATAACCAAAACCTTTTAGTGATGTTGCTTTCTGAAAAATTAAAATCACTCCAAATACCAGCATGGGCATGGCATAGGCTGAAATTTTAACTTTTAAACCAAAACCTGCAACCAACCAGGCTCCAGTAGTAGTGCCCAGGTTTGCACCAAAAACAATACCTATTCCCTCCGCCAGGCCTATTAATCCTGCACTTAAAAAAGAAATGGTAATAACAGAAACCAGGGAGGATGATTGCATCAAAGTAGTTGATAGCACTCCAAAGCTAATGCTTTTCCATAATTTATTGGTTGTTTTTTTAAGAATTTTTTCTAAAATCCCACCAGTAAATGCTTTAAAACCTTCTTCTAAAGCTAACATTCCAAAAAGAAAAATTGCTACCCCCGCAGATATTTCTTTAAAATCAGGGCTGAGCCAAAATCCATATGCCAGAACAACAAAAATAATTGGCAATACAATTTTCTTTAACATGCAGTTTTTTCCTAGTAGAATAGAATTTATAATGTTTTAACTATATAGTATATAGATAATAATAGCTTAAAAATACTTATAATAATAACCTTAAAGGCAAATAATAGTGACTAAAAATGAAGCTTTAATCGATGTGCTTATCGAGCGTTTTGTAAAGTTAAGACTTCCCCGTATATTAGACATAAAAGAAAAACTCTCCCAGGGAGAAAGCCTCAACTCAATGGATATTGGTTTTTTTAAAGAAATTTTTAGTGATATTAAGCAGAATTATCACCTGATTGAAGGTAATAAAGAGCTGCAAGAATTAATGGCCAGGGCAATTCATTTGGATAAAGAAATTACTGAAATGGCATTAATTAATGAGCGTAAAAATCAATCTTAATTTTACAGTAAATAATTGGGCCGGTTTTATGGAGAAATTAACTAAATTAAACGGATAAATAAAAATAAACGCTTTATTTTGCTTAATAACATCAAATGGTGGTATCGGGTATAAATATTTACTGCTATAGTGAGAACATTCGTTACAGATTAACTTGTTCCTGAGTTTAGCCGAAGGTTAGTAAAATGGACGACCCAAAATATTTGAGTAATAATTCTCCCCCTTGTTTATGTTCCAAAGCTCATGGAAAAGCCCGTATTCCTACGGTTGAGCCAAAAATAGAAGCCCTTCATATTGCAAATATTTCTCATGAGTTACGCACTCCTCTTCATGGCATTTTAAGTTTTGCAAATATTGCTTTGAATCGACCTGAAAAGATGACAGTTGAAACCTCTTTACGATATTTTCAGAATATACGAACTAGTGGTGAACGGTTGCTTGCACTGATTGATGACTTACTGGATTTGACCAAACTGGAATCTGGAAAAATGGAGCTTAATTATTCTTCTGGCTCATTAGAATCATTGGTTAAAGAGTGTATTTTAGAGCAACAAGCCAGATTAAATGAATTAGGTATAGAGGTTTTTTGGGAGCCAAAAAGTGAACTTGGAGAAGGGGCTTTTGATCGAGTGAGAATAGCTCAGGTTGTGACTAATTTATTATCTAATGCAATTAAATTTACTGCATTAGAAAAAAGGATTGAATTTTTTATTTCTTCAACAATAATAGACTGCAATAATAAACAGCTTCCAGCAATACTTTTTAGTATTAGAAATTCTGGGGATGGTATTCCAGAAGGTGAGCTGGAACTTATCTTTGATCAGTTTTCACAAAGTTCAAATAGCCGTAGCTCATCAAAAATTGCTGGAACTGGTTTAGGACTGGCTATTTGCCGTGAAATTATTAGGGTTCATGCTGGAAAAATTTGGTCTGAAAATCACCCTCAGAGCGGAGCTGTTTTTAAATTTATAATTCCCATACAAGATCTGGCCTAAATTTAAAGTTTTTATTCAGCAAATTCTAGGCTTGTTTACAAAATAATTTTAGCCTATATCTCTTCGATAATAGGTTTTAATGTATTATCCCTTATTGAGTAAATAAATATTATTTTCAATATCTTACAGCCTCTGTAACAGCCGAACAATGATCTTTTGAAGCATATCCATAAAAAAATATTATTATTTAGGCTAAAATAATATAGCTTTAGCGGCTATAACGTTATAATGAAACACATAAGTGATTTTTTAGGGAGATATGAATGACCAGATCGGATAATGCAACCGAAGTACTGGACTTAGCGGTACAACCATTTGGTTGGTTTTTAATGCTTGTTTTTGTTGTCGCTTATTATTTTATAGCGGCAGAAGAAAATTATAAAATAAATAAAGCAAAACCCGCTCTTTTTGGTGGCACCTTTATGTTTATGCTGCTGGGAGGCTATTATAGTTATAATGGTTTAAACATGGGCAATTTTGATAATCAAATTGCTCATCTAATTTTAGAAATATCAGAGATTTTCTTCTTCCTGTTTGTGGCAATGACCTATATTGAAGCTTTGATTGAACGGAATGTGTTTGATAAGTTAAAAGATAACTTACTTACCAAGGGGTATGGTTATGTAAAACTCTTCTGGGTTACTGGTTTTTTAGCCTTTTTTATCTCTCCAATTGCAGATAATTTAACCACTGCTCTTATTTTGTCCACTGTTTTAATTACCATAGAAAAAACTAATAAAGCATTTTTAGTGCCTGCTGCAGTTAATATTGTGGTTGCAGCAAATGCAGGTGGTGCATGGTCACCATTTGGTGATATTACTACGCTAATGGCATGGTCGGCAGGCAAGGGGACTTTTGTTGATTTCATATTTTTATTCCCTGCATCTTTTCTTGGTTGGATTGTAACCGCATATCTATTAGCTAGATTTGTACCTGATGGTTCTCCAGAAAATACAGCTAATACGGGTGAAGCGGTAGAAATTTTGCCAGGGGGAAAGGTTATTATTGGTCTGGGTATATTTACTATTCTTTGTGCTGTACTGGGTAAACAATTAATGCACTTACCACCTATGTGGGGCATGTTATTTGGTCTTTCCTTGCTTAAGCTTTATGCTTATCGTTTAAAACAATCACAAAACCATGATATTCAAATTTATAAATCTGTTAGTAAAGTAGAACTTGATACTTTATTGTTCTTTTTCGGTATTTTAGCAATGGTTGGTGCTTTACATTTTGCAGGATTTTTAGCTCATGCAGTTAATTTATATACTATATTTGATCCAACCTATGTAAATATTGGAGTGGGGTTCTTATCTGCTATTGTTGATAATGTACCAGTGATGAGTGCAGTATTAAAATCTAATCCAGATATTGCACTGGATCAATGGATGCTGGTAACATTAACAGCTGGAGTGGGGGGCTCCCTAATTTCCTTTGGATCGGCTGCGGGTGTGGGTGTTATGGGTAAATTACATGGTATCTATACTTTTGGTGCTCATTTAAAACTGGCATGGACTATATTAATAGGCTATTTTGTATCAATAGCTGTGTGGTATGTCCAATATCAAGTTCTTGGATTTTATATTCAACATTAATATTTCATTCTCTCTCAGAATGCTTTGTGTCATACCTGAGAGAGTTTATTTTTTTATATTATGACTTTATCTAAATCAATAAATGTTTAAATACTTCTACATGAATAAAGTATTAAAGTATTTTTTCTTTCCGGCCTTTTTTTTACTTTTTTTTACTCCTCTACCTCTATTAGCATCATCTCCTGGTATTCCAGAAAATTTAGAAATTATAGACTTAACCCAGAATTCTGTGGGTTATTTTTCACTGTTTGTCTTTTTAATTGCCTATCTGTTCGTTATGACAGAGGAGTTTACCCACTTACGTAAGTCTAAACCGGTTATTATAGCAGCAGGAATTATTTGGGCAACGATTGGCTGGGTATATAGCAGTGAAGGTATGTCTGAACTTGCAGAGCAGGCTATAAGACATAACTTGTTAGAATATTCAGAATTAATGTTATTTTTATTGGTTGCTATGACCTATATTAATGCCATGCAGGAGCGTAGAGTATTTGATGCTTTAAGAGCCTGGTTAATTAATAAAGGATTTAGCTTTCGCCAATTATTCTGGATGACTGGCATTCTGGCTTTTTTTATCTCTCCTATTGCAGATAATCTAACCACTTCATTATTAATGGGAGCGGTGGTAATGGCTGTAGGGGGGAATAATGCCCGTTTTGTTTCAATTGCTTGTATTAATATTGTAATTGCTGCTAATGCAGGCGGTGCCTTTAGCCCCTTTGGTGATATTACTACTTTGATGGTCTGGCAAAAAGGTATGGTGGATTTTTGGGGGTTTTTTGTGTTATTTATCCCCTCCGCAGTTAACTTTCTAGTTCCTGCTATGATTATGCATTTTGCTATTGGTGACGAATCTCCATCTGCAATGGATGAAAAGGTGATGATGAAGCGAGGAGCTAAGCGCATTATTGTTCTTTTTTTATTAACTATTGCCACTGCTGTGAGTTTTCATAACTTCCTTGGTTTGCCTCCTGTAATAGGGATGTTAACTGGCCTAGGTTATTTGCAGCTATTTGGGTTTTTCCTGAAAAAAACAGTACAACGTTGTTATGGTTATAGTTATAAGTATATCGATATTTATATGGCAGATAAAACAGCAGGTAAAATTGGTGAAGTAAGTGCCTTTGATGTATTTGAACCCATTGCCAAAGCAGAATGGGATACCTTGTTTTTTTTCTATGGTGTGGTTTTATGCGTGGGTGGTCTGGGCTTTCTTGGTTATTTATCTCTGCTTTCAGAGCTTATGTATACTCAGTATGGAGCAACTACAGCGAATATTGCCGTAGGAGTGCTTTCGGCTATTGTGGATAATATCCCGGTGATGTTTGCGGTACTCACCATGCAGCCAGAAATGTCTCAGGGGCAATGGTTATTAGTAACACTTACTGCGGGAGTTGGTGGTTCACTGCTTTCCATTGGTTCTGCAGCAGGGGTTGCTTTAATGGGACAAGCAAAGGGTCAATATACTTTTTTTAGCCATTTAAAATGGACTCCTGTAATTGCCTTGGGGTATGCTAGTAGTATTATTGTACATATTTGGTTTAATCAGGCTTTGTTTTAGGTGTAGTGGAAGTATTTTCCTTTATAGTTAAAGTACAATATATCAGTTAGCTATGCAAAACTGAAAACTATAAGCTTTTAAAATGCGGATAATTTTTTAAAAATTGAATGTTTTTATATTGCTTCTGGCATTTATTAATAACATCAGAAATAAAATAAAGTGTGTTGAATCAAAAATATGTTGAAGTAGGATATAAATCAAAACCCCGATAGCAACAATAATATCTAAAAAACAGAAATAGAAATTTTATCTGGATACTATTGTTTACTCATGCTAACGAGAGTGCTTTATGTTATAAAAAATGTCTAAGCCTTAAAACAGGGAGCTATTGATCCACATATGCATGGTGATGCTTGCAATATATCCCAGTGCAATAACCGGAGCCCATTTTAAGTGACCAAAAAAAGTATACTGGCCTCTGGCCTGTCCCATAAGTGCTACTCCAGCAGCTGAACCTATGGACAATAGTGAGCCACCCACACCTGCGGTCATGGTAACTAATAACCATTGTCCCTGAGACATTTCTGGGTTCATAGTTAATACTGCAAACATCACCGGGATATTATCCACAATAGCCGAAAGCACTCCTACGGCAATATTCGCTGTAGTTGGCCCCCACTGGCTGTACATTAATTCTGACGCCATAGATAAATAACCGAGAAAGCCCAGACCACCCACACATAAAACCACACCATAGAAAAAAAACAAGGTATCCCATTCTGCTTTGGCAATGGGTTCAAATACATCAAAAGCAGTTATATTTCCTAAGTTCCCCTCATTACCATCGTCATTGTTTGTATTAGTAGCAGTATGTACTTTATATTTATGGTGTGTTTTCTTTAAATAAAAGCCCAGTATTTGTAAATAACTTAAACCGGTTAACATTCCAATTACTGGAGGCAGACCAAGGAAGTTATGAAAACTTACTGCAGTGGCAATAGTTAATAAAAAAAGTCCAATAATGCGTTTTGCTCCTCGTTTCATTGAAATTATTTCGTCATCAGAAGTTGGCATTTCATCAGGAATGGCAAAGTGCATTATTGCTGCAGGAACTAAAAAGTTAACTACAGAGGGAATAAATAAAGCAAAGAAACCCCAGAAATCGATCATGCCTTTTTGCCATACCATTAACGTAGTGATATCTCCAAAGGGACTAAATGCACCTCCTGCATTAGCTCCTACCACAATATTAATACAGGCAATAGTAACAAAACGAGTATTGCTTCCGCCAACCGCTAAAACAACAGCGCACATAAGCAAAGCAGTGGTTAAGTTATCAGCAATAGGTGAGATAAAAAATGCCAAAATTCCTGTTAACCAGAATAACTGGCGTAATGAAAAACCTTTCCGGATTAACCAGGAGCGTAAGGCATCAAAAATTTGCCGCTCTTCCATACTGTTAATGTACGTCATCGCAACCAGCAAAAAGAGCATTAATTCGGCATATTCAAGAAGGTTATGACGTACAGCATGTTCTGCCAGTTCAGCCATACCATGATTGCTATATACCCAGCCAATCATGGCCCAGATAATACCAGCTGCTAAAATAACTGGTTTGGACTTACGCAAATGGGTAAATTCTTCTGCCATAACGAATAGATAGGCAACCATAAACAAAATAAGTGAGATAAAGCCAATAGAGCTAGAAGTTAGATCCATTACTTGATGAATTGTTACTGATGTTGCTTCGGAAGCAAAAATTTGTCCTGAAAATATGCTAATAGCAAAGAGTATTAATATCGTTACATTTTGACTAATATTTTTCATAATTATTCCTTTCTCTGATTCTTTTTTATTAAAAAACAATATTCATCATTACCATCATGACCACTAAAAAGAGTATTGTCATAATACTACCGGCTTTAATAAAATCTGGAACACGGTAACCGGCTGGGCCCATAATTAACGCGTTAACCTGATGAGTTGGGATTAAAAATGAATTAGATGTTGCAATAGCAACGGTTAAAGCAAATACTGCTGGATCCGCACCTACTCCTAAAGCAATGTTTACTGCCAGAGGTACTAATAATACGGTGGCACCAACATTAGACATGACCAATGTAAAAAATGTTGCCAATACTGCTACTGCTGCCTGAATAACCCAAATAGGCATATCTCCAACTACTACCAGGGTTTGTTCTGCAATCCATTTGGCTGTGCCTGAGGTTTCGACAGCAAGTCCAAGTGGAATCAGGCTGGCAAGTAAAAAGACTGTTTTCCATGAAACGGCTTCATAGGCTTCATCAATTTTTAGAACACCAGATAAAACCATACCAATGGCTCCAGTTAATAAAGCTACCGATAATTTAAGATCGGTAAATAATACTAGCGATAAAGCAACTGCAAAAAATATTCCTGCCCAGGCGACTTTTTTAGGTCGGGTTTCATCATGTGGATATTCGGTTGTAACCACTACAAAGTTTTTGTCTTTTGTTATGCGAGCCAGATCAGCCCATAGTGTATGAACCACCAGAGTATCTCCTGCCTGGAAGGGCAAGTCGCGGATTCCTTCCCCTGTGCCAAGTGTTTCTCCTTCCCGATGCAGAGCCACCATGGCTAAACCATAGGTTTTTCTAAGCCAGATATCACGGGCTGATTTATCAATTAATTGTGAGCCGGGAGGGATAACAACTTCGGCCATACCTGAGCGTGAGGAAGATAGGGTATCGGAGAAAAACTCTAAGTCCGCTTTTAATTCTAGTGAATAGTCATGAGCAAAGTCTTTGATATACTGTTCAGAGCAAAGTATACCCAGGACGGTATTAGCTTCAATAGTATAATCTCTAGCTACACCATTTGGACCAATGGTAACACTTTTTGTATTTCCTTTAATGGCAGCAATAATACGAATATGTTTATTTTGTTCAATATCATTCAGAATGTGTCCTACCAGAGGACTGTTTGCAGGTACAACAATTTCAAATAAAGCATAATCAATACCATAAATATTCTGAAAATAATCCATAGTATTGGTTGCTGTATTAGCTTCTGCTTTATTGCTCATTTTGGGTAATACAAAACGTCCGGCTACAACAAAATAAATAATTCCAGTAAATACCAATGCTAAACCAATTGGGGTAACAGAAAATAGACCCCAGGTTTGCATTTGTTGTGCTTCGGGCAAAGCATGGTTGGAAGTGAGTATTAAATCATTTAATAGAATCAGGGGAGAAGAGCCAACCATGGTGACGGTCCCACCTAATATTGCACAAAAACCCATTGGCATTAATAGTCGTGACATAGGTAAACCTGAGCGAGCGGATATTCTGCTGACTACAGGAATAAAAAGTGCTGCTGCTCCTACGTTTTGCATAAAAGAAGAAATAAATCCCACGGTACTGGATACAATGGGAATAATACGTTTTTCAGAAGTTCCACCTACTTTTAAAATAAAGGATGCAACTTGAGTCATAATGCCTGTTTTATCTAAACCTGCTCCAATAATCATTACCGCTATGATAGACATTACTGCATTACTGGAAAAGCCATTGAATAATTTATCTGTTGATACCAAACCCGCATCTAGGCCCATTATTGGGGCAAATAGGCTTGAAAGACCCAGTAAAACCATAATTGATATTGCGGTAACATCAACATCTAAAACCTCAAAAGCAAATAAATAGATGGTGAGAATTAATAAACTTATTACCCATGCTACCTGGATTGTTGGAACCACCGTTGCCATAAATAGTGCTAATATTAAAAAAAATATACCTGCCATTATTTTTTTCTTATTCTGTTTAATTTTATCCTTCATTAATTTTCTCTCTTTAAACACTCATTAAATAAACTTTTTTATTTCTACATCAACTTAATTCAACACATTAATTTATTAACACAATAGGAATACCGATCTGATTTGTAATGTTTTTATTATTTAATAAGCGTTTTATTAATTGATCATGTGAATCGGTAACCAAATATTGTAATGAGTGGTGTTTTAATAGATAATTTTTAACATCCTCAATGGATTCATTGATTAGGGTAACTAAATTAACTTCTACATTATGTTTAATAAAACTGGATCTTGCCTGCTTATAAAATGACTTAGATTCAATGTCCTTATGCATTCCATGGTATAAAATGTCCACCGAACAATTATCAGAATTTTTCAAAATATAATTCAGAACACTTTTATGGGTAATATCATCTCACAAACCGAGCAATGTGTCTTTTTTTATGATAAAGCGTATCTTGCTTAATTGGTTTTTTATTATCTAAAGCGGCTTCCAAATTATTATTACTTTGAATTATAAATTTTTCTTTTTCACTAGAAGATAAGTAGTCACCTGCATATTGTGCAGATAAACCATTCATCATCATTTTAAAACTTTTAAGCATATCAATACCCGATCCTTTGTTGAGTTAACAATTACTGTTGTTAATAGACTGTTTTTTTAGTACTTATATCCTTATTTACAGCCAAAGATATTTAGGCTATGGATAATAGAGGATAAAATTAAGTATTTATCTAAATTAAGATTTGGTGATGCATAAGCAAATAATATACCATTATCGATTTATTGTTAAGTGTTTGATTTTATGTGTAAATGTTATTTATTAAGCAGGATGGTGTTACAGTTTGCAATAGTTAGGTGAGTGATCAGCTATTAATTAGCTTTAAAATAGTCTATATGCTGGTGTTGCATATTGCATCATAGGTGTTGCGTAAATTGAATGTGGTATTTTTAGTATATCTAGGTGATAATTAGCTAACAATGTTTCAATATGCAACAATTTAGTTATTTATTAATAAATTTCCGATCTTTTTTATGAATAGTATACGTCACAAAACTTCTAGGGCATTTTATTTACTGGCAATATTTATTGTGTTGTTATCTCTATTTGCATTTTTTAATCTCTTGTTTTTACAGCAACAAGTTAAAGAAGGGGTGGTTATATCCAATTTCAAGGATGATATCCTTGAAATGAGGCGACATGAAAAAAATCTGTTCTTATATCACAATAAAAATGAATTAGAAAATATTCTGTTATTTACTCAAAAAGCTATTAATAATTTAAACCATAATCTCGATAGTTTTAATAATCTTCAATCTGAAGAGGATTTGAATAAGTTGCAGCATTCATTGCTCCGCTATCAAGAGTTACTTCCAAAATATTGGGCGCAATGGGAAATATCTCAGCAACAAAATGTAGCCAGACTGATTCGCCCTTTGGGGCATAGGCTATCGATTATAGCGGATCAATTTGCAGCTCGGAAGAGGGAGTCTTTGTTGCAATCCTTAAATACTACCCATTGGATTTTAGTCTGGGCAATCTTTGTTATTGCAATTATCACTGTATTTGTAGGTTATCGACTTAGCCGTCAAGTAGTTAAGCCTTTACGTGATCTTGAGAATAGTTTAGAACCTATAGCCAAGGGGCAATTTGAACAGCTGCGTGTGAGTAGTGATGAACAAGAAATTATTACTTTTGCTAATGCTTTTAATCGGATGCTTTTTGAGCTGGATTTACGCAAAAAGAGGCTCTTACATACAGAGAAATTAGCCTCACTTGGAGTATTAATTTCAGGTGTTGCACATGAATTAAATAATCCTCTGGGTAATATTTTGAGTTCTTGTCAGTTATTAACAGAAGAATTGGACACTGCTAATAGAGAATTGTTATTAGAATGGTTGGCACAGATTGATGCCGAAACTATGAGAGCCAATAAAATAGTACTTGCTCTAAAAGATTTTGGCCGGCGGCAGGACTTTATTGTTGAGCCTGTTCAATTGCTTGAATTAATAGATGCTACTTTATTATTATTACGCAATGATCTGAAATATTTACCCACAATAAAAAAAACTATTCCTAAGCAATTGTTTATCAATGTGGATCGTCAAAGGTTCCAACAAGTGTTGATTAATCTTATAAAAAACGCCATTGATTCAGGGGATAATCACAATCAGATAGAATTTAAAGCAAGTTATTGTAATGACAAAATGGGCAAGGATTCATTATTGGAGCAAACCTATAAAGATGAAGCGCATATTATTGGTGAGATTAAAATACCACCCAATCAAGAGCTTGCCTATACTAGTCTGAGTATAAAAGACAGTGGAAGTGGTATTAAACAAGAATTAATCGAGCATATTTTTGATCCGTTTTATACCACAAAATTACCGGGTAAAGGTATGGGCTTAGGACTGTATATTGTACAAGAAATAATCAGAGAGCATTCTGGAGAAATTGGTGTTATTAGTCATGTTGGAAAAGGATCTGAGTTTATTATTAGATTGCCCTGTATAAATAGGAGTAAAAATGAGCACTCAAGTTGAGATTAAAAATAATCAATTGCCTGCTTTATTGGTTATTGATGATGAACCTATTGCAGTAAAAAACCTAAGTCATCTTTTCACTAAAAATGGTTTTCAAGTTACTAGCAGAAGTACTGGACCAGGTGGTTATAAAGCATTAGTGGAACAAAAATTTGATGTGGTTATAACTGACCTAAAAATGGGAAAGGTTGATGGCATGGCCATTTTAAAAAAATCACTTGCAGTTGATCCTGACCTGCCAGTAATTATGTTAACGGGGCATGGCTCGTATAATTCTGTAGTCGAGGCGATGAAATTGGGTGCTTATCATTATTTAAGTAAACCCTATCAGTTGAGTGAAATTCGTGAAGTGGTAAAAAATGCCATAGAATTAGTTAAACTAAAGCGTGAAAATAAAATACTTAAATCACATTTATTAGATAAAAATTCTGCGCCTCAGTTTATCACTCAAGATTCTGTTACCCTACGTTTATTGGATACTATGAAGCAAGTTGCTCCATCTGATTGTAATGTTATTATTTCCGGGGAAAGCGGTACGGGTAAAGAATTAGCTGCCCGATTCTTACATGCACAAAGTGATCGAAATAAGCAGCGTTTTGTTGCAATAAATTGTGGTGCATTACAAGAGGAGCTTTTAGCTAATGAACTATTTGGTCATGAAAAGGGGGCTTATACGGGAGCAAATAGCTCTCATAAAGGTATTATTGAATCAGCTGAAGGCAGTACTCTTTTTCTGGATGAAATTTCAGAAATGTCTTTGACTATGCAAGTAAAATTATTAAGAGTGCTTCAGGAAAATGAAGTACAACGTTTGGGAGGGATACAAACTTACCCCGTTAATGTACGTTTTTTAGCCGCAACTAATCGAAATTTAGCTGAAGACGTTGCACAAGGACGGTTCAGGCAGGATCTTTTTTACCGGCTTAATGTTATTCAAATTCATCTTCCCCCCTTATCAGACAGAAGGGATGATATTCCTTTGTTGGCATTTCATTTTTTAAAAAAACATGCCTGTAAAATGAAGAAAAAAGTGGATGATATATCACCTGAGGTTATGGAAATTTTAACTCAGTATGACTATCCTGGGAATATTCGTGAACTTGAAAATCTGATTGAACGTGCTATTGTGCTTTCAACCGAAACTACTATCACTGTGGCACAACTACCTTCTTCTCTTACAGAACACTCGATCTCAGTAATGCGCTTGAATGTAAACCAGCTTCCTACTCTGGAACAGCATGAAATTGAATACATTCGCTGGGTATTAGATAAAAATGGAGGTAACCGAACTAAAACAGCTAATATTTTAGGAATTGACAGGGTTTCATTATGGCGAAAAATTAAAAAAAATGAAGGTTTCTAGATTCACTAAACTGTATTTTACAGAGATACAATAAGCTAATAATTAGCTGTTTTTTGTTGATTGTTTTTAACTGCTTATTATTAATAAATAGAGCAAGCTATAGTCTTGTCTATCTGCAATAAGTGCTGGAAATTTAAAACAATTTATAGTATAATTCCGCGAGTTTTCTTAGTGTAAAAACAACCTGTTCAGTGGTATATGCATCAACTTTCACTCTTATTGTTCTTGCCTGTTTTTGGTGCAATCCTTATTGCTGTATTACCAAGTTCAGCATCAGGTTTGGTTCGAAAAGTAGCTATAATTTTTTCATCTACTGCTTTATTGCTATCCTGGTCGTTATTTTTTTCTTTTGATAACTCCTTTGCGGGTATGCAATTTATCGAACAATATCCATGGAATCCTCGCCTGGGAACCTCTTTTTCATTAGCTATTGATGGCTTGTCCCTGCCTATGATTTTATTGGCAACGCTTTTATGTTTAGTTGCCATTATTGCTTCAACCAGTATCAAGCAACAACCTAAAAGTTATTATTTGCTGATGTTATTGCTTGAGTCAGCCATGTTAGGTGTTTTTATGGCTCAGGATTGGACATTGTTCTATTTGTTTTGGGAGTTGACTCTTATTCCCTTATTTTTTCTTATCGATCGTTGGGGTGGGGAAAAACGCCATAATGCTTCGTTAAACTTCTTTTTGTATACTATGGGTGGTTCGGTTTTTATGCTACTCAGTATTCTTTTATTATTTGATGCTTCGGTAGAACATAGTTTTGCCATGTCAGATATTGCAGATTCGGCAACTGCCTTAGATGCTGATACCCAAATCTTAATTTTCCTTGGCTTGCTGATTGGCTTTGGCGTAAAAATGCCTATTTTCCCTATCCATGCCTGGTTGCCGCTTGCTCATGTACAGGCTCCCAGCCCGGTGAGCATTTTATTGTCTGGAATTTTATTAAAAATGGGTTCCTATGGTTTGATTAAAGCGGCTTTAACCTTGCCTGGTGCAGTGCTCGCTTTGCAGGATGAATTAGCTGCTCTGGCTTTGTTTAGCATGCTTTATGGCGGCTTATTAGCCTGGAAGCAAACAGATTTAAAACGTATGATTGCTTATTCTTCTATAAGCCATATGGGAGTTGTATTATTAGGTATTGCAGCCTTAAATGAAGCGGGAATATCGGGTGCTATTATGCAAATGGTTGCTCATGGCCTGGTTGCAGGGGCTTTATTTTTACTTGTTGGCCTTTTGTATGAGCGTACACATACCCGTGAAATAAGCCATTATAGCTCTTTAATTCGTATTACCCCAAAATTTGCATTATTTATTATTTTAGCCTCCATGGCAGCGTTTGGTTTACCTGGTACGGTTGGTTTTATAGCAGAGTTTCATATTTTAATAGGTGGTTTTGAGCAATGGGGCTGGATGATTGTGGTACTGAGCCTGGGAGTATTAATCAGTGCTACTTATTCTATTCGAACCGTAACTCGGTTGTTTACTGGCCCGGTGCAAAAAGACATGTTCAAAATAAAAGATTTACGTAAAACAGAAACTGTTTTAGCTTCGGTTTTAATCATAAGCATTTTTTATCTAGGATTTTTCCCTGCGGAATTGATATCGTTGATATCCACAAGTGTAACTGAGATAAGCAATACTTTTCTTAGTCACCAAAATACGCAATAAAATTAATCATCATGGCACATACAGAAGAAATTTTAGAGATACTAGATCAAACCATAAAAAGTTTTGAACACTTTTTACCCGCGCAGGCTCCAATTAAAGACTTTGTTCATCACAATACTTTACATGGATTTCAGCACCTGCCTTTTGAGCAGGCATTAATTGCTGCTTCTGAAATAAATGGTGCCAGAGGTTTTATTGACGAATCACGTTTTCACGAATTTTATCAGCAGGGACGCATTAATGAAAATGATCTGGAACAGGTTTTAGCTGAAACAGACTATCTGGATGAGAAAAAAGTGCTGTATAGCCAACAAGGTATACAAATAACTGCTCTGGATGTTATTAAAAACATTTTAAGTCATGATTTTTCTCCAATTTCAGATAGCCAACTAAAATGGCAAACGCAAGAGCAAGAAGTTTTATCCCGATTTAATCAACAGGTTACGGAAAAAAATAAAAAACAATTGCTTAAACTCTATCAGGCCAGTTTATGCAGCGATAATCAGGCGGAGATTAAGAATCAGGCTCTTAATTCTTTGGCAGTTGAACGTCAGGCAATTAGCGATTTGTGGCTTGCATCGCTTGAGGTGTTAAATTTACAGCATGCAACTATCCACCCTGAAGAAATGCTGGATTATAACTTGGAATCCAGCCAGCAATTTGATTTTAGCATGCATAAAAAAATGCAGAAACAGGCGACTAAGGAATTGGTTTCTTTGTTGGATCAGGTGGGAGAAAAAATTACCCTGAGAGGTTTGTTATTAAATCTTACCGGAAAAGATATTCTTGATGATATCCAACCTATTATTATTCGCTATGTATCTTCGTTTCTTGATCTGGGTTTTGCTCCTTTACATCTGGAGCGCAGCAAAGGTTTTTATCAAAGCTGGTGTAGTAGTGCCAAACTGGATTTAGCATGGGTATTTGATGATTTGAATAATTGGCATGATATGCTGGAATCATTGCACAAAAATTCCATAGATGCGGTTATTTTTGAAATGCAACAATTAGGACTAAAACAAAAAAACTGGTCATCCTATTTGAAACGTTTAGTAATGGAGATTCCAGGCTGGTCTGGTATGTTTTACTGGTTCCATGAAAATCCAGACTATGCTCAATTAAAAGGTATCCCAGTTGAAATGATGGATTATCTCGCGGTCAGGTTAATCCTGGAACGTATTTTTGCTCAAAAATTATGTAATGAACAGTGGCAGTTTGATGCAAGTCTAGATATGTTTCGCTGGTATTTTCGTCATAAAAGTTCTGAATTTATGGTTCGAGAACACTTTTTTAATCAACAACTACCAGAATATTTAAGTAATGAAGCACAAAATTTAATAAGTTTTTCTCACCATAATTCTTCAGACTATAATCAGTGGCAACAATTAGCTGATTTGATCTGGAGCTGGACACAAATGTCAGAAAGTCGGGCGAATAATTCAAATTATTCAGTGTATCAACATGTCTGGCAATTATTTAACCTTTCCCAGTATCTGGGTATTTCTGGCTCGATTTTACGTTCATTTGAAGAGCAGCAAATAGAAGAAATTTTAGCTTTATTTCTGAGTCTGGATAGCGAAAAACGAGGCTTTATCTGGTTACGGGCTTATGAAATAAACTATCGTGAAAGCATTTTAAATATGCTGGTTAACAATAAGGGCAGGGGTAATTGGGAAAAAAGGGATACTCGTCCTGAAGTGCAGGCAATTTTTTGTATGGACGATAGAGAAGAAGCCTACCGACGCCATATGGAAGAAGTTAATCCGCAAATTGAAACTTTTGGTGCTGCTGCTCACTATAATGTTTTTATTGATTATAAAGGGCTTACTGATAACAAAATTAGCCGCTTATGTCCTGTAGTTGCTATTCCTGCACATGAGGTTCATGAGCAGCCGGCAGCTGATGAAAATATCAATAATCGCGAATTACAATACTATTCAGGTTTACGTAAATACTGGATTAATAAGTTACACCAAAATACCCGCACAGGATTATTTCATTGTGCAGCAACTATTGCTTTTTCAGCTCCTTTTGCCTTGCTTTATCTGGTTGGAAAAACCTTTTTGCCGCAAACAATCAATAATGCTTTAGAAAAATTACAGAAAAAATACGAAAAACCTATTGCAACGGATCTTACTACCGAAGCCAAAGAAGTGTTAGCCGAACCTACACCAGAACACCGCCAGTCAGGTTTTAGCGATATTGAACAGGCGGATAGATTAGAAACTTTTTTGCGTAATATTGGATTAATCCATACTTTTTCATCCTTAGTCGTTATTTTTGGTCATGGTTCAATGAGTAAAAATAACCCCCACCTGGCGGCTTACGATTGTGGGGCATGTAGTGGCCGACATAGTGGGCCAAATGCCAGAACTTTGGCTAAATTTGCTAATCGAGCACAGGTGCGTACTATTTTATCTGAGCGAGCCATAAATATTCCTGATGATTGTTTATTTATAGGTGCAGAGCATAATACCTGTGATGAAGCAATTAGCTGGTATGATCTTGAAAAAGCCCACCCCCAGTTTCATAGGGCGATTAAAAAATTCCAGGATCTTAATCATATAGTCAATCAATTGTCTGCGCATGAAAGGTGTAGAAAACTCGCCTCAGCACCTAAAAATCCATCCCTGAGTCAAGCTTTTAAACATATTGTAGAACGCGGTGTCGACTTTAGTCAGGCTCGACCCGAGTTAGGCCATGCAACCAACGCGTGTGCTTTTATTGGTAGACGTTATTTAACTCAGGGAACTTTTTTAGACCGGCGAGGGTTTTTAATCTCGTATAATCCTTTTGAAGATCCCGAGGGACTTATTGTTGAACGACTCATACTGGCTAATGGTCCGGTAGGGGCGGGCATTAGTCTGGAGTATTATTTCTCTACCGTTGATAATGAACGTTATGGTAGTGGTTCAAAAATTACCCACAATGTTTCGGGTTTATTTGGGGTTATGGATGGAACCACCAGTGATTTACGTACTGGATTGCCCAGACAAATGATTGAAATTCATGAGGCCATGCGCTTACAAGTAATAGTTGAAGCCAGCACGGAAATATTAACCACTATTTATAAACGCCAGCCTGCAATACAAGAATTAGTGGGCAATGACTGGCTGCTCTTATGCAGTGTTGATCCCCATAGTGGCGAAATTTTTGTATTTTCACCCAGCAGAGGTTTTGAGCCATGGGCAGGAGAAATGAAACAATTACCCGTGGTGAATAAATCGCAGGACTGGTATGACGGATATGATTGTCATTTACCTCCAGTACTGATCAAAACAGCTCAGGCAGCGGTATGATAAATTAAGAGAATATAATGATTTTAAACCAATTAATCTGGATGGTTCCAATATTGCCTCTCTTTAGTGCTTTTTATATTGCTCTGTCTTATATGCTGGGCAATAACCGTGGTGAAGCGGGAGAAAAGTTAACTTCGATAGTTGCTTTATCTGGCCTACTATTATCACTGATTATTATTTTACTGATTGATATACGGGCACTATTTTATGGTGCTCCAGGAGAAATTATTATTGGTGAATGGTTACATAGTGGTGATTATCAGGTGTTATTTAATTTCTATCTGGATAGTTTTGCATTATCTGTAACTACTCTGGTAGTGATGATCTGCTTTTTGGGAGTAAAGTTTTCAATTAATTATCTGCATCGTGAGCCGGGTTATCAACGTTTTTTTATGATTTTATGTTTATTTTCAGGTGCTATGGTGCTTATTATCAGCAGCGGTAATATGTTATTAACCTTTGTTGGCTGGGAACTTGCCGGGATCAGCTCCTATTTATTAATTGCTTATAATTTTGACCGTAGCAATGCGGTAAATAATGCAACCCGCGTGGTTATTACCAATCGTATTGGGGATGCAGGTTTTATTATGGCTATTATTTGCAGCTATTGGTTTTTAGGTGATATTAATTGGCAAAGCCTGAATAATAATTCTGCTGATTTAAGCACTATGCACTCAGGCGTGATTATAGGCTGTTTCCTATTAGCTGCCCTGGTTAAATCGGCACAATTTCCTTTTTCTCCATGGATAGCCAGAGCTTTAGAAGGCCCAACGCCATCAAGTGCTCTTTTTTACGGCTCTTTAATGGTACATGCGGGTATATACCTCTTAATCCGCTTACAACCCCTATTGCAAGAAAACCATAATATGATGCTATTAATCATCGTATTTGCATTGCTTACTATAATTTATGGATATTTTTCTGGTTTAGTACAAAATGATATTAAAAGTGCTTTGATATTTTCAACCACTACACACGCCGGGCTGATGTTCTTGTTTATTGGCTTGGGTTGGTTCACTCTTGCCGCATGGTATTTGGTCTTACACGCAAGTTGGCGAGCGTTTCAATTTTTACATGCCCCATCACTTATGCACATGGCAACTCAGCCAATACCAGCTGCAAGTCAGTGGATTATCTCCAGACCCTGGTTATTCACCCTTGCCATACAACGTTTTTGGTTAGATCATTTTGCCAATTGGGCAATTGTTTCTCCTATTAAGACCATGGCACATGATGCACATTGTTTTGAAGAAAATTACATTAGCCATATTTTAGGTAAAACTCAACACACTATTAATGAAAAAGGTGCTCAATTGCAGGCAGAAGGCCTAGTACACACTGGCTTATTGGGATTTCTATTTGAGAAAATTGCTGCATTAAGTGAATGGTTAGAAGAAACTTTAATCTTAAAAAGCAGTGGCGAAGGATTAATAAATATTATCCAAAAAATTGGTAAATATCTGGTTGATATTGAAGAATTATTAAATAAACCCCGCTATTTGATGATTCTAGTATGTATTACCTTTGTAATTATCATCTGAGCTGTCAAGGAATATCATGCTATTAAATGAAGTGGTTTGGAATGAATCAAGTGTTTTGCCAATATTAGGGATATTACAACTTTTTCCCTTATTAGTTGCATTTTTTTTATATTCAAACCGTAATCGTAAAAACAATGTTAATGTCGCATTATTTTTTTCTATTATACAAATTGTATTGGTAGTATTTTTATACTCCAGCTTTAAAGTTGATGCTAAAACATCTTCTATTATGCTTTTTCAATTTGCTGAATCCTTGCCCATTTTTGCAGGGCTTGGCTATCATGCTGCAGTTGATGGTATCAGCCTTACTTTTATTTTTTTAACCAGCATCCTAAGTTTATTAGTAATCATATACAGCAAAGCCATTCCTTTAGAAAATCCCACATTATTGCCTGCATTTATTTTTGCTATTGAAGCTTGTTTAATCAGTCAATTTACCACCTTGAATTTATTGTGGTTTCTAATGGCATCTACACTGGAAATATTGTTGGTTGGTTTTTTAGTTTGGTATTGGTCAACTTCACCTGAGGTTGATCTGGCTATTAGCAAATACCTACAATTTATGGCCTTTAGCCTCAGCTTATTATTTTTAGCAATTTTATTCTTAGGCTGGAATTATGCAGATTTAAATGGAGGTAACTGGTCATTTGATTTGTTTGATTTATATCAGACCAAAATTCCACAACAATTACAATCGGTTATTTTCTTTTTAATGTTTTATGCATTGGCAATACGAATTCCTCTTTTCCCCTTACATGGATGGCTTCCAACTGTTGCAGAACACGGAACCATAGTACTGGCTCCCGTTTTTTTGCTGGGATTAAAAGTAGGTATTTATGCTTTAGTGCGATTTGTTTTTCCTTTGTTACCTGAAGTAGTTATACATTGGCAAAATTTTATTGTTGCCTTTGCGGTTATTGGAACTTTTTATGCTGCTTTATTAGCTTTAAAACAGGTTAATATGAGAAGGCTCTTATCCTTTGCGGTGATTAGTCATAGTGGTATATTAATTATTGGCCTGTTTACTTTAAACCCTATGGGTTTAAAAGGTAGCATTATGTTATCTATTAATTTTGGTCTGGCAATTACTGGATTATTGATAATGTCAGGCTTTGTTTTTTGGCGAACTAGAACGTTATTAATGAGCAAATTAGGCAACCTATTTGATATTTTACCTTTTGTGGGGCTGAGCTTTTTATTAGCGGGACTTTCCATTGTTGGAATGCCCGGCACTCCTGGTTTTGATGCGGTTCATCTTATCCTGGAAGCTTCTATTAAACATTTTGGTGCATTAGTAACTATTGCAGCAGCTTTAGCAAACGTGATTGCCGCAGGATTTTTATTGTGGTCTTTTCAACAGGCATTTTTAAGCAAGCTGATTCTCACTCCCTACCAAATGAAACGTTATAGTAAAAAAAATCATCCCGAGACTCGTATAGAAAAACTAATAGCAATTGGTATTATGGTTATATTATTACTGGCAGGATTTTATTCCAGCCCCTGGTTAGAACTTATTGAACAGCCCTTAAACAGTTTGGGTGAACTATTGGGAGGCACTAAGCTTTGAGTATTAATCAGAGTGTTTCAGCACTATTAGTGCCACATTTTGTAACTTCTGGCGGTTTGGAACAGTGGTTGCTGAGTTTATTATTGTTATTACCTTTTTTAGCTTTTTTGCTTGTCTGGTTAATTAAAGATGTAAATAAAATCAGATCTTTTACCTTATTAATATGTGTGCAGGAGCTATTGCTCAGTTTATATATTTTATGGCAGTTTGATCCACAGCAAAGTGGATTTCAGTTTGTGGAACAATATGACTGGATCCGTAGTTTATCTATTCAATATTTTGTTGGAGTGGATGGGATTTCAATTTTATTTTTGCCGCTCATCTCATTATTGTTTTGTGCCGTTATTTTAGCTTCATGGAAAACAATAAAATACTTACCCCAGCTTTATTTTTCTATGTTGATGCTATTATTTGGAGCAAATATTGGTATTTTTATTGCTCTGGATGGTATTTTATTTTTCCTCTTTTGGGAGCTAACTTTAGCACCAATATATTTTTTAGTCAGTTTATGGGGTGTTGGAGCACATCGCCGTTCTGCGGCAATAAAATATACCTCTATTATGCTTGCAGGAGGAATTCCTATTCTGTTTGCATGGATTTATATGGCAAGCCAATATGCTGATATCCACGGTAGTTTAAGTTTTAATTATCTGCATTTGTTAAATACTCAATTCTCAGTAGAAGCTCAAAGCCTGATATTCTTTTTATTCCTGATTGGTTTTGGTGTTAAAGCCCCCATTTTTCCTTTTCATAGTTGGTTACCCAGCCTTGTTATGGAGGGTTCAATTGCAATTATTGTAACCATTATTGGAATAAAATTGGGGGCTTATGGTTTAATTCGTTTTATGGCTCCCATGGCTCCACAGGCTACTATTGAGTTTCAATGGCTACTGGCAGGAATAGGTATTGTTAGTATTTTGTATGGAGCAATTGTTGCGTTGGGGCAAAATAATATCCGCAGGGTATTAGCTTTTTCCAGTATCAGCCATGTGGGGTTAATTGTATTGGGGCTTTCAACTCAGAATATTCAGAGCATTCAGGGGGTGGTAATTCAACTGCTTAACTTTACTCTTATCTCTAGTGGATTATTTTTACTGGTCGGTTTTTTACATCAACGTGTTTCAAGTACTGAGTTAAGCAACTTAGGAGGGGCTGCTAAAAATATGCCATTATTGGCGGCATTTTTCTTTTTATTTGGAATTGCAAGCATTGGAGTACCAGGAACAAACGGTTTTATTTCTGAACATTTGATTCTTTTTAGTAGTATTCAAAATCATACTGGAACTGGTTTTGCAGCTCTATTTGGTATTATTTTATCGGCAGCGTACTTTTTTAGAATATATCAGGCCACTTTTTTAGGGGGTATAAAAAATCCTGCCATTGAGCAAAGTATGGATTTATTACCCAGGGAACTGGTGGTTATGCTGCTATTTGCATCTCTTATTTTAGTTCTGGGTTTATTCCCTAATTTATTATTATCAACCATTGAACTCTCAAGTTACCAATGGCTAGCCCAGTTTAGGTAGAACAGAAATTTTACATTTCGTATTTCTCCTTATCTTAAGTATTAGGTAGAACAGAAATTTTACATTTCGTATT
>JASFYQ010000031.1:0-6078 GCA_045047105.1 Pseudomonadota bacterium | reverse complement strand
CGGGTGATCCACATTATCATGCACACTAAATGGCATATCTGTATTTGAGCCATATACACTTGAGCTACTTGCATAAACTAAATGCTCTACTTTATTGTGTCGGCAACCTTCTAACACATTGGCAAAACCCACTAAATTACTATCAACATAAGCGAGTGGATTTTCTAATGAGTAACGCACACCGGCCTGTGCAGCCAGATTCATTACACGATCAAACTGCTGCTCTTTAAACAGGGTTGCCATGGCTTCACGATCAGCCATATCCATTTTAATAAACGTGAAATCATCAAACCCTTCAAGCTGCTTTAATCTGTCATGTTTTAGCTGAACGTCATAGTAATCGTTTAAATTATCTATACCAACTACTTCATCTCCTCTTTCGAGCAAACGCTTAGATAAATGCATACCTATAAAACCGGCTGCACCTGTTACTAAAATTTTCATATCACTTCCTATAACTTTACAATTTTTAGAATACAATTTGTTCCATCAGTGGCATTAACAAAAATTAGCCTGTATTCACTTATACACCACTCTATTAAACACACTTACGTAACTTATTATGAGTTTATTCGAATAAAAGTTCATATTAACCTACGCAAGTATAATCAAAACCGTATTTTAGCATTATCTCTTTTTCATATATATTTCTTAAGTCTACAAAAATATTCCCTTTCATTATTGACTCTACTTGTTTCAAATCTAAACCACAATATTGATTCCACTCAGTCATAAGAACTAAAGCATCAGCATTCATGATCGCACTATCTAAATCGTCAAAATATTGAACTGAATCTGGTAAATATTTTTTCGCTTGATCAATGCCTTCTGGGTCATGAACCCTTATTACAGCACTGGTTTCTGCTAACTTGTTAATAATTCGCAACGAAGGCGAATCTCTCATATCATCAGTTTCAGGTTTAAATGTTAAGCCTAAAATAGTAATAACAACATTATTACCTATGGAACTAACAGCTCTTAATATTTTTTCAGCCATTAAGTTGCTTTGTAAGTCATTAACTTTAATAGTTGATGATATTATTTGACTAGAAACATTATTTTTCACAGCTGCATTTATTAAGGCCTTAGTTGCTTTTGAAAAACATGGTCCGCCATAACCTGGGCCAGCATGTAAAAATTTACTACCAATTCTTGTGTCGATACCCATTCCTTTAGCAACTGAACGTATATCTCCACCAACCTTTCCACAAAGATTCGCAATTTCATTAATAAAACTTACTTTTGTCGCCAAAAACGCATTCGATGCAAGCTTAATAAGTTCAGCATTTTCAAAGTTTGTTACATAAAAAGGCGCTTCAATTAAATTTAATGGTCTATATATCTGTCTCAATGTCTTTTCAGCTTTAATAGAATCAACACCTAATATAATACGTTCAGGCCTTAAAAAATCACCAACTGCAGAGCCTTGCCTCAAAAACTCCGGGTTAGATGCTACATTTATGTCTGCACCAGGGTTTTCTTCATTAATTATTTCTTGAACTTTTTTTGCCGCCCCAACAGCTATGACTATTTTATCTACAACAACTGTATGATTTTGAAGGTAAGGAGCAATAAATTTTGATATATCAAACAGGTACTGCAAATCATCCTCTTCATCATATTCATATGCATTAGCAGGTAACGTTATAAATATTATATTAGCTTCAGATATTGCCTGTTCATAATTTGATGAAAAAGACAAACTACCCTTATCAATATTTCTTCTTATATAATCGGCTAATACTGGCTCATAAATTGATAACCTATTTTGAGAAATAGCTTCTATATCATCATTACCCATATCAATACAAGTAACACTTGATCCAAATTCAGCTATGCAAGCACTAGCGACTAAACCTACATAACCAGAACCAATTACGAGTACATTCATATTTTCAATCTAATATTAATTACAATTTTTTGAAGTTTTAAGAATATAATTTTCTGGCTTAATTTCATCAAAAACCTTTTTATTCGTATCACTAACCCGTTGAAAACAACCTTTATATGGGTTAGCCAGAGGCTCACCTACAAACAAACCCTGCCCTGGCATTTGAACACTTTTCCAATAAGACTCAATAAGGTTACTACCACTTAAATAATTATTCATCAATATTCCAGGATTTGGAAACTTCTGACGATAATTACAGGGCTCTGTAACTGTACCATACGTCCCGGTAACTCCTGCATCAATCCATTCAAGCACACTCATTTGCCCTCCATTAAACAAATGTCCACCGGTAGAGGTTAAATGATCAGCTAAAGCACCAGGTAGATATTTATTTTTATCAATCCATTTAATTTTTTCTAAGCCTGTAAAATAAAATAAAATATCTGGTTTGTTTTTTATAGCATCGGCTTTAATTAACTCTACATTTATAAGCGCATCAAATGCCTGCTTGATTAATGGATAATCTAGTGCGCGTACATTCCTTTGTTTATCGCTGGTGCTTACTAAGTACGCGGTAGCTTTTGGTCGACTATAATCTGCTGCTACCCCTCTATCTATCAACTCCTTAACTCCTTCCAGGCTATTGGCAGATAACATTATAGCTGGCCTTATTTGAAAATCAGTATAAGGATTAACACTTTGGCTTTTATAATACTTTACGAGTTTAGTTGTTTTACATTCCGATGCACAGTAATCCTGATTGAAACCCAATGCAAATGCCGAAGTAATAGACATACAAGCTACTCTCCAGGGCTTCCTCCATGCCAATACATAAGCCTGTACGTCACTATTAACTTGCAAATTTAACTGGTTTTCAACTTGTAAAAATTCATCAACAGTTAAGCTATTAACATTATCACTAAATTCTAGATATATTATATTGTGTTCTGGAATAAACCTTGATGCTTGATAGTACTTTCCAATTTCTACACTTTCTGGATCATTCTTATTTACTAATACAGCTAATGTATTATTAGTTATTTCTGCTTTTAACGGAGATACAATTAAAAGTAGTGGTAATATAATAGAATTTAATTTCTTTGTGCAGAAATCCGTATATTTTTCAAGGTATCTCCACAACAAGTAAACACCAAATTGCAGTTTCATAGTCTTAATTAATATTTAACTTAAACAGTTTTTTTACTTATTTTTGACAATAATTTAGAAAACCAGCCCTGTTTTACATCCAGCCCTGCATAGTCTTTATCAGTTGAATAGGCCTTATTTAAAACAGTACCAATAACCTCATTACCTTTTAATAATTCAAAAGCCTGTTTTAATTCAGACTCCTGAGTTTTGCCTTCTTCTATAACAACTAATGTGGCATCCGCATTAGGTATAAAAGCTAAAGTATCAGAACTTTCTAATAAAGGTGGTAGATCAAATATAACAATACGTGATGGATAACGATGTTTGACTTCTTCTACCAGTCTTTGCATTTTAGGGGAGCTCAACATTTCAGATGAATTAGCGATTGCTCTACCTGCAGGTAAAACCACAAACCGAGAAACACCTTCAGGGTTTACCAGCATTTCACTCAAAGGTTTATCATCTAATAAATAATCACTTAAACCATACTCAGTATGGAAATCAAAATATTTATCCAACTTAGGTGAGCGTAAATTTGCATCAATTAATAAAACAGTATTATCTATTTCACGCGCAAGACTCATCGCCAAGTTTATTGCCGTCAAAGATTTTCCTGCGCCTGTTCCCGGACTTGTAATTGCCAATGTGTTCCAGTTTTTTTCATTGAGTCGCTGCAAAACCTGAGTTCGCAAAATTCGATACGCATCAGATATATTATTTTGCTGCTCTGTAATTATTCGTTTTTCACGTAACTCACCAACCGGCATAGGAATAGTGCGTGTTTTAGTGTACTTAATATCCTGATCTTCAACGCTCAGTTGATTACGTGCGGGTTTTGCAATTGAACCTGTTACTTTACCGCCATTTTTAATACGTTCCTGACGAGCGAGTTCTAATGCTTGTTTTATGCGTTCCATTTTAATTCTCTCTTTAAATATCCATTACGTTTTCTGCTTTACGTAACCCTCTAAACCAGAGCACATCTAATGGTGTCCAGAAAAAATGTACCGCAAACATAACAAAGATAATACTACCTACAATTGAACCTAGTACTATACGATTTATTCTCTGTTTACGCCGCAAATCATATGTATTATATATAACTGGTATAACAGCTAACGGAGCAGCCGTAAGCAATTTATTTATACCTATTGTGCCTCTTATTGATCCATCCATCGTTTCTTTTAAAATAGCAATACCTAAACCCGCGGCTATTGCAAAGATAAATGACAAAAAGACAATGGCAATACGATTAGGTTTTATTGGTTTTTCGGGAAACTGAGCCGGGTCAATTAACACAAATGACTCTCCTTTACTTTCCTTTTCTAACTGCTGCCCTATTTCCGCCTCCATTTGACGAGCCTTAATATCTTGATAACGTAATATTGTATTCTCTTGCTCACGCACCAAAACTAAAAATTCTTTTTCAACTTGAGGGCTTTTTGAAATTCGTAGCTCTAGATCAATCAGTTTCTTTTCAAGCCTTTTTTTCTTTGTTTTTACTGCAACTAAATCAGTCTCTATCGTTTTAAGCTGTGTTTGTATTGATATATAAGCAGGATTATCAGGTTTTAATTGCAAAATTTTATTTTCAATATTTACTGGATTATCAGTAATATTTTTTTCTAACTTCTTTATTTCTAACTCTAATCTTATTACATCTGGATGACTCTCAGAATATTTTTCCTTTAATGCTCCAAATTCACTACGTTTTTTTGTTAAAGCTTTAGCCTGTTCTTGTACATCTATTCCCTGCCCTGTTTGCTGACGTAAGCCACTTATTTCTCTTTTCATTTTCACTATATCAGGATGAAACTCTGAGTACTTTGCTGAAAGGCTAGCATATTCCGACTCTAACGCTTTCAGCCTGGAAGCTGGATCCAATATTGATTCACCAGTTGCAGAATGCATATTGGTCAAGGGATTAACCTGCGCCAACTGACTTTGCATAAAAAGCTGTCTTTCTTTTAAGGACCTAAGGCTTGTTATGGCATTGTCTATTTCCAACTCAGTTCTATTAAATGATGACAAACTCATAGCAAACATATCAGGTAAACTTTTTGAGTTTTCTTCTTTAAATAATGCAATTTTTTTACTGATCCCAGATATTTTTTCTTCCAACTTGGTTGTTTCATCCGTTAAAAACAAATATGTTTCAGCTGCTTTGTTTTTTCTTGTTTTTAAGTTTTCAGCTAAAAACAAGCTCGTTAACTCACCTGCAACTTTTTGTGCTGATTTTGGATTACCCCCCTGATAAGACAGGGTAAATGCAATTGTTGCCATTCCTGGCCGGCCTGTTCTAGGGTCAACCACTTCCGCACTAATCATATCTAAAGCGATATCATTACGCATTTTTTCTAAAACTTCTTCAGAGGTTTTACGTTTTCTATCTTTAACATAAAGATTGTATTTTTCAATTATCCCCATTAGATTTGGGCGAGTCATAACACTTTGACTAATTGTCTGAATTCGCTGCGCAGCAAATGAAGTTACCGTTGAACGAACTAGCTCATTCGGGATTTCCTGTTCTTTAATAAGAATTGTTGCAGATGATTTATATGTTGGCGGCCAAACCAATGCAGTTATCAACCCCATTAAAAAAACAATGAGGCTTGTTGTAATAATTGCAGCTTTTCTACGACTTACAATTGCTAAATAATCTTGAATACTTTTCTCTTGCTCTTCCATTTTTATTTACTAATATGTTGTGACCAGTTTTGGCCAGTGTAAAAATAAATTCACAAAGATAGCATTCGATGTACTATCTTCGTTACTATCTGATAAGTTTTGCTCAATATATCTGTACCTAAAACTCAGATTCCAATTTTTAGTTAGCTTATATGTAACTGAAGGTTCAATACGATAACGAGTTCTATCGTTTGAGGAATCAACACCACTTACCGTTTCAGTTTCAGTAGCATTTAATATCAAATGTGTTGTAAACCTTTCTGTGTTTTTAATATTAAACTGATAGGTAAAACTTCGTTGTTCCTGAGCGGAACCAAAACTCGAAGGTATAATTTTCCTGCTTCCTACAA
>JASFYQ010000030.1:0-58237 GCA_045047105.1 Pseudomonadota bacterium | reverse complement strand
GTTATGCAGGCAATACATAAAGAAATTCCACCTTTACACGATCCCTATAGCAGTTTGATTCCTCCTGGTGGAGTAAAATTAACCCCCAGGCATTATGCCTATTTAAAGATTTCAGAAGGATGTAATCACAGTTGTAGCTTCTGTATTATTCCCGATTTACGTGGTAAGTTGGTTAGTCGACCTATTGCTGGTATATTAACTGAAGCACAAAATTTAGTGGGGGCAGGGGTTAAAGAATTATTGGTTGTCTCTCAAGATACTTCAGCGTATGGTGTTGATAATAAATATTCAACCAGCTTTTATAATGGTAAGGCAATTAAATCTTCTTTTGTTGAGCTGGCTCGGGAATTAGGCCAATTGGATGCCTGGATACGAATGCATTATGTTTACCCTTATCCACATGTTGATAAAGTTATCCCCTTAATGGCAGAAGGTTTGATTGTGCCGTATTTAGATATTCCATTACAACATGCAAGTTTTGATGTTTTAAAAGCCATGAAACGTCCTGCAAATCAGGAGAATATGTTAAAACGGATTAATTACTGGCGTGAAACCTGCCCGGATATTACTTTACGTAGTACCTTTATTGTGGGCTTTCCTGGTGAAACGGAGCAGCAGTTTAATGAGCTATTGGATTTTCTTCGTGAAATTCGCTTTGATCGAGTGGGTGCTTTTGCATATTCTGCAGTTGATGGGGCAACCGCCAATGCATTAGCAAACCCTGTAGATGAAGATGAAAAACAGCATCGTCTGGAGCAGTTTATGTTATGCCAGGCAGAAATTAGTAAAGAAAAACTGGCTAATAAGATAGGCCAAATACATCAGGTAATTGTTGACTCCGAAGATGAAAAAGGAGTTATTGCAAGAACCAAATCAGATGCACCAGAAATTGATGGTTTAGTTTTTGTAGATAATGTAGAGGGAACTACACCTGGTGATTTTCTAACGGTTAAAATTACCGATTCCAGTGAGCATGATTTATGGGCTGAACTGGTATAATTAACTATCATTACCAAATAGCAATTACAGATTTTATATGAAAGATATTTTTAATTTTGACTCTTTATATCCACTGATGCACGAACATGGTTTATCTCCATGGGCCGATGTATTACCTGCACAATTAGATGCACTTTTTAGTAATCCTCATGGCAAATTACAGCACTGGATAGATAGCTATTTAACCTTAACTCAAGAAAATTCATGCGCATATGATCTCAATGATGTGATCAAGATTACAGCAGATTATGCTGATAAGTATTTGAATAGCGAACAACTAAAATCGCTGCTAAAAGAATTTTTACCCTGGCGCAAAGGACCATTTCAGATAAATGATGTTTTTATTGATACAGAGTGGCATTCTGATTGGAAATGGCAGCGCTTAATAGAGCATATTTCTCCACTAGAAAATCGGACCGTACTCGATGTGGGCTGCGGTAATGGTTACCATTGTTGGCGTATGTATGGTGCAGGGGCTAAATTGGTGGTGGGAATTGATCCTGCTTTTTTATTTTTAATGCAGTTTCAAATATTTAAGCATTTTATGGGTGAAAAACCCGTTTACCTCTTACCAATGGGAATAGAACTTTTGCCTGCTAATCTGAACGCTTTTGATACAGTATTTTCCATGGGGGTATTTTATCACCGTCGTTCACCAATGGACCACTTATTGCAATTAAAAGAGGCATTACGACCTGGTGGTGAGTTAATTTTAGAAACTCTGGTCATAGAGGGAGAACAAGGACAATGTTTAGTCCCGGATGGTCGTTATGCGAAAATGCGAAATGTCTGGTTTATTCCCAGTATTAAAACATTAAAACAATGGATGGCTCGTTGTGGTTTAAAAGATATTAGCATAGTGGATTGTAATCAAACCTCAATACAAGAGCAACGTAAGACAGAATGGATGATAAATGAATCCTTGGCTGATTTTTTAGATCCTAATAATATAGATTTAACAATAGAAGGTTATCCTGCTCCCAGGCGAGTAATTGTTGTTGCTAAAAAATAGTGCCCAAAATAATAAACCATAAAATTAAAAAAGTTGTTGTTTAAAGCAATTTATGGTATAAATCGCACGCCAGATAAAAGGTGCAAAATTTTAACAAATTACTTGCATTTTAAAATGGTAAATTCACCTATATATCAGTAGCAATAGTTTGGGTGCTATAGTGCCATTAAAATAGAAATTAGGTACTAAGAGTTAACTGTTGAGATATATAGAAACACAACCCTAGAATAGGAAAATAAACATGGCAAAAGTTACCATGCGTCAAATGCTTGAAGCGGGTGTACATTTCGGACACCAAACTCGTTATTGGAATCCAAAGATGGATAATTATATCTTTGGTTCTAGAAATAAAATTCATATTATCAATCTGGAAAAAACATTACCCTTATTTAATGATGCTTTAAATTTTGCAGGCCAAATTGCCAGCAAAAAAGGTAAAGTTTTATTTGTTGGTACTAAGCGTGCGGCTGGAAATGTTGTAAAAGAACAGGCTCAGCGTTGTGGCATGCCTTATGTTAACCACCGTTGGTTAGGTGGCATGATGACAAACTTTAAAACAGTTAAACAATCAATCAAACGTTTAAAAGAGCTGGAAAAATTATTTGAAGACGGTAGTTCAGACTCCTTATCTAAAAAAGAAGCTTTAATGCTTAGCAGAGAAAAAGAAAAATTAGATAAAACCTTAGGTGGAATTAAAGATATGGGCGGCCTGCCTTCTGCTTTATTTGTAGTAGATGTTGGTTATGAAAAAATTGCAGTTTTAGAAGCTGCAAAAATTGGTATTCCAGTAATTGGTATTGTTGATACAAATAATAGTATCAAAAATATTGACTATATAATCCCTGGTAATGATGATGCAATTCGCTCTATTTCTCTTTATGCTGAAAGCATGGCAGATGCAATTTTAGATGCTAAATCCAGTGTTACAACAGCGGCAAAAGAAGAGCCTGTTGCAGCCGCAGATGATAGTGCTGCTGAATAAGTTTTAGCTGTCTATTTTAAGACTATCTAAATTATTAAAAAAATTTAGATAGTCTTTTTTTAATTTTATTTTAAGGATTAATGAATTATGGCTATTACTGCCTCTCTTGTAAAAGAACTGCGTGAAAGAACTGGCGCAGGAATGATGGAATGCAAAAAAGCATTAGTAGAAACTGATGGTGATATTGAAGCTGCCATTGAACACATGCGTAAAACAGGCCTTGCAAAGGCAGATAAAAAAGCAGCATCTCGTACTGCTGCTGAAGGTAAATTAGTTATTCAAATTTCCGATGATGGCAAAAAAGCGGTTATGTTAGAAATTAACTGCGAAACAGACTTTGTAGCGATGGGTGATGACTTTATTAACTTCGGTGATACTGTAGCTACACATATTATGTCTTCTGATCCGGCTGATGTAGCAGAACTTCTTGCTATTAACTATGGAGATACAGATACCTCTATTGATGATACGCTAAAAGGCATGGTAGCTAAAATCGGCGAAAAAATGACAGTAAGACGTTTCCAGGTTATTAATACGGAAGGTTTATTAGGTCAATATATCCATGGCAATAAAATTGGTGTGGTAGTGGAAGTGCAAAATGGTGATGAAGCTTTAGCTAAAGACGTTGCAATGCATGTTGCAGCTACTAATCCTAATGCATTAAATGCGGATGCATTATCAGCTGATTTATTAGCAAAAGAAAGAGAAATTGCTGCAGCTGAAGCTGAAAACAGTGGTAAGCCTGCAAATATTATTGAAAAAATTGTTGATGGAAAAATGAACAAGTTTATCAAAGAAAATACTTTGTTAGGCCAGTCATTTGTTAAAGATCCTGATATTACTATAGAAAAACTAGCTAAAGACGCTGGAGCAGAAATTCTTGGATTTACCCGTATTGTTGTGGGTGAAGGTATTGAGAAAAAAGTAGAAAACTTTGCTGAAGAAGTTATGGCTCAAATTGGTAAATAATTAACTATTTAATCTAAATAGTTACAAAATATGCAATAAGATTTAGCTTAACACTAAATCTTATTCACATTTCCCGTGTTTGTAATAAGTATTTAAAGTGCCTGTTATAAATTATGGGAAACTCATTTTACTCAACTGAGGATAATAATTATGTCTGCCAATAAAACACATTATCAAAGAATTTTATTAAAACTCAGTGGAGAAGCTTTAATGGGCGATCAGGGATTTGGTATCTCTCCTGATATGCTTAGTTTTGTAGCTGATGAAGTTAAAGTATTACATGAGCAGGGTGTTGAAATAGCTCTGGTGATTGGTGGCGGAAATATTTTTAGGGGGGTAAGTCTTGCCTCAACGGGAATGAATCGGGTCTCAGCTGATCATATGGGCATGTTAGCCACAGTGATCAACTCTTTGGCAATGCAGGGAGCTTTACAGGAAAAAGGCATGGATGCGCGAGTAATGTCGGCCTTATCTATCGCCCAGGTTTGTGAAGACTATAATAGTCGCACTGCTGTTGCACATCTTCAAAAAGGGCGTATTGTTATTTTAACTGCTGGTACGGGAAACCCTTATTTCACTACAGATTCGGCAGCCAGTTTACGCGGTTTAGAAATAAATGCCAATGTGGTTATTAAAGCAACTAATGTTGATGGTGTTTATAATGCCGATCCCCGCACGAATCCAGATGCAAAAATGTATAAAAATTTATCCTATGATGAAGTTTTAGCCGATAAATTAAATGTTATGGATGCTACGGCAATTGTTTTATGTAGAGACCAACAGATGCCTATACGTGTTTGTAATATGAACATAACGGGTTTATTAAAAAACATTGTGATTGATGGAAAACATGAAGGAACTCTTGTCTCTTAAATCTTTCCTAAAACTGATTGTCTGACCTAATACAAAGAAAAGAGAATATAATGATAAATGAAATAAAAAAAGATGCCGATAGCAGAATGAATAAAACGCTTAATGCATTAAAAAATGATTTGGCAAAAATTAGAACAGGTAGGGCACATCCAAGTCTGCTTGATAGTATTAGTGTTGATTATTATGGTTCTGATGTTCCTTTATCACAGGTTGCAAATATTTCAATTTTAGATTCCCGTACATTGTCTTTAACCCCATGGGAAAAACCTATGGTTAAAGTCATTGAAAAAGCAATTATGGCATCTGATTTAGGCCTTAATCCTAATACAACTGGTGATTTGATCCGTATTCCTTTACCACCTTTAACCGAAGAACGTCGTAAAGACTTAACTAAAGTAGTTAGAAAAGAAGGAGAGGCGGGAAAAATAGCACTGCGTAATATCCGCAGAGACGCAAATGGTTCCTTAAAAGAATTACTTAAGGAAAAGGAAATTGCAGAGGATGAGGAACATAAAGCACAAGAAATAATCCAAAAATTAACCGATGAGCATGTTAAAAAAGTGGATGAATTAATTAAAGAAAAAGAAAAAGATTTAATGGAAATGTAATTTTGTTAGCTACGTGGATATAGACAGTAAAGTTTATATCCACACCCAACATGTCATACCTCCCTTTTATACCCCCATTCAATCTTTCACAAATACTTTCTATTGTCCGCTTGGCATACTAACTGCTACATTAATTATTGATAATTAATAAGTCAATAATTTGTCAACGCAGGACATAGAATATGGCAGTAGAAGCAACCTTAGTTTTAGAACGGCTTAAAGAATTTGCAAAAAGTGGCTTAGGTGCACCATTGCTTATCATTGGTTTATTATCAATGGTAATTCTTCCTCTTCCTCCTTTTATTTTAGATATTTTATTTACCTTTAATATTACTTTTGCACTAATTATCTTATTGGTTGTGGTTTATAGCAACCGTCCTATGGATTTCTCTATTTTTCCCATGGTTATTCTAATTGCTACCTTATTACGCCTGGCTTTAAATGTTGCCTCTACTCGGGTAGTACTGCTGTATGGGCATGAAGGTACTGGCGCTGCGGGAAAGGTGATTGAATCCTTTGGTGAAGTGGTAATTGGTGGAAACTTTGCTGTGGGTATGGTGGTTTTTATTATTTTAATTATTATTAATTTTATGGTAATCACCAAGGGTGCTGGTCGTATAGCCGAAGTAAGCGCACGATTTACCTTAGATAGTTTACCTGGTAAACAAATGGCGATTGATGCTGATTTAAATGCAGGTTTTATTGACCAGGCAGATGCTAAAAAGAGTCGAGAAGATCTTGCCAGAGAGGCTGATTTTTATGGTTCAATGGACGGTGCCAGTAAATTTGTTCGTGGAGATGCAATAGCCGGTATCTTGATTACCGTTATTAATATGGTTGGTGGATTTTTAATTGGTGTTATTCAGCATGATATGTCGGCAGCAGAATCAGCAGAAGTTTTTGTGTTATTAACTATTGGTGATGGTTTAGTTGCTCAGATTCCTTCTTTAATTATGTCATCTGCTGCGGGTATCCTAGTTACTCGTGAAAATAAAGATGAAGGGGTAGATCAACAATTTCAACAGCAATTATTTAGTAAAACTAATGTGCTAATTATTGCGGCAGTCATTATGGGATTAATTGGTATAGTTCCGGGAATGCCCCATTTTTCATTTTTATCTTTTGCTTTTCTTTTAGGAGGTATTGTTTGGTGGCGTAAAAGGAATAAAACACAGGATCTGGTTGCTTTAGAGGAAGAACAATTACAAGCGATTTCGGCAGATGATAAACCACAGGAACAAAAAGAACTCAGTTGGGATGACGTAATGCCTGTTGATGCAATAGGCCTGGAAGTTGGCTATCGCTTAATACCTATGGTGGATAGGAACCAGGGAGGCGAATTAATGGTTCGTATTAAAGGTATACGTAAAAAACTTTCTCAAGATCTAGGGTTTTTAGTACCTCCTGTACATATTCGGGATAATCTGGATCTCGCACCTAATGCGTATCGTATTACTTTAATGGGCGTTTCAGTTGCAGAAGCAGAAATTCATCCAGAGCGTGATATGGCTATTAACCCCGGTCAGGTATTTGGTGAAATTAATGGTACCAAGGGTAAAGATCCTGCTTTTGGTCTGGATGCAGTCTGGATTGATATAGCAGAAAAAGAACAAGCCCAGACATTGGGGTATACCGTAGTTGATTCTAATACTGTAGTGGCAACACATTTAAGCAAAATATTACAAGAAAATGCCCATGAACTATTAGGCCATGAAGAAACACAGCATTTACTAGATAGGTTGTCCTCCAGTTCTGCTAAGTTAGTAGAAGATCTAGTGCCAAAACTTATTCCATTAAGTACAGTGGTTAAAATTTTACAAAACCTTTTAACAGAAGGTGTACCAATTAGTGACTTTAGATCCATTGCTGAAAGTTTGGCAGAACATGCTCCTCAAACTCAGGATGCCAATATATTGACGTCCGTAGTAAGGGTTGCATTAGGAAGAATGATTGTTCAGCTGATAAATGGCTTAAATCCAGAATTACCTGTAATTACTTTAGAGCCTTCATTAGAGCAGTTATTACTGCAATCTACTCAAATGACACAAGATGGAGGGGGAATTGAGCCCGGTTTGGCAGAGAGATTGCATAACTCTTTATTAGAAAGCTCACAAAATCAGGAAAGCCTGGGACAACCATCGGTATTATTAGTCTCAGCCGCAGTAAGACAAATGTTAGCTTTATTTACTAAACATTCAATACCACAATTAAATGTACTGGCATATAACGAAATTCCAGATACTATGCAAATAAAAATTGTGTCAACTGTTGGACAGTAAATAATTAACAATTGAGAGTTAAAATTCTCAATTATATTATAAATAGAATTATGGGTTTGGAGTTATTATTATGAAAATTAAACGCTTTTATGCTAAAACACTTCGTGAAGCTTTACGTCAAGTAAAACAAGAATTAGGAGCAGATGCGGTTATTTTATCAAATAATAAAGCAGAGTCAGGAATTGAACTAGTTGCTGCAATTGACTATGATGAGAAAAAAGCAACAACACAACAGCCCGTTGAAAAGGTTAAAAAAAGACCTATACAACAGCCTACTGCAAATTCAAAAAATCCAGATTGGCTGCAGGAACTAGAAACAACAACTACTGCTATCAGTACTCACAATGCTTCAATTCCCCAGTCTAGAGGTCATTCTGCTAGCCAGGCTATAACACAAAATAAAAGTAATCTTGATAATCAACTTAAAAGTGATATTGTAAGTTTTTCACAAGCCAAACAACAAAGAAATAATAAAAAAGATCCTCATTTTTCTGAGTCACGTGTTAGCACTGTGGTAGATAGTTTAACTAACAAAGATAACTTTGCTAATATTTTTGATCATCAAAAAATTAATCTGAGAGAAAGAAAAGATCAACAAGAGAATGTGGATAGTTTTAATGATATTTATGACTATGATTCCCAATTATCTACAACTCCTTCTTTATCTAAAGAAGCAACTTATTCTAAACCCAAAATTAAGACCAGTAAAAAAAATACTGTTGCTTCAAGATCAACACATCAAGAGAAGATAGAATGGTCACAAGATCCTATGCTGGTCTCCATGAAAGAGGAAATTCAATCTTTAAAAGATATGTTACAAAATCAAATGTCTGGACTTGCATGGGGAAACTTTAATCGTAATAATCCTCATCGCGCAGAACTATTGCAAAGGTTTTATAAGTTAGGCCTTAAGCCCTCTATTAGTGAAGCGATATTGAGACAGATTAATGAAACCTCAAGTCTGGAACAGGGCTGGAAAAATGCACTATCTATCATCTCTAAGGGTATAAAATCAGCTCAAATAGATATTATTAATGAAGGTGGGATAGTTGCCCTGGTTGGCCCAACAGGAGTAGGAAAAACCACTAGTATAGCTAAAATAGCATCACGTTTTACCTTGCAGTATGGCTCTTCTGATATTGCACTGGTTAGCACCGATACCTATAGGGTAGGGGCACAGGAACAACTTAAAACTTATGGACAATTATTACAGATCCCTGTTTATTTTGCTAATGATGAGCAAGAACTCAGTGAAGTCCTCAATCGCTTAAAAAATAAACGCTTAGTTTTAATTGATACTGCAGGAATGAATCAAAGAGATATCCGTCTTACAGAGCAATTATCTATGCTTAAAAGTGTTGATAATAAAATTAAATTATTTGCAGTTTTATCTGCTTCAGCTCAAAGTTCTTCAATTTATGAAGTTGCTAAAGTGCTTAAACCCTATGGTTTAGATGGTTGTATAGTTTCAAAATTAGATGAATCCACTTCATTAGGCGGTATTTTATCGGTCATTATTGAACAGCAATTACCACTGCAATATGTTACTGATGGGCAAAAAGTACCTGAGGATATTCATCCTGGACGTGCAAGCCAATTATTAAAACGTGCAATGGGTATTGTGCGAGAGCGCAAAGATGCTTATGATTATGATGATATAGCTTTGTCTTTTGCAGGTGATTTATTACTGGCAAATGGCTAATAACAATTGTTAACAATACAGTTTATTAAATACATGTTAACAATCAAGAGATAATAACTATGGATAATCAGGCAGATGGGTTGCGACGAATGAATTCAGGACATCCAATAAGGGTAATTGCAGTAAGTAGTGGAAAAGGTGGCGTTGGTAAGACTAATGTTAGCGTAAATTTAGGTGTTGCCTTACGTAAACAGGGTAAAAAGGTCATGATTATGGATGCCGACCTGGGTCTGGCAAATATTGATATTATGCTAGGTTTACACCCACGTTATAATTTAGCCCATGTTTTAAATGGCGAACGTGAACTATCAGAGGTTATTGTTGATGGCCCAGCTGGCTTACGTATTATTCCTGCTTCATCAGGAATATCATCAATGGCGGGTTTAAATAATGTAGAAAATGCTGGCATTATTCGTGCATTTAGTGATTTAACTGAGCAGGTTGATGTACTGATTATTGACACTGCTGCGGGCATTGATAACTCCGTTGTTAATTTCTGTAAAGCGGCTCAGGAAGTAGTAGTTGTAGTATGTGATGAACCTGCATCAATAACAGATGCATATGCTTTGATAAAGGTTTTAAACAAGGAACATAATATTATAAAGTTTAGAGTACTTGCCAATATGGCACAAAATGCTCAGGAAGGTAGAATGTTATTTAATAAAATTTTAATGGTGACAGATAAATTTTTAGATGTCTCATTAGATTTTTTAGGAGCTGTTCCTTATGATATCAATCTAAAAAAAGCAGTTCAAAAGCAATCTCCTGTAATATTATCTTACCCAGGAAGTGACGCTGCAAAAGCATTTACTCAGATGGCTCAGCGGGTTAATAAATGGCCCGTAGCTAAATCAATAGGTGGTCAATTGGAGTTTTTTGTTGAACGCCTGATAACATTTAATAATAGTTTATAACTATTTATTATTAGTAATGGTTTATTTACCAGATGCAAAACAATTTATAAATTTTAATAGTAACAAAATTATAAAAATAAATATTTGCATTAACGGATTAATTTAAGGGGACTTTCTCATGTTAAGTCAAGTTTATGCGGTAACTCCACATTATCCAATTAATAAAGATGAGGAAATTAAAGAACGAATTGAGCAGCATTTAATTATTGTTAAAAAAATTGCTTTTCATTTAAAAGCAAAACTTCCCGATCATGTATTGGTAGATGATTTAATTCAATCTGGCATGGTGGGTTTAATTGAAGCGGCTAAAAAATTTGATAGCCGTCAGGGAGCCAGTTTTGAAACCTATGCAGGGATCCGTATCAGAGGAGCTATGTTAGATGAAATTCGAAAAAATGACTGGACTCCTCGTTCAGTACATCGTAATAGCAGAATGGTCTCAAAAGTAATACACATGGTTGAAAATAAAATTGGGCGGCATTCAACAGATGTTGAAATAGCAGCAGAAATGGGTGTTTCTCTAGATGAATATCACCATATGATTCTGGATTCTGCCACCCATAGAATTTTAAGTTTTGATGACTTTAGTCTTAATGATGAATCTATTGTAGAAAAAATACCTAATCAGCAACCTCAGGTTTTAGATGGTCTTGCACAACAAGATCTTAAAAAAATAATTGCTCAAGCAATAAGTGAGCTACCCAAACGTGAAAGTTTAATGATGTCTTTATATTATGATGAGGAGTTAAATTTACGAGAGATTGGAGTTATTTTGGGAGTGAGCGAATCTAGAGTAAGTCAAATCCATTCGCAGGCAGTGATACGTTTGCAAGTAAAATTAAAAAAAATGATTGAAGAAACAAAAGTATAGTTTAAGTTTTGAATTATCCCCACAAAAATTAAAGCGACAACTAGCCTAACATCGGGGGATCATAAGTTGCAAGCGAATATGGTACGAAATATAACGGTTTTATCCTATATCTATCTTGCCTGTAGGTGATTAATGATAAACGCTATCCTTTTTAAGAAAAAGGAAGTTCAAATGATTCTCAACAAAATATCCCTATATACTAAAATTTTTGATGAAATTTATGAGGAATAATTCGTGGGGATCGGTCAGATCTCAAACTATAAATTAAGCTTACTTTATCTTATTTACTCTTATTTTTGATGAATTATAAATAATCATTTAAATTTCTTATAGTTTTTTTTTCTTTGCCGATATAAACATTAAGTTGTATTTATGTACTATAATGACCCTGATTGCAACTGGCTTTTATAAGGTTGACTATAGTAGCCACTTAGCTATGCAATAAAAGAGAGTATTATTAAGCAGGAGAAAAAATTGAATAAAAACATGAAAATTCTAGTTGTAGATGATTTTTCTACAATGCGCAGAATTATTAAAAACCTACTTCGTGATTTAGGTTTTACTAACACACTTGAAGCCGATGATGGTCTTACCGCATTACCAATTCTTAAAGCAGGTGGTATAGATTTTTTAGTGACGGATTGGAATATGCCTGGCATGCAGGGAATTGATCTGTTAAAAACCGTCCGAGCTGATGAAAAACTATCTAAAATGCCCGTACTTATGGTTACCGCTGAACAAAAACGCGAACAAATTATTGAAGCAGCTCAGGCTGGTGTAAATGGTTATATCGTTAAACCATTTACAGCCGCAACTTTAAAAGAAAAGATTGATAAAATATTTGAACGTATGGGTTAACACCTTTATATGTAAATATATTTACACAAATTCTATTGTGTAAAACAAGCTATTTTATCAATAACTTATTTTTTTTAAGGTACTAATTAATGACGGATACCATAATTGATCAACACTTTATTGATCAAGTAAATTTACTGCTTGAATGTGCTAAAGAAGGAAAAAATGACAAGGTAAATGATCTGCTTGATGAGCTGAGTGCATCACGTGGGACAGCCTTGTATCAACAATTGGGTAAACTTACCCGTGACTTTCATGACGCAATTGGTGAGTTTAGCTCAGATAGCCGTCTTGCAGAGCTTGCAAATAGCGATTTTAATGACGCTCGCGATCGTTTGCATTTTGTGGTGAGTAAAACTCAACAAGCTGCTGATCTCACCATGACACACGTAGAAAACTCCATTCCATTATGCGAATCACTTATCAATTTTACAGGTGAACTCTCTAAGAGTTGGGATAAATTGACCAGTAAAGAGATGAAAGCGGAAGAGTTTCGGGCATTAAGTAAAAAAATTAAAGTTTTTCTTACTACTGCCAATATGGATGGAGAGACCCTTAAGGCAAATTTGAATGAAGTTATGCTGGCTCAGGATTTTCAGGATATAACAGGACAGGTTATTTTTAAAGTAATCAAACTGGTTGAAGATATTGAAGGAAGTTTAGTTAATCTTATTAAGCTTGCAAGCAAAAAAAATGAAATAGCAACAGACTTTGATAACAATAAAAAGAAAGATAATTCAACTCTAGATGGGCCCGTTGTACCAGGAATATCAGATATGAATGAAACTGTTTCTGGTCAAGATGAAGTGGATGATCTATTGTTAAGTCTTGGTTTTTAATAAGGGCGGATACCTTTAAAAAAGATTGAATTTAAAGGTATATAACAAGAAGACTGAATTTAGTGGACAGCAAAAGTTAAAGGTGAATAATTATGTCATTTGATGCGGATGATGAAATTCTACAGGATTTTTTAGTAGAAGCAGGTGAAATTTTAGAAACTCTTAATGAAGAGCTGGTTGAGCTTGAACAGCATCCTGATGATGCAGATATGATTAACTCGGTTTTTAGAGGATTTCATACTATCAAAGGGGGAGCAGGATTTCTTGCGTTAACACCACTGGTTGAATTATGCCATCGAGCAGAAGATGTTTTTGGTTTAATTCGAAACGGTGAATTACATTTATCCTCTCATATGATGGATGTATTTTTAACCGTGTTAGACAGTCTGAATGAAATGTTTGATAATTTAAAAGCAGGGCAAGAGCCTGATGATGCAGATCCAGAGCAACTTCATGCTTTAGATTTAATTCTTAAAGGTGAAACGGTTACAACTACTGAAAAGGCAGCAACAGCAAATAACGAAAACTCTGAAGAAGAAAAAGATATTACTGATGCAGAGTTTGAAAACCTGCTTGATGCTCTTGATGATGAACCTAATTCTACAGATGTAAATGATGAACCTAATTCTACAGATGCAAATGATGAACCTAATTCTACAGATGCAAATGATGGCTTTATTGATTTTAGCGCCGATGAGAGCAATGATGAAAGTGCTGCAAGTGATGAAATTTCCGATAGTGAGTTTGATAAATTACTGGATCAATTACATGGTAAAGGAAAATTTAATTCAGACATTGCTAAAAATTCAGAATCAAAGGAACAAGTTAAAAACTCAGAAGAAAATGATATTAGCGCTGCTCAATCAGATAAAGGCATCATTACAGATGATGAATTTGAAAGTTATTTAGACGAATTACACGGTAAAGGTAAGTTTGGAGAAATTGAAGGAAATAGCGATGATTCTTCTAATAAAGCTGTAACTAATAATCAAACGGCACAAGCTGATCCAGCTGTTACTAAGACACCAACAGAAACTAAAGAAACTGAAAATAAAACTGCAGTTATTGCAACGCCTGCATCAAAGCCAAAAGTTAAGAAAGCTCCTGCTAAGAAAAAAGAAACCGCCAAAAAAGAGGTTGCAGCAGTACAATCAGAAACCACTGTTCGTGTTGATACTAAACGCCTTGACGATATTATGAATATGGTGGGTGAATTAGTATTAGTGCGTAATCGATTGGTTACTTTAGACAGTGCTTTAGCTAATGAAGAGATGTCTAAAGCTGTAGCAAGTTTGGATATGGTAACCTCTGATTTACAAACTTCAGTAATGAAAACACGTATGCAACCAGTGAAAAAAGTCTTTGGACGTTTTCCTCGTGTTGTTCGAGATATTTCACGTACTATGAAAAAAGAAGTGAAATTAGTTCTGATTGGAGAAGAAACTGACTTAGATAAAAATCTTGTGGAAGCCTTGGCAGATCCTTTGGTGCATTTAGTTCGAAATTCAGTTGACCATGGTATAGAAATTCCCGACGTTAGAATAGAAAATGGTAAGGATAGACAAGGTACTGTTACCTTATCAGCAGCACAAGAAGGCGATCATATTCTTCTCACTATTGAAGACGATGGTGCGGGCATGGATGCAGAATTTTTACGTGAAAAAGTAGTTGATAAGGGCTTAATGGACACTGAGACGGCTGCAAGGCTGACTGAAAAAGAGTGTTTCAACCTAATATTTATGCCTGGTTTTTCAACCAAGGATGTTATTTCTGATGTATCTGGTCGTGGTGTGGGAATGGATGTGGTTAGAACACGCATATCACAGCTTAATGGTGCAGTTGAAATTGAATCAGAAATTGGTCAGGGAACCCGAATTTCAATTATGGTTCCCTTAACCTTGGCCATTATGCCAACACTAATGGTTAAATTACGTGAGCAGTCCTTTGCATTACCGTTGGTTAGTGTGAATGAAATATTCCACCTGGATTTGACTAAAACTAATACTATTGATAGCCAATTGGTTATTATGGTAAGAAAAAAACCTTTGCCTTTATTCTATTTAACTCGCTGGTTAGTTAAAGGTTCTGAATATGACGAATTGCCAGAACAGGGACATGTTGTAGTGGTACATGTAGGTACTAAAAAAGTGGGTTTTGTAGTTAATGAGTTGATTGGTCAGGAAGAGGTTGTAATTAAACCTTTAGGAAAAATGTTACAAGGTACTGACGGGTTGGCTGGAGCAACAATTACAGGAGATGGGCAGATTGCACTGATTGTGGATATACCCAGTTTGATGTCTTCTAGAGTCTAGAACTATTAAGTGTGGTTAAAATAGTTAAGTCTAAATTTTGCTTTCTATTTTTTTAGACTTGCCGTTATGTTGGTGAGAATTAGATGATTGATTTATTAAGTTTATTTGGGCTAATTCTTGGGACGGGTGCTATTCTTGTTGGTCAATTACTTGAAGGTGGGCATATTAGTAGCCTGGCAAATGGCCCTGCTGCACTCATTGTAATTGGTGGTACACTTGGTGCGGTGATGTTACAAACACCTGTACCTGTCTTTTTGCGAGCTCTGCGTATGTTAGTCTGGGTTATTATCCCTCCCAGATTACATAAAGAATACATGATAGAAAAAATTCTTTCCTGGAGTAATATCGCTCGTAAAGAAGGCCTTTTGGGTTTGGAAGGTATTGCTGATGATGAGGAAGATTTATTTGCTCGTAAAGGTCTTGAGTTACTAATTGATGGAAGTGCTCCTGATGTCTTAAGGGATATTCTAGAACTAGAAATTGACGCAAAAGAAGAGTTTGATGCTTCAAGTACCCGAGTATATCAAGCTCTGGGTGGCTATAGCCCAACAATTGGTATAATTGGTGCTGTAATGGGCCTGATCCACGTAATGAGCAATTTGTCTGATCCCAGTAGTTTAGGCAGTGGAATTTCCGTTGCATTTGTTGCTACCATCTATGGAATAGGGCTTGCTAATCTTATTTTTATTCCCATTTCTGTTAAATTAAGAACCCTCGTTTCACACGAAGTTAAATACAGAGAAATGATTATTGAAGGTGTATATTCAATAGCTGAAGGTGAAAACCCTAGAAATATTGAAAGGAAACTGGATGGATATCTAGATAAAACCAAAAAATAGTAAGGCTTATGGGCAGAAGAAAAAAACAGCAGGACGAACATGAAAACCTAGAGCGTTGGTTGGTTTCTTATGCCGATTTTATGACGCTATTATTTGCTTTTTTTGTAGTTATGTATTCAATTTCTTCTGTCAATGAAGGTAAGTATCGAGTCCTTTCTGATTCTTTAAGAGGTACGTTTAATAAAGACATGGCTTCAGAAGAAGTTATTAACTTTAAAAACCCCCTTACTCAAGTTGCTGATGTTAATTCAGATGATTTTATTGAATTACCCATCCCCAGTGACAAAAAAAAGGATAAAACAACAATAGAAAATAACCCTACTTTGGATGAAATTGAAAATGAAGTTTCTGGGGCAGTAACGGAATTAATAGATCAGGGGCTAATTAGCTTAAATAATAATGATAATTGGTTGGAAATTGAAATTAAATCCAGTATTTTATTTCAAAGTGGAGGAGCTCGGCTTTCAGAAGAAGCTGAAGATGTACTAGCACGCCTAGCAAATATTATAAAAACCTACCCTAATCAAATTCAAGTTGAAGGTTATACAGATAATATTCCAATTAAAACAATAAGTTTTCCTTCAAATTGGGAACTTTCTTCTTCAAGAGCTGCAAGTGTTGTACATCTTTTTGCTAATGAAGGTGTTACTCCAAATCATATGCAGGCTATAGGTTATGGAGAATATCGTCCAAAAAAAACCAATTCTACTGAAGAGGGAAGAAGTGAAAATAGACGGGTTGTTTTGGTTATTTTAGGAAGTGAAAATTCACGTAAAGTTGTCAAGTCTGAAGCAAAAAATACTGGCGGTATTAAAAATATTGAATCAAATCCAATTGAATATGATGCAAAATCAACCCAGTTAATTAATTTTTAGTTTTTGGTGTAATTTTTGCATGGTTTATGTTGTATGTATGTGTAAATAGAATGTAAAAAAAGCACTATTTTGGATAACTTAAAATGGATGACTCAATGTGAGTATTTGGGCAGTTTCAAATCAAAAAGGCGGCGTTGGAAAAACAACTACAGCTATTACTTTATCAGGCTGGTTAGCTACGCGCGGTGAAAATGTATTATTAATTGATTTAGATCCTCATGGTTCTATGACCAGTTATTTTGGGCATGATCCCGATACTCTAACTCAGGGAGTTTATCAATTATTTCAACAGGCTGCGAATAAAGAAGAAACTAATGTACAGGCTTTAATTTTATCTACACGATTTAAAAATCTTCATTTATTACCTTCATCTACTGCTATAGCCACATTAGATCGGCAACTAGGAACGCAGGATGGAATGGGGCTGGTACTTGCCAGAGCCATCTTGAGTTTAAGAGATACCTACCAGCATATTTTTATTGATTGCCCACCGATGCTCGGTGTATTAATGATTAATGCACTTGCAGCTTGTGATAAACTATTAATTCCTGTACAAACAGAATTTTTGGCACTTAAGGGTTTAGATCGGATGTTAAGTACCATGGCTATGATCAATCGAGCCAGAAAACGCCCTTTAGCCTATACTATTATTCCAACAATGTTTGACCGACGCACACGTGCATCAATAGAAACATTACGAATGATTAAAGAAAATTACTCTGAAGATAAATTAGCCAATGCAATTATTCCTGTAGATACTCGCTTTCGTGAAGCATCTATGAAGGGAGTTCCTTTATCAATATTAAATCCTCTTTCGCGGGGAGCTAAAGCATATAATATTTTGTTAGATGGTTTACTGGCTGATGAAAACTAGCAAAAGACCAACTTTAGTGTCTCAACAAGAGGCCTTACCATTATATATGGATTCTCTGTTAGGAGTGTCTAAAACATCTCTTATAGATGAACAACAACATGATGTATCTATTGTTAATACAGTAGATAATGAACTAAAAGAAAATTTAACTGCTAAAAAGCAAGTATTTACAGGCTTAAGCAATGAGTCTTTAAATGAGCAACAACTTGAGAGAAATGTATCTGACTTGAGGATAAATCAATTAAAAAGTACTAAACTTTATAATACTAATTTGGATCTTGATGAAAGTAACAAAATACCAGCCGCTATGAAACAAGAAACTTCGCAACAACCAATTGATATAAGCATTCAAGATAGAGAAGATGAAGCTCCTAGTTTAAATCTGAGTTTGTTTTTGCCTACTGTTCCAAGTTCCAAAGAATTAGATCTTATAGAACAAAAAGACCAGCATAAATTAAATCATGAGCTGGAAAATGAATTAAAAAAATCACATCAGGTAAATGAATTATTAAAAGGACAACTGGAAGAGTCCTTAAAAAAACTCGATGATTATGCTAAAACGCATAGTGAAGTTTATGCTCCTGACTGGGCACAGCCTTCGTTTCAGGTTGTTTTATTTAATGTGGGGAATTTAAAATTAGCCTTACCTTTAAATGATTTAAACAGTATTGTTGTCTGGGATGAAAAATATATTACTCAAATGCCAGGAAGTGCAAAATGGTATCTTGGCTTGATACAACATCAAGGTAAAAGTGTGCCTGTTATAGATACTTTGCAGCAAGTTATTCCTCCTGCTCGTGTGGACGCATTTATGAAAAAACGTGGTGAGTTTAAAAATATAATTATTTTTAATAATGAATCCTGGGGATTAGTCTGTGAAGATATTATTGGTATTAAAACACTTGCTGCTGATGAGGTAAAATGGCGTAGCGACCGCACTTCACGTCGTTGGTTACATGGTACGGTAAAAGAGCATATGTGTGCCTTACTTGACTCTAATGAGTTTGCATCTATGCTTACTACTGGAGATGGTAGTTTAATTAAAAAGTAGCATAAAAATTTTTATTTAGAAGATAATTTTATATTATTCTAAATAAAAGTAAATAATTGTCGATATAAGATATATACAAACAGCTTACTTTTAAACAAATAAAAGTTGCTAACATTATTTGTTAGCTTCATATGGAAGCCAAATACATTTAATTTAACTAAAATGTATTTGGCAAAGGTTTTTATAAGGAAAAAAAATGGACTACGATATTAGCGAAGGTGTTGAAGTTATTGAAGCAATGACCCAATGGGTTACCTATATGCTGGATGGTGAAAAGTACGGCATTGATGTTATGCTGGTAAAAGAGGTTTTAAGAAATATAGAAATAGCGCCTGTTCCTGGTGCTCCTGATTATATTTTAGGCATTATTAACTTGCGGGGAAATGTCGTAACTGTTATAGATACACGCACTCGTTTTGGCTTAGCTTCTAAGGAAATAGATGGTAATTCACGTGTAATTGTTATAGAAACAGAAGATCAAAGTGTAGGTATTCTTGTAGATGCAATTGCTGAAGTAGCAGATATTCCAAAATCAGAAATTGAAGTAACTCCTAATGTAGGCAATGATGATAGCTCAAAATATATTATGGGTGTATATAGTGGCAAGGGAAATTTAATTATTTTAGTTGAAATTGAAAAACTCTTAACAGAAGAAGAGTGGTCAGAAATGGAAAGTTTTTAGTACTTTTTTTATTTTATTAAAGTATTTATCTTAAGCATTTATAGTTTATCTTAATTACAGCTTATTTATTTTCCCTAAAAATGGAGTGCTACTAAACTCATATACTTATTCTTATACAGTTAAGAGGAGAGTAGTTTATGTCCGATCCATTCAATATTGAACCCTTAGATCCACTTATTCCTGTTAGGCCAGTTAGGAGAAAAAATCCTGATAAAGAAAATCAAGACAGGAATAAAAAGCAACAGAAAAAGAGTCAACAAAAAGATATTGAGGAAAAGTCTAAAGATAAAAAGCTTAACGATTCTTCAAAAGATGACAAACAAGATCCTTTGCATATTGATGAGTTTGCCTAGAGAACTTCTGCATAGCTAAGCTTTAGACTTGCCTGTTTTATAGGAACATGAGATACTGATCTTATCCACTTATCACATACCCCACTCAATGAACTTACTTCTAATACTCATTATTATAGTCTCAATACTTTTTGTTGCAGTGCTAGCTCTCACTATTATGCTTATTAACTTAAAAAAGGAAGTTTTTGAGCTTAAGCGCTACAGTTCCAAGCTATTTACCCGTTTAACGGGAGTTATGCAAGATATGCAAAGCATGAGCAATGCAACCTACGGTATTGGTAAACAGATTAATCAAATAAATAATCAGGTAAAAAATATAGATGCTCGTCAGGATGAAATTGATATAAGAGATCAAGGAGAAAAGCCCATTCAACAAGCAATTGCGTTGCTTGAAAAGGGCTCAACTATTGACGAAGTTATGGAAAATTGCAGTCTTTCAAGAGGTGAGGCAGAACTTCTTTTTCGTATTCATGGTGATTATGACTAAGGAGTGTTGTTTAACTCTTGCTAATCCCATGTTAGTATATTAAATAGAGTGAAATTGTCGTATAATACTTATAAATACAACAAAAAGAATATCAAGGTTATAATATGGATGGTATTAGTGAAGCTAAAATTTTAATTGTTGATGATGAACCCATTAATTTAGAATTAATGGAAGAACTTTTAGATATAAATGATTTTAAAAATATAATCTCTGTTGGCAGTGCAATAAAAGCATATAGGGCACTAGAAAAAAAATCATTTGATTTGATTATTTTGGATTTAATGATGCCTGAGATTGATGGTTTAGAAGCCTGTCAGGTAATCAGAAATAACCCTCAGTATGATCATATCCCGATTATTATTGCTACCGCCGTTTTAGATTTAGGTGTAATGGAAACTGCGTTTGAAGCAGGTGCTGATGATTATGTAAGAAAGCCAATTATTAATGATGTTGAATTGGTCTTACGTATTCAAAAAGCTTTAAAAATAAAAAGAAAACCTAAAACTGAAGAGAAAGTCTAAATAATAGTAGTATTAAGCTTATAAATTTCCCTCAAAACATCTTGTTTTGAGGGAAATTTACAATATAAAAATACACTTTCTATTGTATAGAATCTTTAAAATTTTCAACCCATATTTGTGTTGCGCTGATTACCGCAAGAGGAATAATTAAAAAGTTAAGCAATGGGATCATTGTTGCCACTAGTACTCCTGCACCATAGCCCATTGAAAATAAGCGTTTGCTTTTTTGCAAGCTTCGTTGCTTTTTAAAATCTATCTGATGATTGCCCATAGGGTAATCCATATACTGTAATGACATCATCCAGGCACTAAATAGAAACCAGAGAATAGGGGCAAATGGTGCGGTTAATGGGATAACAAAAAGTACTAAAAGAGGAATTGCACGGGTAATAAAATAAACCATTTTTTTAAGTTCCATAATTAATAATGGAAGCAGTTCTTTTAATAATTGTTTTATATCTGTCTTCTCGCTTATTTTCCCCCCGGTTAAATACTGCTCTGTTGCTTCGGCTAATAAACTATTAAACGGCGCTGCAATTAAATTGGCCAAAATAGAAAAACCAAAAAATACTAACATTAAATACGCTGCAAAAAATATAAGCCATAGCAGTGGTTTAATAAAACTTAATAAACTCTGCACCCATTCCCATAAGCCAGAAAAATCCAACATATCACCCATAAATACAGAAAAATAATGGATACCAAGCCATAGGGCAAAAATAAAAATAAAAACATTTATCAATAAGGGTATAAAAACAAACCTTTTAATGCCTGGTTTTGTAGCAATTGATACTGATTTAAGTAAATAATTAAATCCACGAAGGGGGGTGTTTGATAATTTAGTGTCTGTCATTTATGTAACTCTTCAAATTGTTTATTTTTTGATTGCTTATTTATTTCATTTATTATTTGTACTTTGCTTCCAGATTTCAAGCCATATTGACCCTTTATAATAATTTTATCACCCTGTTTAAGTCCATTAGTTATTTCTATATAACTGTCAATGGTTATACCCATATTCACTTTTCTTTTACTCACTGTTTGTTGCTGTGTATTAAAAAGAAAAACATACGCAGAATGCTGGTCATGGCGAATAGCTGCTACTGGAATGCTTAAATAATTTTTTTTCTTACTAATAAAATGTACCCGGCTTAATTGTCCAGGCATTGCACCTATAGGTGGAGAGCTTAATATTGCTTCAACCACTCCCTGGCGTGTAATAGTATCAATTACTGGGTGTTTACGAATTATCTTACTGCTAAACACTTGTGTTCCAAGAGCATCAATTTGTATATTCAGTTGATCATTGATATGAATATCGGGCAATAATAATTCTGATAGCTCAAATTTAACAATCAGTTGACTGGTATCAATAAGGCTTAGAATGTGGCTATGTTCGGATAAGACATCACCTGGCTCATTCAAACGCTGACTAATTACTCCAGTAAAAGGTGCTTTGATAACGGTATAAGAGAGCTTTGTTTGTTGCTTTTTTCGCTCTGTCTTTGCAATTGCATATAGTGTCTCAGCTTGAGAAACCTCATCTTTAGATACCAGATTTTTGGGGATCAGTTTTTTTATGCGGTTTAGATTTAGAGATGATTGTTTTTCAAGTACAATGGCTTTATCTACTTCAAGCTGAACTAATGTTTTATCTAATAAAGCAATGGTTTGATTATTTTTAACCTGCTGTCCTTCGTAAAAAGGTAACTTGATCAATACGGCTTCAATTTGATTAAATATTTTGACCTGGCGTTTGGCTTCTATTGTCCCTGTTAAGGTAGTAGAAAAGGATAGGGCTCTATTTTTAACTGTAGTGACTTGGACTACAGGTAAACTTTTTTGTGATCTTTTATTTGAAGTTTGAGCTATTTTTTCTTTTGAGTTTTTTAAACTAGACTCTTTATTTGATAAGGTTTGCCAAAATTGATCACAACTTTGCAAGGGTAATAGAAAAACTAATAATATTAAAAATCGAAACAACATATTAGAGGCTTTTAAGTAAAATTTAATGAGTATACATGGATATCACACCGAAGCACCACATAAAAATAGAAATGATTTAAAAAATATTCGTAGAATTTTCCCTTTTTTATGGGATTTTATAGGCCGGGTTATCTGGTCTTTATTATTTTTAATTTTGGCAAAACTTGCAGTTATTGGTGTTCCTTTAGTTTTAAAAGAAATTGTTGATCATTTAGATAAAAATAAAATAGATGTTTCAACTTTAGATCTAATTACCACATTGCCTCTTACTCTTTTACTCGTCTATGGCGCTCTGCGGATTGCAAATATTGTCTTTGCAGAATTAAGAGATACGGTTTTCTCAAGGGTGCGATACCGAGCAATGCGCAAACTTTCCACTACCCTATTAACTCATTTATATACACTTTCATTACAATTTCATTTAGAGCGCAAAACGGGGGCTATAACCCGAGATCTTGAACGAGGAACTCGTGGTGTTTCTTCTATTTTAAATTATATGGTATTTAATATTTTACCTACTGCCGCTGAATTTATTCTGGTTGCTTTTATACTTTTTATCCAATATGGCGGTGCATTTGCATTAGTTACTTTTAGTACTGTTATAGTCTATATAACTTATACTTTTGTTTTAAGTAATTGGCGTATGCATTTTCGTCATAAAATGAATGCTCTGGATTCATCTGCAAATGCAATTGCTATTGATGGCATGATAAATTATGAAACAGTTAAGTATTTTAATAATGAGACGTATGAATTAAAAAAATATGACAATTTGTTAAATCAATGGGAAGATGTAGCGGTTAAAAGTCAGGCATCTATGTCTTTATTAACAGTTGGCCAGGGATTGATTATTGCAGTAGGCGTAACATTGATGATGATCTTAGCTTCTCAGGGAGTAGTTGATGGTAAATTATCTTTGGGTGATCTGGTATTGGTTAATGCATTAATGTTACAACTCTTTATTCCTTTAGCCTTTTTAGGAGTAATTTATCGTTCTATGATGCATGCCTTATCCGATATTGATCTTATGTTTAATCTTATGGATGAAAAAATTCAGATTATAGATCAAAGCAATGCCATTGATATTGTTCTACATAAGGGAGATATAACATTTAAAGATGTTGATTTTTCCTATCACCAAGACCGACAGATTTTAAAGCATATTAATTTTACTATTCCTGCGGGTAAAAAAGTTGCCGTGGTGGGTGCGTCAGGTGCAGGAAAATCCACCTTATCTCGTCTATTATTTCGTTTTTATGATCCCCAGGCAGGACATATTAGTATAGATGGACAATTAATTAATCAGGCAACTCAAACCAGTTTACGGAAATTGATTGGGATAGTTCCTCAGGATACGGTTTTATTTAATGATACTATTTATAATAACATCGCCTATGCAAATCCAGATAAAGACAAAATTATAGATGAAAATAGTGTAATAGATGCAGCTAAAATGGCAAATATTCATGAATTTATTGAACAACTACCTCAGGCTTACGATACTATAGTAGGTGAACGGGGATTAAAGCTTTCAGGTGGAGAAAAACAACGCATTGCCATTGCACGGGTATTTTTAAAAAATCCCCCGATACTTATTTTTGATGAAGCAACTTCTTCTTTAGATTCACTTTCTGAGCAATTGATTCTAGGGGCAATGTCAAAAGTTGCCAGTCATCGAACCACTCTGGTAATTGCCCATCGTTTATCCACTATTGCAGATGCTCATAATATTATTGTTATGGATAATGGTAAAATTGCAGAACAGGGCACGCATTTTCAGCTTTTAAAAAGCCAGGGAATATATCAGCAAATGTGGGAAATACAAAAACAGGAAAAACAAGAAAAAATAAATGTAGATTAATTTTATTGCAATAAAAAGGAAAAAATATGAGTAGGGTAAAAATTTTCAGTACCAGGGCTTGCCCAGTATGTACTAAAACTAAAGATTTGTTAGTAAAGTGGAATATTGAATATCAGGAAATTCGAGTAGACCAGGACAGAAATGGTTTGGTAGAGATGTCTAAATTAACTAATGGAGCGCGAACAGTTCCTCAGATCAGTATCGATGGAAAGTGGATTGGTGGCTTTAGCGAGCTCACTGAATTACATATGGATGATGAACTAGATGATTTAATGGCTAAATAGGGGGTTTATATTAATCATTAAACCAGTCATAACTACAATCGAGATGTTTGCGTATATCAATAAGTCCTTCAAGCCCACCTGTGGTAATTACTTCTAAAGGCGTTTTATCTTTAAAACGTTTGGTTTTTTTATTTAACCAGAACTGAGCCATATGTGGATTGGTAGGATAACTGGTATGTAATGCTTCAGTAATACCAATAATATGTCCCACTCTCTTATTAACCTGCTCCGTATCAGGCAGAGCCCTATCTTTTCTATATTGTCCCAGATGTCTAACTTTTATATTATCAGGTAAAGATAGTACACTGAGAATTTCTTCTCCAGATAATTTCCAATTATCTAAAATAGCCATAATGGATGTGCCAAGTCTTATTTGTTGTGCAGTTTTTTGCTCGGAATTTTGAGTGGATACATCTATTGTCATACATTTGACCTGCTTATAGCTGTGAATTAGTTAACCTAGTAAATTAGTTAAGTATTAAATTTTATCATGTACTAAATTGTTTTTCTAGGTAAATTTTTACTCGGGTTGTTTTGTTGACTTTGATTTTAAACAGTCTACTCTAATTAATAGACACCTTGTAAACGCTATGGATTTATATAATGAATGGTAAATAGGTTTTTTATCTGGAGTGAGTATTATCAGTATGGAAAATAAATTAACTCAGCATTGCCAGTATACAAATAGGTACGGAGAAAAAAATTGTAAACATCCACCGCAATTGGATGGCTTATGTTTTTGGCATAATAGTGAATCTAAGGAAAATTCTGATTTAACTGAAAAATTGCATGAGCTTGCAGAGCAGGGACATTCTTTAGTTGGTTATCAGCTTAAACAAGCTAATCTTAAAAATCTAAATCTTGTTCATAATAATTCTCGTGATGGTTATGATTTTTCTCAGGCTGACCTGTATAAATCAAACTTAGAACATGCCCATCTCTTCCATATTAATCTAAGTAATGCCTCATTAATGAAAGCCAATCTAAGCGATGCAAACTTACATTGTGCTAATTTGGAAGATTGTAACCTTTTAGGCGTTAACCTTACTGGAGCAAAAATTGAAAATGTACATTGGGGTAAACAAATCTTACAAGAAAGGTTAGCAGATGAGGCAAAAAAAGCAGGTGATATAGAATTAATGGAGGATTATCTGCAACAGACAGAAGAAATCTATAGAAATATTAGAAAAACAGCTGAAAACCAGGGGTTATTTGAAACATCAGGCAATTTTTTTTATAAAGAAATGGTTGTTCGCCGTTTTTTATTACCCAAATATTCATTAAACCGAACGATTTCATGGCTAGTGGATATTTTTTGTGGTTATGGAGAAAAACCATTAAATGTAGTTATTATATCCATTTCTTTTATTGCCGTTTGTGCTATTTTTTATTTTTTTCTGGGAATTGAAAGTGCTACGGGTTTATTAAAGCTAAACTTAGATGCCTGCTTTAAGGAAAATATGCTAATGTTTTTTGAAAGCTTATATTTTAGTGTAATTACCTTTACTACGCTGGGATATGGCGATCTAGTACCAGTTGGAATAACCCGTCTTATTGCGGCATCAGAGGCTTTTACAGGTAACTTTACCATGGCTCTGTTTGTAGTTGTTTTTGTTAAAAAAATGACGCGATAGCCTAATGGTTTAGTTGGTTACTAATTACCCGGAAGCACTCTGGGAGCATAATAGATCACAGCAAAGCAAAATATGACCAAAGCAATAAAATAATATTTGAACTGCCTGGTCTTTTTCTCTGTTTTGCTATTTTCCTTAATGTGCATAGGTGAGTTGCATTTTGGACAAGTGATAATGTCTTTATCATTTTCTAAACCGCAATGGGGGCAATATATTTTTTCCATTGATTTCATCTCTGTTTTTAACAATTGGGTATTTTACCATTATTTCCTCATTTTAAAAATATGCTTTAAAATAAGCTATTGTAAAAACGCATAGAAACTTCGGTTTAATTAATATGTGAAACAGGTATTTTATATAATAGCCAATTGTACCGTAGCCTGTTTTGCTTTAAACTTCTGCAAATGTCTATTACACAATGGTTTGAAACTCTATTTAATCAACGCTTACGCACTGTTCTTATTCTTGGGTTTGCCTCTGGTTTGCCTCTGGCCTTATCGGGTAGCACTTTACAGGCCTGGTATGCGCTTACCAGTTTAGATATCACCAGTATTGGTTTTTTAAGCCTGGCAGGACAGCCTTATGTATTTAAATTTATCTGGGCTCCTTTATTAGATCGCTACACTCCTCAATTATTTAAAAATTTTTTACCAGCGAATAAAAAGACAGATAGAAGAAAGGCCTGGATTATTTTATCTCAGCTGAGTCTGGTTGTGATAATAACTCTTATGGCTTTCCAATCACCAGAAAAAGCGCCCTTATTATTAGGTTTTTTAGCTTTAATGCTGGCATTTTCTTCTGCAACACAGGATGTAGCAATTGACGCGTATCGAACCGATGTATTAAAACCTGAAGAAAGAGGATTAGGAGCAGCATTGTCGGTTGGTGGGTACCGTGTTGCAATGTTGGTCTCAGGAGGCATTGCACTGGTTTTTGCAGATTTAATTGGCTGGCATATCACCCTGTTGTTTATGGCGGGCTTAATGTTTGTTAATGCTATTATTACTTTTTTCTCTCCACCACCAATATATGACTTACCCGCTCCAATCTCATTGGCTGCTGCTATAAAAGATCCGTTTAAAGAATTTATGCATCGAGAATCTCTATCACAGCGTTCTTTTTTTATAAATAAAGCAGGCTTATTTTTATTGCTTATTATTCTCTATAAATTAGGCGATGCCTTTGCAGGCACATTAACCACTGCTTTTTTAATTCGAGGAGCTGGTTTTTCCTTAACCGACATTGGTCTGGCAACTAAAACAATAGGCTTTTTAGCTACTTTATTTGGGGTTTTTTTAGGTGGTTTATTTTTATATCGTAAGGGTTTATATCTTTCATTAATGTGGTTTGGATTATTTCAGGCTTTTACCAATCTGGGTTTTGTTTTACTAGCCAGTAGTGAAAAAAGTTATTTTTTAATGGTTACAGTTATAGGCATGGAAAATTTAGCGGGGGGAATGGGAACTGCTGCTTTTGTAGCCTTTTTAATGGGGCTTTGCAATCATCGCTATAGTGCGACTCAATTTGCTTTATTTTCCGCTCTTTCTGCTATTGCACGTGTTTATGTAGGGCCAATGGCAGGTTATGGTGTGCAATGGCTGGACTGGACATGGTTTTTCTTATTGACCTTTTTTTTAGCCTTACCAGGACTATTTTTATTAAAATATCTGCATCAGGAAATTAAAGCATTAGATTATTAAAACTTTAGATATGTATTTTTTCCATAATATAACATAGGCAGTCCTGTCTTATTATTTCTTCATTTAAGGTAATCATGGCGGGCATAAAGGCTTTTTTATTTTTTAAAATGCCATTTTTAATACTAAAGTAATAATCAAAAACATCCACACCTGCTTCATCAAATACCTGTAATTTATGGTATTCAGCGGTTGTTTCTGCCCAGATGGTATTTGCTTCTATGGGTTTAAAATTGTAGCTTTCCAGATCTTTGTGAAAATTTATCTGGTTGCCTTGGCCAATAAAACTAAAGCTTATATTTTCAGGAATTTTTACAATGCCCATGGTATGGTATAAATTGATACTTTCAGCAGCAATGTCTGATCCAGATAAATAGTCCAGGTTTAAAACTTTTTGCAGATATTGTTTTACATGGTTAATACCTTCTGCTTCACCAGATTGCCCGCATTCCAAAGTTACTGCAGGGCATAATTTTGAAAAAGCCATCGACTGCACACTATCTGGCTGAATAAAATACACAATGGTTGGACTAAATAATAAGGCCAGATGGTAAAATTGATTCTGTTGTATATTTATACAGGCATAGTGGGGATTTAATCCCGTATTATTATGTATATCAATACTGGCAAATAATGGGTGTTTTTTTACCTCAGTTATAACCGCCTGCATTATTTGCTGTTCTGTTAATAACTCATCTTCTATCGATGGTTTGTTCCAGGCTCGGTTATAGTCTAACTGGTGGCTTAATACACGTTTATTTTCTTTTGCAGCCTGAATATTTCCAATGAATAAGCAAATACTACGGTGTAAGCTTTTATTCTGATACTCTTTTAATAAGGATCTTACTGCATCCCAGCCAGTAATCTCATTGCCATGTAATAATACAGAAATAAAAATAGCCTCTGTTTTAAGTCCTTTAATATTAATTAGAGTAGGACCTAAAAGTATTTGAAATAGTTTATCCGCAGTCTGCTCTAAAATTCCCAGAGGAAGATGATCGATTATTGTTAACTTCATTATCAAATTTCCCATTCATATACGGCTTTGCCTGATTGTTGTCTATTAATGTATGCTTTAACTAATTGCTGCATATTACAGTGGTGCTTTTGTAAGTAGTTTTGCTGCCATATTGCTCCTGTCTGTTGGGTATTTAGCCGTTGTTGAATAATATTTAAATAATAGTCTATATCACTACGAGCTACTCCTAATGAGGACAAACCATCTTTTGCCATAGGTAATAATTGTTGCATAAAGAGTTTTTTAATTGAGATTTTATTATTATCTAACCAATGTATTTTACAATCCAGACCAAATTTAGCAGCAGTGTAAAAATTATCCTTGGCTAAATTAAAAGGTAGATGTTGCTCGGCTATTTTATATTGGCTTGCCAGGCTATGCAGTATGCCATAAAACAGGGCTGCATTAGCAATGCAGTCCACTATACTTGGCCCTGCTGGCATGCTACGGTGTTCTAATCGCAGATGATATTGACCATCTTTTTCTAAACCAATAAGCGGGCGAGTCCATCTCCAGATAGTGCCATTGTGTAATAACAGGTGGGATAATTTTTCTTTTGGGTCAGGGAAAAGCTCGGCTAATAAAATGGGGTAATGTTCTATATTTTCAGCAAAACACTCTAATAAGGATTGTTTTACATATGCTTCACCAAACCCTGCCCGTTTAATTGGGCCAAAAGCTGCTCCTGCATATCCTCCAGAGGCAATAGATTGCTCAAAAGCAGGGATACGGGTTTCTTGCCAGAGATCTTTGCCAAATAAAAAAGGGGAATTAGCGCATATTGCAACTAAGGGTGCAGATAAAATAATTGCACTATTGTAATAACGCGTTGCTTGAGCAAAGGGCAGTTGTAAATGCAATTGCAATGAGGTAGTGACCGCTTCAAGCATTACATCGTGTTGTTGTACATGTAAACTGTCTTTGCCGCAAATATCCAGGTGAATGGTTTTTCCCTGACGTGTTTTAAGAATTTGTTCATTAATAGCATGATAACGTTTTAATTTGGACATGTTATCAATAGTTAAATGTTTTTTTTCTAAACTGGGTAAAATTCCTGTCATACAGACGGATTGATTTTTCCGGCTGGCAGTTTTTTGACACAGAGCCCAGATGTGTTTTAGCTCCTTTTCAAAATCTGAGAATATGTTATTTTTTACTTCCCTTACTGAACTATTAATTTCAACATTAAAATTTGCCAGTTCGGCTATTACGCTGGGATGCTGTAGCTGTTGTAGAAACTGCTTATTTTCTGCACAGGGCAGATGATTGTTATCAACTAAATAGACTTCCAGTTCAAATCCAGCTTTAAGGACTTGAGTGGGTATTTGTTGTTGATTTTCTAATGGTTGTTTTTTAAACCAGTTTTCCAGATGAGAAAATTCAGTAGAAATTTTCTGTTTATGCAGTAAAAAATCTTTAGCACTAAAATGTTGGTGGTAGATATTTTGTCCCATGTTTTATATCCCATACTCTTTTATCTAAAGCAAAGTGGTATACAAAGTATAGACTAAATTAAGCATCTGCTTACAGGCCAATTAATTTCTATCAAGCAGGTATAAAAAATTGCTGTTGCTTTATCTGAGTTTGTATAATGGGATAATCTAATAAGCGGCTCAGATTTTCTTCATTCATTATTTTTTCGGTTGTACCAGATAACCATTCTCCCTGATCAAATAATAATAAAACGTGGTCGCAATAACGCATTACCAGATTAATATCATGGCTAACCATAATGCCTGCTGTATTACTTATATTAAAATGTGACTTGAGCATTTCCATAAATTGCATCTGGGTGGCTAAATCAAGGTGATTAGTGGGTTCATCAAGTAAAAAAAAGTCGGGTGATTGAGCCATTAACATAGCCAGATGTAAGCGTCTTTTTTCACCACCTGAAAGTGTTTTAACCTGTCTTTTGGCTAAGCTGTCAAGGCGGGTTTGTTGCAAACATTGTAAGGCAATTTCTTTGTCTTCAATGGTTTCAAATTGCCAGGATGACAGATAAGGATAGCGGCTCATTAATACCGCTTCCTGAACTGTGCAGGGAAAGGTATATTCATAATCCTGTTGCATTAAACCAATATTTCTGGCAAGGCTTTTGGAATCTATATTTTTAATATTCCGGGTTTGTTTATCTGCTGTAGTAATACTAATATCACCCTGTTGATAGGGATAAATATTACAAATAGCTTTTAAAAGTGTTGTTTTACCCGCTCCATTTTTACCAATAATAGCCCAGAACTGTCCTGAAGTAACTTTTATATTGAGTTTTTTACATAGGGTTTTATGATTAATTTGTAGCTCAAGTTGATTTATATTTAAGTCCATAACTTAGATAATACAAAACCACAGTTAATTTGTCACGAGATGAACAAAAAACGCTATAATAATCCCTTTAAAATAATTTAAATGGGTAGATTATGCAACCAGCAATTGTGATTTTTGGTAAAAATGGGCAGGTAGGATATGAATTAAATCAACGTCTTGCTGTTATGGGGAATATTACCGCTTTGGGCAGTCAGCAAGCTGATTTTAGCTCTGCTGATTCAGTAGTAGAAATTTTACAACAGCTAAAACCCGATATTATTGTAAATGCAGCAGCACATACTGCTGTTGATAAAGCCGAAACTGAGTCACAACTTGCGTATTTAATTAATAGTGAAACTCCTGCCAGAATAGCGGCTTATGCTGAGCAAAATAAGTGTTTATTTATTCATTATTCAACAGATTTTGTTTTTGATGGTGAGCATAAGCAGGCATATTTAGAGACCGATAAAACCCATCCTCTGGGTGTTTATGGTGCTAGTAAGCTACAGGGTGAAGAGAGTATTATTCATTCGGGTTGTTCGCATTTAATTTTTCGAACCAGCTGGGTTTATGGTATGCGTGGAGGCAACTTTTTATTAACTATGTTACGTTTAGCCCACCAACGAGAGCAAATGAAAGTGGTAAGTGACCAATTAGGCTCGCCAGTCTGGTGTGGGCATATAGCTCAAACAACCCAATTAATTCTAGAAAATTTAATATCAAATTATTCAGCTGATTCAGCCTTTTCAGCTGAGCTGATACCTAAATCTTTACAGGGCTTATATAATCTTACTGCAAGTGATTATACTTCATGGTTTGATTTTGCATGTAAGATTCTGGAGCTGGATCCCAATAAAGAAAAGCAGATCTGTAAATCTATATTGCCCATTCCAGCAAGTGAATATCCAACCCCTGCACAGCGCCCCCAATGGTCGGTACTAAATAATGATAAAATAATTAATACCTTTGCAGTGCCAATTCCAGCTTGGCAAGAACAGCTCCAAGAGTGTTTTAACAATGGATAATTGGAGTTCATAAGTGCTCTTATGTGATAAAAATAACTACCAGGAATTATCCGACTTATTAGCAAAATATAAGCTACAGATAAAATGGGTAGAAGATAAAGACAAAATTCCTGGTAGTTGGTTTGGTGATGAAGAAGCAGGTCTGGTTAAAAATAGCTTGTATATTCGTGAAGATACACCGATTCATTCTGCCTTGCATGAGTCCTGTCATTATATTTGTATGGATGCTGGGCGCAGAGACAAGTTAGATACCGACGCAGGCGGTGGTTATGATGAAGAAAATGCTGTGTGTTTTCTGCAAATTATGTTAGCAGAGCAGTTAAGTTTTACTTCATCAGTACAACAGATGAAGGATATGGATGATTGGGGTTATACTTTTCGCTTAGGTTCAGCCAAAGCCTGGTTTGAGCAAGATGCACAAGATACCAGAGATTGGCTTATTGGACATGGTTTAATTGATAATAATTTACAACCACTTTTTACTTTACGTGCTTAGAGTATATAGCACTGCTACTTAATCCTCAAATAAGGATAAAAACTGGCTATAACCTGATTGTTCCAGTTGCTCTTTTGGTATAAAGCGAAGCGAAGCAGAATTAATACAATAACGCAAACCTGTTGGCTGAGGGCCATCTTTAAATACATGCCCTAGATGTGAGTCTGCGAATTTACTTTTTACTTCTACACGGCTTTGAAAAAAAGTATTGTCTGCTTTATTTACTAGCGCATCTTCCAAAATTGGACGAGTAAAACTAGGCCAGCCTGTTTTAGAATTATATTTATCTGTAGAGCTAAACAATGGTTCACCAGAAACTATATCTACATAAATACCTGCTTTTTTATTATCCCAATAGGGGTTGGAAAAAGATCGCTCTGTACCCTCATTTTGGGTAACGTCAAATTGTAATGGAGTTAGCCCCTCTTTTAATTGCTCTTTATTTGGTTTTTTATAATCTTTATACGAAATTGTTGGCACTAATTTATCTCCTGCTTTGTCTAGTTTAGCCCAGTTAATTTTTTTATCCCCCCAGGTTTTTTCAATATATTGATCTCTACCTGAGCGATAGCGATAATACTTGTAACGAAGAGGGTTTTTGTTATGATAATCCTGATGATAATCTTCTGCTAAATAAAAGTTTTTAAGAGCTAAAATCTCTGTTTTAATGGGTTTTTGGTATACTCCAGAATGTTTGAGTAGTTGTTTGGTTTTTTCTGCCAGTTGCTGCTGTTTATCATTATGATAAAAAATAGCACTTTGGTATTGGTCGCCACGGTCAGCAAATGATCCAGTAGCATCAGTTGGATCTATAATCCGCCAGAATTCAGCTAATAAATCCTTATAGGAGATTTTATCGGGATTATAACTTATCTGAACGGCTTCAATATGTTTGGTTGAGCCAGATGAAACCTGTTTATAGGTTGGATTTTTAATTTCTCCACCACTATATCCTGATACGGCATCTATTACACCAGGTAACTTTTCCATATTGGATTCAATACACCAGAAACAACCGCCTGCAAAGGTTGCTACTTCAATATTTTTTGCTTTCGCATAAGATGGAGAAAAAGGGCTCATGGTGGTAATAATAAAGACTAGACTTGCTGCTTTACTCAACTTAATTTGTTTGAATAAATTTTTCATAATGCTCCTCTATAACAATTGTTTATTTTTTACCAGTATAGTTGATTAAAATAAATATGAAATGACATAAATATTAAATATAATTAATGTCAATGGTATTTAAATTCAAGAGCGAATAATTAAAGGGGAATCTATGATAGTTCTGGCTGGTGATATAGGTGGAACCAAAACACTTTTACAATTATCTACAATAAAAATTTTGGATAAAAAAGCTTCTAAAATGCAGGTTCTATGTGAGCAACGATATAAAAGTACAGATTTTAAAAGCTTCTCAACTCTGCTTGATGTATTTATAAGCCAGGCAAGAGAGAAATGTAGTGCTTATGATCTAAAGCCAGACTTTAAAATAGCTACGGCTTGTTTAGCCATTGCAGGACCTATTCAAGATAAAACTGCCAAGGTAACAAATTTACCCTGGTTGATTAAAGCAAATGATTTAAAAACTGCTTTTGATATTGATCAAGTTGAATTAATTAATGATTTTAAAGCCGTAGCTTATGCCATAGAAGCTACGGCAGAGAAAGATCTTTGTATTTTACAGCGGGGAAAAGTTGTTGCTAAGGCTCCCAAAGTAGTTATTGGGGCAGGAACAGGTTTAGGCAGCGCATTTTTATTTTATGATGGGCTGCAATATCAAGTTTTTTCATCTGAATCCAGTCATGTCGCATTTGCTCCAATTAATGATCTGGAAATGCAATTATTAGTGTATTTACAACAACAATATCAACAGGTCAGTTATGAGCATATTGTATCTGGTATGGGATTGGTTAATATTTTTAACTTTTTACATTCAATTAACAGTCATCCGCTCTCAGCAGAATTTAGTCAGGCATTAAAAACAGGCGATCAAGCTGCACTCATCAGTCAGTTTGCATTAGAAAAAAAAGAGCCTATTGCAGAGCAGAGTTTGGATATTTTTACTCAAATTTATGCTCGCCAGGCTGCAAACCTTGCTTTATGTAGTCTGGCTTATGGTGGTGTTTATATTGCAGGAGGCATTGCTCCCAAAATTATAAAAAAACTCCAGCAAAAGGAATTTCTGGATTATTTTAAAAACAATAGTAATATGGGGCATTTATTAGAAGATTTACCCATAACTGTTTTAATGAATGAAAAATCGGGTTTAATTGGCGCATCGGTTGTTGCTACACGATGTATTTCAACCATTGTAGTGAGAGTTGCTTCTAAGTAAAACATATAAAGCCCCTGTGCCCCCATCTTTAGCTTGGGCAGAATGAAAGGCTAATACCTGAGGGTGTTGTCTTAACCAGCTATTCACCTTGTTTTTTAATAGGGGATAAGTCTGTTGTGCCTTATATCCCTTGCCATGAATAATTCGCACGCAACGTATATCGTGTAAAATAGCATAATGTAAAAATTCAGTCAGTGTTTCACGTGCTTGAACCATAGTATAACCATGTAAATCCAGATGGTCTTCAGGAGTAATTTTACCTTTTTTTAAGCTATGCATGGTTTTATAATCAATACCATTATCGCTATAACTTAAGCTTTCTTCAAACTCTACAGGAGTGTTTTGCCACTCATCAGATAGGTATTCTTGTAGTGGTTGTTGCTCTCTAATCGGTTTAAACCTTGGGGCAGGTGTTTTTTTAATTTGTTTTTGCAGATCCACTCGATCGGTGAACAAGCGTTTAACCCCTTTAACTGCGTCTCTAAATTCTTTATTACTCATAGTGGGTTATGATAGCAAAGCCAGTAGAATTTTTGTATTATATCCTTAGTTTTTTCAACTTGAGTGCTTAATTGTTTAAATATCTCTTATCCCGTTTATTTAGTGCCTTATTGGTTATCTGTGGTGTAACACTAATGGTGTTTTTATTGATCCATCTGGTGCCGGGCGATCCTGTAGAGGTTATGTTAGGCGAGTCTGCAAGTTCGGCTGATCGCGAGTTACTTCGACATTCACTTGGTTTAGATAAGCCGGTAAGTGTGCAATTTCTAGATTATCTTACGGCTTTAATTCATATGGATGTAGGCAATTCTATCCACTCAGGACGAGCTATTAGTGATATTTTAGCACCTCGCATTCTACCTACTGTGTATTTAACTTTGTCATCCCTTGCAGTTGCCATGATTATTGCTTTTCCTTTGGGGATTTTAGCAGCTGTGTATAAGGATAGCTGGATAGATCATTTAACTATGATGGTTTCTTTAAGCGGAGTATCTATACCCAATTTTTTAATGGGGCCCTTATTAATATTATTATTCTCAATTTATTTTGGCTGGTTACCGGTGAGTGGCAATGAGCAAATCAGCTCAATTATTTTACCGGCTATTACTTTAGGAACTGCTCTGGCTGCAATATTATCGAGAATGATTCGAGCGACTTTATTGGATGTATTAGGTGAGGACTATATTCGCACTGCAAAAGCCAAAGGCCTCAGTGGTTTTGTAGTAGTTAGCAAACATGCTCTACGCAATGCAATGCTGCCTGTGTTAACTATTATTGGCCTGCAACTGGGGGCTTTATTGGGTGGTGCAGTCATCACCGAAATGATTTTTTCCTGGCCCGGGCTGGGGCAGTTAACTATTGAGTCTATTCAAAAACGTGATTATCCTATTGTGCAAGCCTGTATTTTATTGATCTCCTCAACTTATGTCATTGTTAATACTCTGACTGATGTTTTATATGCTGTTTTAGATCCACGTATTCGTTTACATACGAATGGATAATGGGAGTTGATTATGCCTTTAATTGTTAAAGTTTCTGCTATTATTCTTATGCTCTGGGTAATATTAATAGTAGTTGAACCAGTGTTATCTATTCAGCCTAATCAGATTCAATTAGATAAAATCTTATCCACACCTTCTTTATCAGATAATAATATTCATGCACTGCTGGGTTATGATGACTTAGGCCGCTCTATTTTTGATCGCTTGATAAGCGGGGCAAAAATATCCTTTGCTGTAGCGTTTAGTGTGGCTCTTATTTCTTTAATTATTGGTACTTTTATTGGTGTTATCAGTGCCTATGTGGGTGGAGTTTGGGATCATATCACACTGCGTTTTATTGATGTTTTTATGGCTTTTCCAGGAATTTTATTAGCTATTGCTTTATCTGGCTTAATGGGAGCCGGTATATCAAATGTTATCATTGCTTTATGCGTGGTGAGTTGGGTGGGTTATGCCCGTTTAGCCAGAGCCCAGGTCTTAGCAATAAAACAACGTGAACATGTTACTGGCGCTATAGCTCTGGGTGTTTCTCATCGGTTTATTTTACTCAGACATATTTTGCCTTTAATTTTGTCGCCCTTATTAATTGAGTTTACTTTTGGTATTGCTGGTTTAATTATTGCGGAAGCAGGTTTATCTTTTTTGGGCTTAGGAATTCAGGCTCCTGATAGTTCATGGGGAAATATGATTAAAAATGGCAGCCAATATCTGCTTATTGCACCGCATATGGTTATTGTTCCAGGGCTTGCCTTAATGATAATTGTTTTTTCAATAAATCAACTTGGGGATGGCATTCGAGATTATCTTGATCCCAAACGTCAATTTTCTAATAAAACTTAAAATGGAGTAGTTTGTGACATTAGGGCCGTTAATGGTAGATATTGAAGGATTAGAATTAACCGCTGAAGATAGGCAGTTATTATCCAATCCTGTTGTAGGTGGAATTATTTTATTTAGCCGTAATTTTCACTCACTTGATCAATTAGAACGATTAGTTCAAGAAATTCACCAATTACGCTCACCGCCATTATTAATTGCTGTGGATCAAGAGGGGGGAAGGGTACAACGATTTAAAGATGGTTTTACCATTTTACCTGAGATGCAGCAGTTTGGTCAGGTGTATGATAATAATCCCAAATTAGCCACTCACCTGGCTAAAGAATGTGGCTGGTTAATGGCATCTGAAATTCGCACTACAGGTATTGACATCAGTTTTGCCCCAGTATTAGATCTAGATAAAGGCATTAGTAGCGTAATTGGAGGCCGGGCTTTTCATAGTGATCCCAGTGTGGTGGGTTTATTAGCTAAAGCATTTATTAGTGGTATGAATGAAGCGGGTATGCAGGCAACTGGAAAACACTTCCCAGGCCATGGTAGTATAGCCGCAGACTCTCATATTGCCATGCCTGTTGATGATAGAGAGTGGCAAAGCATTGAACATGAAGATTTGTACCCATTTAAATATTTAATTGATGAAGGTATTCATGCATTAATGATTGCCCATGTTATTTACCCCAAAGTTGATAATCAAGCGGCTGGTTTTTCAAGTTTTTGGCTAAAGGATGTATTACGCCAGCAGCTTTGCTTTCAGGGAGTAATATTTAGTGATGATTTAAGTATGGAAGGGGCTGTGATTGCAGGTGATTATATCCAAAGAGCTCATAAGTCACTTGAAGCAGGTTGTGATATGATTTTAGTTTGCAATAATCGAGTCGCTGCTCTACAAGTAGCGGAGTCTTTAGTTACTTATTCTAGTCCTGCTTCTGCTATGCGACTGGCACATTTACATGGTACAAATTATTTAACTCGTGAACAATTAGTAAAACATACACGTTGGTTACAAAGTCGTAAGGAACTTGCGAAATACTTGGAAGAGCCTTCACAAAACCTTGAATTATTTTTATAAATTTCTGATAATTAAGTACTAGAAAAATAACTATATTGTAAATATTGCCGATATAAAATGCACTACTATTAAGGAGTTAAAATGGCAGATAAATTAATAATTGCATTAGTGAATGCTGATCCTGAAAATTTGATAGAAATTAGTTTACCTATTTTACAAGCAACGGTCGCTGCATCAATGGAATATGAAGTAGAAGTTATGTTTAGTGGCAGGGCTGGAAAACTGGCAATAAAAGGTGTGGCAGAAACTATTGTTGATGTAAACGATACTGAAAAAACAGCCCAAACTTATATTAAAGAAGCCTATGATGCAGGAGTACTGTTTAAGGTGTGTACTCCGGCTTTAGAGCTTTGGGGGGATAGTTTAATACCCGAAATTCATGAGATTGTAGGTGGAACCTATCTAATTTCTGAAGCTATGGACTCAGATACGGTTACCTTTACCTATTAATGAGTGATAGATATAGCTTTATAAATTATATAGTGTTGACTAGCTTTAGCATTAGGCATATTGATGTTTTGTTATATGTATTAATAAATGCTAAAATACCGTCCTTTTATAATTTAAGGAAAGTACGTGGCACTAGTGTTTGTTGATTCGGCAAAACTGCCCACTGAGTGGGCTGAGTTTATGATCCGTGGTTATGAAGATGACCAGACAGGTAAAGAGCATATAGCCTTAGTTTTAGGTGATCTTAGTGATGGTGAGCCAGTATTGATGCGTATCCATTCTGAATGTTTAACTGGCGATGCTTTTTTTAGCCGACGTTGCGATTGTGGTCCACAACTTGAAGCTGCTATTAAAGCTATTGCTGAAGAAGGTAGAGGAGCAATTCTTTATTTAAGGCAAGAGGGCAGAGGTATTGGTTTAATTAATAAAATTAAAGCATACCACTTACAGGATCAGGGTGCTGATACGGTTGAAGCCAATGAAAACTTAGGTTTTAAAGCCGATCTTCGTGAGTACTCTATGGCCAGTGATATTATTAAAGACCTTAATATTAGCAAAGTTAAGCTAATGACTAATAATCCTAAAAAAGTTGAAGCTGTAGAAGACTATGGTTATGAGGTAGTTGAGCGACTTCCCTGGATACATGGAGAAAATCCACATAATTGTAAATACTTATCTACCAAAGCTAATAAGCTAGGACATATGTTTTAAGCCTGAATACAAAGCCTTAGCTTATTCTCTATTAATAAAAAACCTCAGTTCTTAATAAAGAGAAGAGCTGAGGTTTTTTTGTGCCTATTAATTATTTTTTACTTTTAGTTCTGCCGTCACGTTTATCGGACATATTGCTGACATACATTGAAGGACTTTTAATGGTATTGTTACTAATAGAGGTTCTTCCTCTCCTACGAGAGCGTTTTTTGGGTGTTTCAGCTGCTTCTGTTGTTGGAGCTTGTACCTGAGAAACTTCTGGAGCTTTTACAGCTTCTAGAACTTTTTCAGGCTCAGTAACTTTAGTAGCTGTAGCTACAGGTTTTGTTTCTTTAACTGTTTCAGTTGTTGTTACTTCTCCAGTATTATTATCAACTTGCTCTTCAATCACCTTTTTTGTAGTTGCTTTTTTCTTGCTAACTGCTTTTTTACGTGTTGATTTAGTAGTTGCTTTTTTAGTAGCCGCTTTTTTCCTGACTGCTTTTTTCTTGGTACTACTTTCTGTTGATGCTATTTCCTCTGGAACTGTAACTTCTTGATTTGATTGCTGACTTGTAGTTGAATCGGTAGTTGCTTGTTCTGCATCTGTTTTTTTATCTTTTGGTTGTTTTTTAACTGCTTTTTTCCTAACCGCTTTTTTCTTAACAGGAGTCGTAGCTTGCTGTTCCTGTGGAGCTTGAACTGTATTATTATCGCCAGTATTTTCTACAATAGGCTTTTCTATAAGCTCATCTTGCTGATTATTTGTAGATGATTTTTTATTTTGTGCAAATTTGCTTGCATAATTACTGGCAGTATTTTTTGACTCTTCTGCATTTATAGGTGCCTGACTACTTACTTCACTGGCAATCTCACTTCTATTGTTTTGAGCTTGTTTTTTATTTTTTTGGTTGGGGTTTTGATTTTTATTCTGGCTTGGTTTATTTTGATTCTCCGCTTTTGCCTGGCGAGGCTTTTTAGCTTCGTTGGTTTGGCTTTGTTGCTCGCGTTTCTTTTGTTGAGTGTTACTGCGTTTGGGATTAGCATTACGATTTTTGTTATTGCTTTGCTTTCTAGCTGCTTGTTGTTTTTTCTGAGTAGACTCTGTTTTTTGAGTACTTTTTTCAGCAGTTTTGTCTTCAGTAGTTTCTGGGCTAAACATTGTGTTCCAGAAGCTTTTTATCATGGTTAAGGGTGATTTTTTTTCTTGCAAGTTAACAGACTTAACAATGGCTTTTTCTTGATCTGGCAAGCTATAACTACTATTTGTATGCTCTGTTTCAATGGGCTGATTGAGTTCATAACTATTTAATGATAGTAATTCACTGTCTTGCTCATCATCACGAATACGTTTAATTTTATAGTGTGGAGTAACCAGGCTCTCATTGGGTATTAACCAGATTTTAACCCCATGTCGTTGTTGCATCGAATTAATAATGTCACGCTTTTCATTAAGTAAAAAAGTTGCTGTATCAACAGGAGTGTGTACCACTAATTGCCCAGTATTATTCTTCATTGCCTGCTCTTCAAGTACTCGAAGAATGGATAATGCAATAGATTCTATAACCCGAATAGTTCCTTGACCATTACAGCGAGGGCAAGTTATCTGACTAGACTCACCCAATGATGGGCGTAATCTCTGGCGGGACATTTCTAATAATCCAAAGCGAGAAATTCTGCCCACTTGAACCCGGGCTCTGTCCATTTTTAAAGCTTCTTTCATCCGATTTTCAACACTGCGTTGGTTTTTAGTCGGATACATATCTATAAAGTCAATTACCACTAAACCGCCTAAATCACGTAAACGTAATTGTCTGGCAATTTCATCAGCAGCTTCCAGATTGGTGTTTAAGGCTGTTTCTTCAATATCACTGCCCTTGGTTGCACGGGCAGAGTTAATATCAATGGAAATTAATGCTTCGGTATGATCAATTACTAAAGCACCTCCAGAAGGCAAAGTAACTTCACGTTGAAAAGCAGTTTCAATCTGCATTTCGATTTGGTAACGTGAAAATAATGGAGTATTTTCTTTATATAGTTTTACCTTGTGTAAATGCTGAGGCATAACTCTTTGCATAAAGGCATAGGCTTCATTATATATGTTTTCTTCGTCAATAATAATTTCTGAAATATCTGGGCGTAAGTAATCGCGCAGAGCACGAATAATAATATTACTTTCTTGATAAATAAGAAAAGGAGCTGCTTTTTCAGATTGCGCTTTTTCTATATCTGTCCATAAATTAAGCATGTAATCAAGGTCATATTGTAACTCTGACAAGCTTTTGCCAATACCCGCAGTACGAGCAATAAGCCCCATATCTTCAGGTTTTTTTAATTGGCTAAGGTTTTCTTTAAGGTTACTGCGGCTTTCACCTTCGATACGGCGAGAGATGCCTCCCGCTCTAGGATTATTTGGCATTAATACCAAATACCTTCCAGCCAGACTGATAAAGGTTGTTAACGCTGCACCTTTATTACCGCGTTCTTCCTTTTCGACTTGAACAACAATTTCTTGGCCTTCGCTGAGTAATTCTTTTATATTAAAGCGTTTGCCAGATTCTGGTTTGCTTTTAAAATACTCTTTGGCTACTTCTTTCAGGGGTAAAAAACCTTGTCGCTCTGCTCCATAATCTACAAAGGCGGCTTCTAGACTGGGTTCTACGCGGGTTATTCTGGCTTTATAAATGTTGGCTTTTTTTTGGGTACGTTGTGAAGATTCAATATCTAAATCATAAAGTTTTTGGCCATCGACCATTGCAACTCGTAATTCTTCTGGTTGAGTTGCATTAAATAATATTCTTTTCATAAGGGTTTGTTGACTCGTATTATGTTATTGATACATATCAGAGATAACTAAACCAGCAAATAGTTTGTACAGTTTTATTTTGATAAAGCTACTTAATGCTAAGTGGCTTAAAACACCATATTTTTTAAACTATATATTAACCGATGGGAATGGACACACATAATTTGTTTGCTCAACAATTATTTGCTCAACATAGTATATCGGTAAATGTGAATTTGTTTTGTCTTTTTTTGCAGCTATATTCTAAGTGGCAATATTTTAGCGACTTGGCAGTAATAGCTATATTTTATTAGGCAATAAAAATCTGTCTGGTTAGCTTGATATCTTTAGTATCAGGACTTTTTTTGTTTTTTGTATTTGTTACTGGTATCAGGCAAGTGATTATTTTTTTCACTTAAATTTTTTATTTCCTGAATTTTCAGTATCGTACTATATCAGCCTTGTATTATTCGAGCAATAAAATTTGTTATAATTAACTGTTTTTTTTACCTTAGACCCAATTAATCTCTTATTAATCTTATAACACTGGTATATTGATGGAAAAAGTTACAGCTAAAGTTCACTTTATTGAAGTGGATGAAAATATGGAAAACCAGCGGATAGATAATTTTTTATGCCGCTATTTACATAAAGTTCCCAAAACACATATTTATAAAATTATTCGTAAAGGAGAGGTCAGGGTTAATAAAAAACGCATTAAGCCCGTATATAAATTAGTTTGTGGTGATAGAATTAGAATTCCACCAGTAAAAACTGCCGAAAAAACCACTCATACACCGTCCAGTTCCTTGATTGATTTAATAAAAAATTCAATTTTATTTGAAAACAAGCAATTATTGGTTGTTAATAAACCTTCAGGTTTGGCAGTTCATGGAGGTAGTGGTATAAACCATGGTTTAATTGAAACGTTACGTTATATGTATCCAGAACAATCTTTTTTAGAATTGGTACACCGACTTGATCGGGATACCTCTGGGTGTATTTTAATTGCCAAACAACGCAGTGCTTTAGTTTCCTTGCATAAGCAATTACGAATGCGAGAAAGTGATAAACGTTATTTGGCTTTATGCTGTGGCGGTTGGAATTCTGCTGAGAAAGTGATAGATGCACCTTTATTAAAAAATACTTTAAAATCTGGTGAGCGTATGGTTACGGTGGATGTAACAGGGAAAGCATGTAAAAGTATTTTTATTCCTAAGCAAAAATTTCAAAATTATTGTTTGTTTGAAGTTAAAATTGAAACCGGGCGTACCCATCAGATCAGGGTTCATGCCCAACACATTAAACATCCTATTGCTGGAGATAATAAATATGGCAGTTTTGCTTGTAATCAGCGTTTAAAAACAAAAAAATTAAATCGTTTATTTTTACATGCAAGTCAAATTACTATTGATATGGATTTTTCAAATACAGGAAAGCAAACGTTTAAAGCTGCACTTCCTGAGAATTTGCAAAATGTTTTAAATAATCTAAAAGATGATGCCAAATAGAAATGGCTATTTTTTCTAAATAATATTAAGGAATATAATGTCTAACTGGAATAATAATCGTGAACAAAATATCAATCAGGAGCAAGGGATAAAAGACCCTTCCTGGGGTAATCGGGATAGTGACTCACCAGGTTATGTAGATAAAAAAAATAATTTAAATAGTTCTGAGCAAGAAGCTTCGGCTGAAGAAAAAGCCTTTAATAAACTCTCTAAAAAAGCACACTGGGAACAAAAAATGGTTCATGACCTAGCTTTTGCGTCAATAAACGAGCAACGTTCAAAAAGACGTTGGGGAATCTTTTTTAAACTAATAATGATGATTTATATTGGTGTTGTTATTGCTCTGGTTGCTTATCCATTAGATTCTGATCTAGAGTCACTTAATAAATCGCATACAGCATTGATAGAAGTTGAAGGTGTTATTGCCTCAGATAGTGCCGCAAGTGCAGATAAAATAGTTAGTAGTTTAAGAGATGCATTTAAAGATAAAAAAACCAAGGGCGTTATCCTACGTATGAATACTCCAGGTGGAAGCCCTGTGCAATCGGGTTATATAAATGATGAAATTTATAGGTTAAAAAAGAAGTATCCTGATATTCCTGTATATGCGGTAATAAGTGATGTTTGTGCCTCAGGTGGTTATTATATTGCTGCGGCAGCTGATGAAATTTATGCTGACAAAGCCAGTATAGTTGGTTCTATAGGGGTGGTTATGAATGGTTTTGGTTTTGTTGATGCTATGAAAACTCTGGGTATTTCCAGGCGCCTGTATACTGCTGGTGAGCATAAAGCATTTTTAGACCCATTTAGCCCTCAAGATGGTATTGAAGTAAAACATATTAATAGCATGTTAAAAAATATCCATGAACAATTTATTGCTGTAGTTAAAAAGGGTAGAGGGGATAAACTTAATAATGATCCCAATCTGTTCAGTGGATACTTCTGGACAGGAGAAAAGGCAATAACTATGGGCTTGGTTGATAAATTAGGCAGTGCAAGTTATGTTGCCAGAGAAGTAATTGGTGAAGAGCGAATAAAAGAATTTTCTCATGAGGATGATTTATTGGAACGTTTATCAAAAAGGCTAGGAGCCGCAGTTTCTATTGGTTTAATGAAAATAATGGGGGCTCCAACTATAGAGATTCGATAAATAATAAAAAAAATCCTAAAGAACATAAAATACTAGACGCTAATATTATTGGAAGCGGTGAATATTCCAAATAAACAAGATTTAGTTTTTCTAAATTTTGTATTCAGAGAGTATATCCGCATGAAATTTATCTCTTTATAGTCTTGCTTAAAAATCTAATTAATTAGGTTGTAAGATATAAAGCTTGTTTTGGAGAATTCCCATGGCTCAAGTTATTTCTACTAATGTCGCTTCTTTAAGTGCTCAGCGTCAATTAAATCAAACGAATAATGGTTTACAAAGTGCCCTACAACGTTTGTCTTCAGGTTTAAGAATTAATAGTGCAAAGGATGATGCGGCAGGTATTGCTATTGCATCACGTTTTACTTCACAAATAAGAGGTTTTAATCAGGGTGCAAGAAATGCACAGGATGCTATCTCCTTAGCTCAAACTGCTGAGGGTGCACTTAATGAAATTACTTCAAACGTACAACGTATAAGAGAATTAGCGGTGCAGTCCGCAAATGGAACTAATAGCTCCACTGACAGAGCAGCACTTCAAACAGAAGTTTCACAACTTAATGCTGAAATAACACGTGTTAGAGGTGGAACACAGTTTAATGGTATTGAAGTTATTGGTACCAGTGCAGGTAACTTTGGTTTCCAAGTTGGAGCAAATGCAGGTGGAAATAACCGTATATCCATTGCTACTCAGGATGTAGCAGCGATGGGAGGTTATGCCTCTGTAGTTACTAATGGTGGGGTTGATACAGCAGCGAAAGCTGAAGCAATGATTACGTCAGCGGATGCCTTTTTGAAATCTCTTAATACTGAGCGTGCAAACCTTGGTGCGGTTCAAAACCGTTTTGATTCTGTAATTAGAACTAATGATATTACTTCTGAAAACTTATCAGCAGCTCGTTCTCGTGTACAAGATGCAGATTTTGCAAAAGAAACTGCGGACTTAACTAAAATGCAGATTTTACAACAGGCTGGTGTTTCTGTATTATCACAAGCTAATGCTTTACCACAAAGTGTTCTTGGTTTATTAGGGTAATTTAAATAAACTTTTATTCCAGTAACTTGACGAAGTTACTGGAATAAGATTGTTTGAGGAGGTCGAAATGACTATTGAAGTAAAAATGAATGCCACTCAATATCCTGCAGGTATTGTTAGTGGCTTAGTTCGTGAATCAGGCCCTGATAACACTAATAAAGTTGACGAAAAATCAGCAACTGAGTTGGATAAGAAATTAGCTGAAACTGATGATAAAAAAGAACAGGCTGATAGTGAATCAATTAGTGAGATGGTTGATAAAGCAGTAACAAGCTTAAACTCATCTATTCAATCAGTTCAACGTAATTTGCAGTTTAGTGTTGATAAGGACTTGGATAAAATTGTCATTAATGTGACAGATAAAGAAACAGATGAAGTAGTCAGACAAATTCCATCGGAAGAAGTGTTGGATTTGGCTCGCAATTTGCAAGATATGGTTGAAAATCGTAATAATAGCGCAAAAAGTACTAATGAGGGTATTTTCTTTAGTTCTACAGCTTAAACTCGATTTTATCATTTTTTGTAGGTAAAGGTAGGGGTTATATTATGGCTGGATTATCACTGGGTGGATTGAATCTTGACGTTTCAGGGATTGTATCTCAATTAATGTCAATTGAAGCTCGTCCTTTTGACAAATTAGTAGAGCAACAGACAGCATACAAGTCTCAGTTAAGTGAGCTTGGACGATTGAAAAGTACTCTATCTACATTCCAGTCATCAATGGAAAGCTTAAGTTCTTTGGATAAATTTGAGACGTATAAGGCCTCAAACTCTGAATCTTCGGATAAGCTCAGCTTTTCAACTTCTGTTGATAAGGATGCCATAGCTGGTATCTATTCTATTAATGTTACTTCACTTGCATCTGTAAACAAACTTGGTCAAACAAGTGGTGTCAATGATAATTTTGATGCTACAACCCCTCTAAATACCAATGGTGCAACACTAGATCTAACTGTTGGTAGTGATCCCACTCTCTCCATTGATATTGATGGAAAAACCATTAGTGAAGCTCGTGATGCCATTAATGACGCTGCAAATACTGCTAAAATTGGTTTATCCGCTTCAATTATTCAAACAGGTTCAGATAAATTTCAATTAGTTATTACCGCAAAGGATACAGGAATAGATAACCGTGTTCAGTTTGCCAGTAATGATGCCTCTAGTGCTCTTTTTCTGTCAGAAATACAGACAGCAACGGATGGAAAAGTTGAAATAGATGGTTATGAAGTAAGTAGTAGCACAAATAAAATTGAAGGTGCTATTGATGGGGTTACCATCAACTTATTACAAGCTAATCCTTCTGCAACGAATGCTGACTTAACTATTAGTCGGGATACAGCAGCAGCAGAATCAGCAGTAAAGGACTTTATTAAAAGTTATAATACTCTGATTAGTAGTATTGATATTTATGAAACGGGTGCTTTAGAAGGTGATAGTTTTTTAGCAAATATTAAAAATACTTTTCGACAACAAATAAATACCAGCTCTGATACAGGTGCTTTTAATTATTTGGCTGAAATTGGAGTAACATCAAATGCTAAAACAGGGGATTTAGAGTTAAATTCGTCGGTTTTAAGAGATGCCATCAGTAATGACTATGAGGCTGTATCTAAACTTTTTGCAGAAAAAGACAAGGGTGTAGCTTTTCGTTTGGATAAAATGATTGATAACTTTATCAGTTATGATGGTTTACTTAAAAGTAAAGAAAATAGTATCAATTCTCGTTTGAAATTAAACTCTAAGGATCAGGATAGATTAAGTGTTAGACTTGAACTTAAAGAGGCTTCATACCTTAAACAGTACAGTGCCCTAGATACACTAATTAGTAAAATGAATTCTACGAGTAGTTCTTTGACAGCTCAACTGTCTTCTTTACCTGGATTTGGATGAAACTAATTAATTTTAATTATAAATCTGGTATTGAATTTGAAATCATGATTAAATACATATGGAAATAAAGTTATGTTTAGGAATTTTGATATGACAATGTATGGTGGACATCAATCCGCGTTAAATCAATACCAGAAAGTTGGCAACCAAAGTTCAGTTGCTTTTGCAAATCCTCACAGATTAATTCAAATGCTAATGGAAGGAGCATTAGAAAAAATCTCTAATGCAAAAGGATTTATGTTGCAAAAAAATATTCAGAAAAAAGGTGAATATATTGGTTGGGCAATTTCTATTATTGAAGGTCTGCGAGTTAGCCTGGATTTTGATAAAGGTGGTGAAATATCAGAAAACTTAAATTCATTATATGATTATATGGAACGTCGTTTATCAACGGCTAATGCTAAAAATTCTGTAGAAATGCTTGAAGAAGTTCATTCTTTGCTTTCTGAAATTAAAGAAGGTTGGGATGCTATACCGCAAACTATTATTGAAAAACATGCTTCGAAATTAGAAAATCAAAGCAGAGATCATATTACCTCTACAAAAATATAGCCTACAAAATATAGCCTACAAAATATAGTTTAATAATTAATTTAAATTATTACTTATGACTTTAGATGAAAAAAAATCCCTTGATCAGATAAAAAAACTATCTGAATCTATGTTAGATTTAGTCAATATCGGTAAGTGGGAAAGCATTACTGATATTGAAGAAAAACGACAGGGCTTGCTTGATGAGTTTTTTTTAAATCCAGTTAGCGAAGAAGACTCACAATATATTGCTGAGATTATTCAACAGGTTTTACAGATTAACAATGATATTACTAAAATTTTAGAACAGAATAAAAAACAGTTAGTCACTGAATTTAGACAATTTAAGTCCTCCCAAAAAGCAACCAAAGCCTACCTAAGTAATTTGTAAAGTATAAATTATAGTTGCGTTTCTATCTAGTATACAAATACCCCAAACTATTCTAATATCGATAGTGCCAAAATTTTGACATTTTGTGTAAAGTTGTGTTAAATTAATCAATTATGTAATTTAGTTAATGTAATTTGAAGGTTTTATGAGTAACTTATCCATTTTAATTATTGATAACAATAGAAGTCGTAGCCAGTCACTTAAAATGCTGCTGGAATTTATGGACTTTACCACTACTTTAATCACTCACTTGTCTGAAAATAAACTTTCACAAGAAAAATATGACTTGCTCATCTATGGAGATAAATCTGCAATAGATATACTCTCTGCTTTACGACAATTAACTATTTCATTACCACAAACTCCTTTTGTTTTATTGGAAAATGATCAGCCTTTACCTCTTGATGTACTCAAACAACAATTTCCATTATGTTTGGGTGTTTTTAATGAACCATTTAAACAGGATGGATTTTTATCACTGATAGCCGGTTTATTTCCTTCTCCTTCTTCAAAACCACGTACAGGACATGATGGAAGTGACAAATCCTCTGGAAATTACAAGCAAGCTGAAAAGATAAAGACGGATACGCCACAAATAGATATTGCAGTAAATTTAGTAAGCCAAGTGTCTGTTCACCCATATCTTGAAGAGAACTTAATTGGTCAAAGTGAGGGGATAAAAAAGGTTCGTAAGCTCATTCAACAGGTTGCTAACTCTAATGCAAACGTTTTAATTTTAGGTGACTCGGGTACAGGAAAAGAAGTGGTTGCACGCTGCGTTCATCATTTATCCAAGCGTCAAACTCAAGCCTATGTACCCGTTAATTGTGGTGCTATACCAGCTGATTTATTAGAAAGTGAATTGTTTGGGCATGAAAAAGGGGCCTTCACTGGTGCTATAAATGCTCGTCAGGGGCGTTTTGAACTTGCACAAGAAGGGACTTTATTTTTAGATGAAATTGGCGATATGCCTTTAGCTATGCAAGTAAAAATATTACGTATATTACAGGAGAAAATGTTTGAACGAGTAGGGGGCAATAAGAGTATTATTGCAGATGTACGTATTCTTGCTGCTACACATCGTAATCTTGAAGAAAGAGTTGCTGATGGAAGTTTTCGTGAAGATTTATTTTATCGACTCAATGTATTTCCCATTGAAATTCCACCCTTAAGAGATCGCGTTTCAGATATTCCTTTATTAATTCAATTTTTAAACCAGGCCATTGAGCAGGAAAGAGATGAGAGCGTAAAATTCTCAGAGCAAGCACTGGCATCCATTTTTTTACATTCATGGCCAGGAAATATTAGGGAGTTAGCAAACCTGGTTGAACGTTTAGCCATTATTTTTGGATCAGATTTAATTCAATATGACGACTTACCTGAAAAATATCAATATAGCATTGAAGGTTTTGATTATTCTAAATTAACAGAATATGAAAATATAGAAACAGAAGCTACTATAGCACCAAAATTTGAATTAAAAAAGGATGAATTAAATAATAATATTAAAGTTGAAATTGCTGAAAATAGGGATTTATCTGCTACCAATGTAAATCTGAAATCAAATGTTGAGACACAACTTAACAACAAAGAAAAGACAGTATTTGATTTAGCAGATGATGGAACATTTGATCTAAAATTACATTTAGGTAACCTTGAACAAAGATTAATAGAAGATGCGCTTGAAAAGTCGAATAATGTAGTTGCTCATGCTGCAAAACGTCTAAATATCAGACGTACTACTCTAGTTGAAAAAATGCGTAAATATGCTGTTTCTGGTAAATAAATTTTGTACTTTACGATAGTTTTGCCTTCAAAAGGTAATGTTTTATAACCCATCAATAAAGTTTTTAGTCTTTTACTCTATCTGTTAAATAATTGACATATTGATATTATCTAAAATATAAATCAAATAATATTTTTTAAGTTGTTGATATTTATGTTTATATTTTAAACTGGTCTGCTTTTTGCTCTTAAAATATCATATTCATATGAAGATGTTATTTAAGGAGTGGCAAATGAATCTTGCACTAGCAACTGAGCAAACAAATTATAAAAAAAAGATATGGCAGTTTGATGATATGTCTGCTGGTATTCTAAGCCAGAGAGTAAATAATCAACCCTCCTCTTATTTAGCTTACGAGCAGGAAAATCAATCGGCTAATCATGCTCTTTTAAGTAGCACACGCTTACAAACCTTACTCGATGCTTTACCTGCAGGTGTGGTTGTTTTAGATGGCAAAGGAGTGGTTAATGAATGTAATCCTGCTGCTATCAGTTTACTTGGAGAACCCTTGTTGGGTGAAAGCTGGCGTGATGTTATTGAGCGTTCATTTAACCCAATGCCATCAGGTCAGGATGTTGTTACCAATGATGGCCGCATTGTAAATATTTCAACCTGCCCGCTAGGGAATAACTTACCTGGACAAATAATTCTATTGCAAGATGTTACAACTAACCGACACTTACAAGTGCAGTTAGATCAACAAAAACGCTTGGCAACAATGGGACAAATGGCTGCACAACTTGCCCATCAGATTAGAACTCCTATAGCATCAGCACTTCTATATGCTTCGCACCTTAAAAAAAGTAACCTTTCTGAGTCTAACCGTTTACGTTTTGCTGACAAAATTTTAAATCGAATAAAAAATCTGGAAAACCTAATCAAAGACATGTTGCTTTTTTCCAAAAATGGTATGGAGCAAGGTGTTAATTTAAAAATAAATGAGCTATTTGAAACTATACAATATTCTATTGAACTAAGTCCTCAGACCCAAATTTCATTTAATAATAATATAGAAAACAAAAGTCAAAATTTCCGCCTGCATGGGAATCAAAATTTACTTGTCAGCGCTTTATTAAACCTAATTGAAAATGCTGAGCAAGCCAGTCAGTCAAAATCAGAAATGAAGGAAAAAACAATTACTACAGCTGTTATTGATGTTGAATTAGTTAGCAGGCAAAAAAACTATATTGATTTTATTATTACCGATAATGGTAGTGGAGTGAGTAAAAAAATTATAAATAAAATTTTTGAACCTTTTTACACCAGTAAAAATCAAGGTACAGGTTTAGGCTTAGCAGTTGTTAAAGCAATTAGTCATGGTCATAGGGGGGATTTATGGCTTGAAAAAACCAGTGCTAAGGGTTCAACCTTTGTACTTCGTCTGCCCGTAGTTAATATAGATAGTTAATGTTAAAAAAATTTAGTTTGGAGATTGCTATGAATGATAATAAAAAACCATCCATTTTAGTTGTAGATGATGACTTTTCTCTACGTGAAGCTATTGTTGATACATTAGATTTAGCTGGCTATCAGGTGTTAGATGCAAATAATGGCCGTATGGCATTAGAGCTGGTTGAAAATAATGATATTGGTTTAGTTATTAGTGATGTGCAAATGCCAAAAATGAATGGGCATCAACTACTTAAACAAATTAAAAGAAATTACCCTGATATTCCTGTTCTATTGATGACTGCATACGGCACAATAGATAAAGCTATTGAAGCGATGAAAGATGGTGCGTCAGATTATTTAGTTAAACCTTTTGAACCTGAAGTATTAGTTACCACAGTAGGTCAGTACATCAGTCATAATAATTCAAATGATGAAATGATTGCAGTTGACCCCTATATGCTTGAGGTTGCTGATTTAGCTAAACGAGTGGCTAAAAGTGATGCTACAGTAATGATCACTGGAAAAAGTGGAACAGGTAAAGAAGTTATTGCAAAATATATTCATCGCCATTCATCTCGTTCAAACAAAGCTTTTGTTGCCATTAACTGTGCTGCGATACCTGAAAATATGCTTGAAGCTACTCTGTTTGGTTACGAAAAAGGTGCTTTTACTGGAGCTTATAAATCATCCATTGGTAAATTTGAGCAGGCCCAGGGGGGGACTTTATTACTGGATGAAATTTCTGAAATGGATTTGGCATTACAGGCTAAAATATTACGGGTTATTCAAGAAAAAGAAGTTGAGCGTTTAGGAGGTCATGAAATAATTGACTTAGATGTTAGAATTTTAGCAACCTCTAATAGAAATATGCGAGACTATGTTAAAGAAGGTAAATTTAGAGAAGATTTATTTTATCGCTTAAATGTTTTTCCCTTATTAATACCTGAGTTACAACAACGTAAAGAAGATATCATCCCCCTGGCTAATTTCTTGATTGAAAAAATTGCTCGTTCAAGTGGTAAAGTAATCCCAGAAATTAGTACGGAAGCACAACAAAAATTAATAAATAATAGCTGGCATGGGAATATTCGTGAACTGGATAATGTAATGCAACGTGCATTCATTTTACACATGGAAGATGGCATTCAAATTGAGGATATTATTTTTGAACTTGAATCTGAGAATAGTCAAATTTTAATAGCTCAGCCACAAACTGTCGTACAAGAAAATACTGAAAGACAAACAATATGCAGTGGTAGAGCTAAGGATAGTGGTAGAGCTAAGGATAATGTACTAAGTAGTAAAACTTCGGATAGCTTACATAGTGATATGAAAAATCATGAGTTTCAGGTTATTCTGGATATTCTACAAAATACATTAGGTAATCGTAAACTAACCGCTGAACGTTTAGGAATTAGCCAACGTACTTTACGTTATAAACTGGCAAAAATGCGTGATAGTGGTATGAATATTCCTACTGGATATGGAAATAAAACACTTGGCTTGAATCCTGCTTAAGAAAATGTATAAATTAATACATTGTTAGGTGACAAAAAATAGTCACTAATGCAAATGATAGTGGAGAGTAATTATGTCTATGACAATTAGTGCAAATCAGTTAATGATGCAAATGGGGCAAATGAAAACCCAGATACGGTCCCATCCTATGTTAGAAACTAATCCTTTAGTTTTAAAAACAGCAAATAACCAAGCTTTAAAATCACAACCTGAGCAAGTTAACTTTACTGATTTAATGGCAGGAGCAATTAGTCATGTAAATAGTTTGCAAAAACAAACAGGAATTCTAAGAAAAGATTTTGAAATGGGTAAGGAGGGAATTGATCTTGTACAAGTTATGATTGCATCTGAGAAATCCAGTGTTGCTTTTTCTGCTTTATTGGAAACACGTAATAAATTGCTTAAAGCCTATAATGAAATTAAAAATACACGTGTTTAGCAAGTAGTTAATTAGCAGTTAACTAGATGAAATTAGTAATTTAGAATTTTTACCAGGAAAATCTCATGGCTGAGCAACAAGAAAAATCAGAAAAAAGAACTTCCAATACACTTGATACACTTCAAGGAGTTAGTGAGAAACCAGTTTTTAGACAGCTGGCTCTTATGGTTGGTATTGCTGCCAGTGTTGCACTTGGGGCCGCAGTAATTTTATGGTCGCAAAGTCCTGATTATAGTGTTTTATATAATGATATTCCAGAAAGCCAGTTTGGCGAAATATCTGATGCATTAAAACAACAAAACATTGATTTTAAATTGGATCCTGTTAATGGAAAAGTGATGGTACCAGCTGCCCAATTAAGTAAAGCACGTATTAATCTAGCCTCAATGGGGTTGCATAAAGTAACTCCCAAGGGGTTTGAAATACTTAATCAGGAACAAGGTTTTGGTACCAGTCAATTTATTCAAAATGCTCGCTATCATAAAGCATTAGAAGATGAGCTTGCCATGTCAATTGCTTCTATGCGAAATATAAAAAATGCCAGAATTCATCTGGCAATTCCTAAACAATCTGTTTTTATTAGAGATCGTAAAAAACCTACTGCTTCGGTAATTCTTGAACTATACGCTGGTCGTTCATTAAATAAAAATCAGGTCGCGGCAATAACTAATATGGTTTCATCAAGTGTTGAAGATATGAATACTACAGATGTGACTATTGTTGATCAATTAGGGCGCTTATTAACCGATAGTTCAGATGATAATGGACAAGGCATTAATGATAAGCAGATGCTATACACGCAAAAATTAGAAACCAGCTATAATGATAAAGTAAGTAATATTTTAACTCCTTTTTTAGGTACCAATGGCTTTCGTGTACAAGTAAAAGCTAATATGGATTTTGATCGTAAGGAAGTAACTTCTGAACAATATAATCCAGATTTATCCGCTATTCGAAGTAAGCAACAATTGGTAGAAAAGTCCTCAGGTTCAGGAATTTCTGGAATACCAGGGGCTTTATCAAACCAACCTCCAGGTGGATCTATTGTGCCAGAAAAACTAAATAAGGGGAAAGGTGGAGAAGAAGGTGGGAGTAAAGGCCCTTATCGTTCCAGAGAAACATTAACAGAAAATTTTGAAGTGGATAAAAGTATCAGCCATATAGCATATTCAACGGGCAAAATTACACAATTATCCGTAGCAGTTGTAATTGATGATAAAAAAATAACCGGTGATAAAGGGGCTGTTACATCTACTCCGCGTAGTAGCGAAGAAATTCAACAGATTACCGCGTTAATTAAAGAAGCGGTTGGATATAATATACAAAGAGGAGATACGGTTAATGTAATAAACCTGGCCTTTGTTAAACCAGAGCCACTGGAAGCATTACCTGAAATTCCTGTATGGGAGCAGAGCTGGTTTATGAGTATTGTAAAACAAGTTTTGGCTGGACTAGTAGTATTATATCTTCTTTTTGGAGTAATTCGCCCAGCATTTACTAAGTTATCTAAACCTTATGGTGAAGTGATAGGCCTTGATGGTGATACTGCTCTTGCTGCAGGAGCAATAGATAGTGATGGTGCAGTAGTCGGAGTTGATAAAGATGGAAACCCTATTGGTATTGGTAGCACAACGGCGCATGCAGTTGATGCGGATGGCAATGCCTTACCCAGCCCTGATGAAATATATCAAATGGAATTAGAGCTTGCTAGAAAATTAGTTGTTGATGATCCTAAAGTAGCAGCACAAGTAATAAAAAATTGGATTAATTAAACATAATTAAATTGAGATGTAGTAATATAGATATATAGAGTGTAGGCATAATATTTGGTGAATTAAGTGGCAGAAAATAAAGCAGAAAAAAGTGAAACTAAATCCGAACCTACAGATGTAGAAAGCTACGACGGTTTACAAAAAACTGCTATATTTTTAATGTCTATTGGTGAAGCTGAAGCGGCTGAAGTGATGAGACATATGGGGCCCAAAGAAGTTCAAACTATAGGCGAAGCGATTTCAGTTTTAGCTAATGTTGAAAAAGGTTCAGCTACCGATATTTTAAAAATTTTTAACTCTGCTGTAGGTGGTCAGACTGCTCTGGGAATGGGGTCAGAAGATTATTTACGAAATGTATTAAATAAGGCCTTAGGTGCAGATAAAGCGGGTGGGGTTTTAGATAAAATACTACTAGGCAGACAATCAAAAGGGCTGGAAGCATTAAAATGGATGGAACCACGCTCAGTTGCTGAAGTTATTCATTTAGAACATCCTCAAATTATTGCTATTGTATTGTCCTACCTCGATGCGGACCAGGCTGCTGAAGTACTTAGAAATCTACCAGAAAACACTCGTACAGATATTATGCTTCGCATTAGTAGTTTAGATGGTATACAACCTGCTGCATTATTTGAGCTGGATGAAATTTTAGAAAAACAATTTGCTAATGCAGAAGGTAACATGCATACGGCCAATGTGGGTGGAGTTAAAATTGCAGCAGATATTTTGAACTTTCTGGGTGGAGATATTGGGGCTACCATTATGGAAGGTGTTAAATCTACGGATGAAGATTTGGGACAGGAAATTGAAGATCAAATGTTTGTCTTTGATAATTTGGCAGATGTAGATGACCGTGGTATACAAGCACTATTACGGGAGGTTTCTTCTGATATTCTTATTGTTGCATTAAAAGGAGCTGATGAGCTGGTTAAGGAAAAAATACTTAAAAATATGTCTAGTCGTGCAGCAGAAATGTTACGTGATGATTTAGAAGCAAGTGCTCCTGTAAAACTCAGTGATGTAGAAAATGCACACCGTGAAATTCTTAATATTGCCAGACGAATGGCTGATGCTGGTGAAATTCAATTAGGTGGAGGAGGAGATGAGTACGTCTAAGGATGGATATGTTAAGGTTCTTTCCAAAGAAAATTCTTCTGGATTTCAATCCTGGGATCTTCCCAATGTAAATTTTAATGAAAAAAATGATACTCTAGAAAATGAAAGTTTACCTATGCTTACAGCAGATGAGCTTGAAAAAATCCATCAGCAAGCTTATACCGAAGGTTATGAAGAAGGTAAATTAAAAGGGCTAAAAGAAGGTTTTGAACAGGGGGAAACAGAGGGTAAAACACAGGGGCATCAACAAGCATACGACGAGTCTTTAAAAAATATTGAAGAAAAAATCATACATTTTGAAAAACTTTTTTTAGCTCTTGAAAAACCTCTAACACAAACCAATGAGCAAGTTGAATATGAATTGATGCAACTATCCATTTCAATTGCTAAACATATTGTTAAACAAGAGATTAAAACTGCTCCTGAACATATTATACAATTAGTGAAAAGTTCATTAGATTTACTGCCTTCAGCTGCAAAAAATGTGACTATTTATTTAAATCCTTTAGATATTGCAATGGTTAAAGAAGCATTTAACCTTATTGAAAATAAAAATACCAATGATGCCAATACTTATAATGAAAATCGTTTTGAAAAATTAAGAGTTTTAGATAACTCAAAAATTACTCAAGGAGGTTGTATTGTTGATACCAATATTTCACATATTGATGCCAGTATTGAACAACGAATTGATGAATTAGCTGAAAAACTTATTCCTCCTGCTCCTAGTTTTGAAAGAGATCCCGCTCTCCCTGAAATTAAAAATACTAATGAAGAAGTTGGAAAGGCTGGATCAGTTGATGACTCTAAGTTAGTTGATGGCTCTAAG
>JASFYQ010000029.1:0-47014 GCA_045047105.1 Pseudomonadota bacterium | reverse complement strand
TAACAATAACAATAACAAGATTAGGAGTTAACATTATGCGACATTCTACACTAGAAAAAATACTCAAAACTCGATTCAGACTGATTGGAATAGAAACTCCCAATAGATCCGCAATTTTAGACACATTCAGAGAACATAATAGTAAATCCGGAACGCCAGTTTATATCTGGAAAGAAGATATTGGTTTATATCGGCTAGATATTTCTCATGTAAAAATACCGCAGACAACATCCATTCAACAAGCTTTAGCTTATATAAATAATAACAAACACCAGGGTATTTTTTTATTTATGAATTTTTCTCAATATATGGGTAATATTTTTGTTGAAAAATCACTTATAAATATTAGCCAGCAGCAAAAAAATAAACACTTATTTATTTTTGACCAGCAACTGGATTTTTCTGAGTGCTTTAAAGGAATAGTTCTGGAAACAAAAAAAATGCTGCAAATGAAATTAAAAAGAGCGGCATAAGCCACTCTTAATTAATACACTTTTTAAATTGTGGCTAAACCTCAACCATATCAAAATCGCTCTTACCCACACCACAGTCTGGACATGCCCAGTCATCAGGCACATCAGACCACTTGGTTCCTGGACTAATTCCATCATCGGGTAGACCGAGTTTTTCATCATAAATAAAACCACAAATTACACAAATATATGTTTTAATAATGCTCTCCTTAATATTGCAGTATAAAATAAATTACGCTTGTTCACATTTTTCCAAATATTCTTCATAACTGCCGTGGAAATCGTTCAAACCATCAGCGGATAATTCAATAATTCGAGTTGCCAGTGAAGATACAAATTCACGATCATGACTGATAAAAATAAGCGTACCTTCATATATATCCAAAGCCATATTTAAAGATTCAATAGACTCCATATCCATATGGTTAGTTGGCTCATCCATAAACAAAATATTAGGTTGGGCTAACATTAATTTTCCAAATAACATTCTGCCTTTCTCTCCACCCGACAAAACACTGACATTTTTAGCAATATCATCTTTAGAAAACAATAATCGACCTAAGATTCCACGGATAAATTGCTCATCATGTTCGGGGCGAGCCCATTGCTCCATCCACTCATAGGTTGTCATTTCCGCTGCAAATTCTTGCTCATGATCCTGTGGATAATATCCCGATATGGCATTTTCTGAGATAAGTATTTTTCCTTCATCTGGCTCTAGATCCTTAATTATAGTGCGCATTAAAGTGGTTTTACCAATACCATTTGGACCAATAATAGCAATTTTTTCACCTACTTCAACTAACATATTCAGTTTGGAAAATAATATTTCATCAAAACCCTTGGCTAAATTTTCAATCTCAAAGGCATTACGATACAATTTCTTTTCTTGCTCAAAACGTATAAATGGGTTACGTCTTGACGACACTTTAATATCATCTAATTCAATTTTTTCTAAACGTTTACGACGTGAGGTCGCTTGTTTTGCTTTAGAAGCATTAGCAGAAAAGCGCTCGACAAATCGTTGCAACTCGCCCATTTCTGCTTTCTTCTTGGCATTAGCCTGTAATTGGCGCTCTCTTACCTGAATAGATGCCAGCATATATTCATCATAATTTCCCGGGAATATATTAATTGCACCATAATCTAAATCTGCCATGTGAGTACAAATACTATTTAAAAAGTGACGATCGTGCGAAATAATAATCATGGTAGAATTGCGTTCATTTAGAATACCTTCTAACCAGCGAATGGTATTAATGTCCAGATTATTGGTAGGCTCATCCAATAACATAATATCAGGATCGGAGAATAATACCTGTGCAAGCAGCACTCTTAATTTTAAACCAGGGGCTACAGCAGACATTAAACCATAATGTAGTTCAGTAGGAATTCCCAGCCCTAGTAATAATTCTCCTGCACGAGAGTCGGAGGTATAACCATCCATTTCACCAAATTCTACTTCTAAATCAGCTACGCGCATGCCTTCATCTTCACTCATATCGGTCTTGGCATAAATCGCATCACGTTCTTCTTTAACTTTCCATAGCTTGTCATGGCCCATAATAACGGTATCAATAACAGAATATTCTTCATAAGCAAATTGATCCTGTTTTAATTTACCAACGCGTTCATTATCACTAATTGTTACACTACCATGACTGGCTTCTAAATCATTACCCAAGATTTTCATAAAGGTAGATTTACCACAGCCATTTGCTCCAATTAAACCATATCGGTTACCTTCACCAAATTTTACAGAAACATTTTCAAATAAAGGTTTTGCTCCAAATTGAATGGTTAAATTAGCAGTTGATATCAATTTTTTTCTCCATATATATTTACAATTATTTGACAGGTTTAGGGGCAGTCTTTTGCAGATGCCAAATATCCTTATTATACTCTTCCATAGTTCGGTCTGTTGAAAACTTTCCACTATAAGCTGTATTCAAAATACTCATTCTGGTCCAATTTTCCTGATTTTGATACGCTTTTGCAACCTGTTGCTGAGCATCCACATACGATCTAAAGTCCGCAGCAGTCATCCACATATCAAAAGGATTTCTAATTGCATCAATAATGGGGTCAAATACTCCTTTTTCAAAGCAATTAAAATAACCTGACTCTAATAAAACCATTACTTTTTTAAAATCTTCATCAACAGCAATAATTTGGTCAGGATGATAATCCTGACGTGCATCTTCAACCTGCTGTGCAGACAGTCCAAATAAGAAGAAATTATCTTCGCCCACTTCTTCGCGGATCTCAATATTTGCACCATCCAGAGTACCAATGGTAAGCGCCCCATTCATCATAAACTTCATATTGCCAGTCCCTGATGCTTCTTTACCTGCTGTAGATATTTGCTCTGATAAATCCGTTCCAGGACAAATAGTCATCATTGCAGAAACACGGTAATTAGGAAAAAAGGCAACTTTTAATAAGTCTTTTACATCAGGATCATTGTTAACCACACTAGCAACACAGCTTATTAATTTAATTATCAACTTAGCCATAGCATAACCTGGAGCAGCCTTTCCACCAATCAACACACAACGATTTGTCCAGTTAACGGTATCCCCTGCTTTAATACGATTATATAAATGAATCACATGCAAAATATTAAGTAACTGGCGTTTATACTCATGAATACGTTTTACCTGAACATCAAACAAAGCATCCGGATTAAATCTGACGGCACATTCCTGCTCTACACGATCTGCCAGACGAACTTTATTTTGCTGTTTAATCTGATACCACTTCTGTCTGAATTTTTTATCCTTACTGAATTTTACCAATTGCTCCAATTGATCCAGATCAGAAATCCACTCATTACCTATATTTTTTGTAATCAATTGTTTTAATTCTGGATTACAAATAGCTAACCACCTTCTGGGCGTTACACCATTGGTTTTATTATTAAATTTTTCAGGCCAGAAGTTATAAAAATCATTAAACAAACCTTTTTGCAATAATTCAGTATGTAAAGCTGCTACGCCATTCACTGAAAAGCTCCCAATAATAGCTAAATAAGCCATTCGAACCTGGGGATAATCACCTTCTTCAATAATAGACATACGACGCATAATATCGGTATTGCCTGGATGCTTTAATGAAAGCTGTGATAAAAATCGGGCATTTATTTCATAAATTATTTCTAATAAGCGGGGTAATAATTGTTCAAATAAACTTACAGGCCACTTTTCTAATGCTTCAGGTAATAGGGTATGATTAGTATATGCCATAGTTTTGGTGGTAATAGCCCAGGCATCATCCCATGATATAAAGTAGTCATCCATTAATAGTCGCATCAACTCTGCAACAGAAATACTGGGATGGGTATCATTTAATTGAAAGCAATTTTTACTGGCAAAATTACTAAAGTTTTTACCATGGTGGGCCAGCCAATCACGGAACACATCCTGTAAACTTGCGGAAGCAAGAAAATACTGCTGTCTTAAGCGCAATTCCTTACCATTTTCACTGCTATCATTGGGATACAAAACCATGGTGATATGCTCAGCCATGTTTTTTTCTTCTACTGCTTCGGTATAACTTCCTGCATTAAATTCACTGAGATCAAATTCATCGGTAGCTGCAGATTTCCATAATCGCAGGGTATTTATAGTTCTATTTTTATAACCTGGTACAGGTACATCATAAGCTATCGCCAGAACGTCATTACAGTCTATCCAGCGTGTACGGATTTTTCCTTCATAATCACTATAACGCTCAGTTTTACCAAAAAACTTAATTCGTTGAGTATATTCAGGACGCTCCATCTCCCATGGATTACCATCACGCAACCAATGATCAGGCGCTTCTAACTGTTCACCATTTTCAATATATTGTGTAAACATTCCATATTCATAACGCAGGCCATAACCTTTTACAGGTAATTGCAAAGTTGCACAACTATCTAAAAAACAGGCAGCTAAACGACCCAAGCCTCCATTGCCTAAACCTGCATCAGGCTCTGCATCAAGAATTTCTTCCAGATCAATACCCATTTTTACAAAGGCTTTTTCTACTTCTTCGTCCAGGCCTAAATTAAAAAGGCTATTACTTACCGCTCTGCCCATTAAAAACTCTAAAGAGAGGTAATGAGTCCGCTTACAATCATTAGTATTGTATGCTTCCTGAGTTAATTTCCAACGCTCAGTTAAACGATCGCGAATAATAACTGCCAGTGCTTTGTATGGATAGTGGGTTGATTTACAATTTTTATCTCGCCCTAATGTATGACTAAAATAATGCCGAAAATCCTTAGTTATTGCTTTTGCATTCATACCCAATGGGGGTAAATCTGTTAATCCTTTAACTGGTTTACTTTTCTTTAGTGGACTAAAGTAGTGCTTTCTTTTTGAAATCATGAGTTTTCCTGACTAGACTATAAATATACAAATAAATAATTAAGAAGGTTTTTAGGTGTGTTTATATGGGTGTTTTTTAAGAGACATATACAATGTAAATGATACTATAGAAGATGATAAACAAGATAACAAGATAACAAGCTACAAATATCTTTTTCATTTCTATTTTGATAAAATATATAACCCCTTACTTTTGTAGTACTTAATATGATAAATAAAACAATTGAATTTTTCTCCGAGCTGTTAGACATAAGCACCAAAGAACAATGGGCGGAACTACTTACATCAAAAGAGCATACTCTGCCAATTAAAAACCATAGAGCAACGATATTAAGTAAACGAACACATATGTTCTCACTGCTGTTTGCTATATTAGTACCAGCCTGGAGCATTATTGATTATTTATTCTTACCCTTTGAGCTATGGTATAAACTGGCTATTTTACGTTTTATATCAGGAGCTATTTTTATTTACATATACCTGAATTGCCATTTTGGCAAAGACTCACTAAAAAAAATCTTTGTTTGTGTTACCTTAATGATGTATACACCGACCATTTTTTACTTATTAGCAACTCCAATACTCAGTGAGTATCACTTTGTTGGCATAGCAGGAGCATTGGTTAATATTTATTCACTATTACCTTTTTTAATTATTGCATCCTTATCAATATTTGCTTTAACCATTGTAGAATTACTGATTATCACAATCCCCTTAATCACCATTACTTTCTGGTCACTCTATCCTCAAACAGCAGAACAAGTAAGCAATTCATTTATGTTTATCTGGTTGTTTTTATTACTCATTACCACCAGCTTTTTTTCCTCTATCAGCCAAATGCGTTATATGATTTCACAGGTAACACGTGCAAGTTATGATACTCTAACCAATGCAATGACTCGTAGAGCAGGGATTGAAACCATTGAGCTTTATTTTCGTATGGCACAATTACAAAACACACACTTAAGCTTGTTATTTATTGATTTAGATAAATTTAAAACCATAAACGATAACTTTGGCCATGATGCAGGTGATCAAATCCTTAAAAATTCAGTTAAAGCACTTAAGGAATATTTTCGTAAAGGAGATTCCATTATTCGCTGGGGTGGAGAAGAATTTTTAGTTTTACTCCCCTATGCAGATCAAGGTGATGCAAAACACGTTGTTGACCGCATCTTTGATAAAGGTTTAGGTGCACGCCCTGATGGAAAATTACTAACTGCAAGTATGGGCTTATCGGAATTAATAAAAGATGACGTTAAAAACTGGAAAACTCTAATTGATTTAGCTGATAAAAGAATGTACTTTGCTAAAGAAACAGGCAGAGCACGTTGTATCGGAATAGACAATGAAATTTTAGGAAAAGCTTAAAATGAAAACCAGACCTGCTGCTGTTGAAGGACTTTTTTATCCTCAAGACAAATTAGAATTGTTTGAGCAAGTGCAAACATTACTCAACCAGGCTCAACAGGAAAAAGCCAAACAACAAGTCAAAAACCCTGGCAACAACAATTCTTCCGCACCAGTTGTAGCTCTGATAGTACCCCATGCAGGTTATATATACTCTGGTTTAACCGCTGCATTTGCCTATCAGGAAATTATCGCTCAAAAACAGCATATTCAAAGGGTAATATTATTGGGTCCTGCACACCGTGTAGCCTTTGATGGTATGGCTGCACCAGACGCCTCTTTTTTCTCTACACCTTTAGGACTGATAGCTATAGATACCCAGGAAATACAACGCCTGGTTGCAGCTAATCAATTACTTTTATCCAATCAGGCGCACCAGCAGGAACATAGTATTGAAGTACAACTACCTTTTTTGCAAAATATTTTAAATGATTTTAAGTTACTACCTATTGTGGTAGGCCAGTGCCACTCTGAAAGTGTCTCCACATTATTGCAGCATTATCTTAACCAGCCAGGAAATTTAGTTATTATCAGTACCGATCTAAGCCATTTTTTAGACTACCCTACTGCACAACTACAAGACTTAGAAACCAGTACTAAGATTATGCATTTTAAGCATAATAAATTACAACATAGTGATGCCTGTGGGCGTATTGCTTTAGCAGGACTTATTCACCAGGCCCAAGAAAAACAGCTTATTATAAAGCAATTAGATATTAGAAATTCAGGTGATACAGCAGGAGATAAACAACGGGTTGTAGGTTATGGCGCATGGAGTCTTTATGACCACCACTAGTTTAACCCAAGAGCAGCAAAAAATACTCCTTAACTTAGCCAAACAATCTATTTTATATGGTCTAGAAAATCAACAAGCAACAAGTATTGCTGCAACAGATTACCCCATCGAACTTCAACAACAACGAGCCAGTTTTGTAAGTCTAAATATTAACCAGCAATTACGAGGATGTATTGGTTGTTTATCCGCTTATCGATCTTTGGTTGAAGACGTGAGTGCAAATGCATATGCTGCTGCATTTTCCGATTCAAGGTTTCCAGCTGTTAATAAAGATGAGTTCCCTTTTCTTGAGTATCATATTTCCATACTCAGCCCAAGCAGCCCAATACAGTTTATTGATGAAGATGATTTGCTTAGCCAAATTCATCCTGGTAGGGATGGTTTAATTCTCAGCGAAGCTAATAACCGCGCCACCTTTTTGCCATCTGTATGGGAACAATTAAGAGATAAGCAACAATTTCTTAATCACTTAAAACAAAAGGCAGGTTTAAGCGCTAATTACTGGAGTAATCAGATACAAGTTAGCCGCTATAGTGTAGAAAATATAAGCAATTAAGCTAGCCATAAAATTAGGTATTCATGTAACTAGATACAACAGAAGTAAAAATTTAAAAACTGCTTACCTCTTTAATCCCCACCATATAATAGAATATTCACCAATTAACTTATTCCACTAAAATAGTGAGTGATAATCATAAATAATGAAAACTGTACTCGCTACGCATTACATCCTATAAATATTTAGGAAAAAATGGTTGCTCATCTATCCAAGGATGCCATATAGTAAACCAGTGCTTGCAAATAAAATAACAGACTATATGCAAGATATTTAAGATAAGGAGAAAAAACCATGTTTAAGGCTATATTTTTGGAAAAAGGGGAGCAGCCACAATTGCTTGAATTAAATGAATCAGATTTACCTGAGGGCGATGTACTAATTGATGTAGACTACTCAACACTAAATTATAAGGATGCCCTGGCAATTACAGGAAAAGCTCCAATAATTCGTAAATACCCTATTATTCCTGGAATTGATTTAACCGGTACCGTAGTAGAAAGTCAGCATGATAGTTGGCAAACAGGTGATAAAATCATATTAAATGGCTGGGGAGTGGGAGAATCTTATTGGGGAGGCATGTCACAAAAAGCCCGGTTAAACGGTAATTGGTTGATTCGCCGCCCAGATAACTTATCTGCCCAGCAAGCCATGGCAATCGGTACAGCAGGTTATACTGCAATGTTATGTGTAATGGCTCTGGAAAATCATGGTATTACCCCTGAGAGTGGAGAAATTTTAGTAACCGGTGCCAATGGAGGAGTTGGAAGCATTTCCATTGCCCTACTAGCAAAACAGGGGTATACCATTATAGCCAGCACAGGCAGACCAGAAGAAGCGGATTATTTAAAAGATTTAGGAGCAACAGATACCATTAATCGGAGTGATTTATCCGAGCCTGGTAAGCCACTGGCAAAAGAACGTTGGGCAGCAGCGATTGACTGTGTGGGCAGCCATACTCTAGCAAACGTTTGTGCCAGTACTAAATATGGTGGCATTATTGCCGCATGTGGGCTGGCTCAGGGCATGGATTTTCCTGCAACTGTTGCCCCATTTATTCTACGTGGCATTACTTTACAAGGCGTTGAGAGTGTTTATGTTGCCCTGGAAAAACGCCAACAAGCCTGGAATAGACTAGCAAATGATTTAGACTCTCAAGTATATGAAAATGTAGCCAAATTAATCACTTTATCTGAAACTATTGATAAAGCACAAGAAATGATAGAGGGAAAAATTCGTGGTCGAGTCATTATTGATGTAAATAACTAAAACTTAAGATTTATTTCGGCCCTATTAAAAATTTTAATACGGCCTGAAATTATTTAGTTCCTATTTAAGCATTGCTAACTGTATTAATTATCTAAGGTCGAGAATCGTGAAAAAAATCAATTTTCTTAACCGTTTTTAAACTATTCTCAAAGTCAGGATGCTGGGGATTTAATATAATATTATTTTCTATTGGCAGAATAGTACTTGGTACATAAAGACCAAGAGAAGAACCAGCATTAAGCCAGTTATCCCCAATTTGTGCTGTTGAAATGGAAGAAGGATCCTCTTTCCAATCTTGCGGGAGTAAACTGGAATCAAGTGCAACTAGTGATGCAGAGGAAAATTCTATTTGAAAAAGAACAAAACTGGAAAGAAGCTCGTAGTTCTCAATATGTATCATGGTTTCAAGTATAGCCAGGGAAGCTGTAGAAGCTAAATAAATACATGATTGCCCTTTAGAGTTCCAGCGACCTCCATAGAGCTTTGCTCCTTCTCCATCAAAGGCCTGTTCAGAGAAGGTTTTCTTTACCAGACAATAGCCTATACTACTCATTAAGATAAAACTCCATATTCCAACCGACCAATCAAATCTATAACTGCTGCAGTTTCTGCGCTGGTTATAGCCATATCCACTGGGCGTTTATTATCTATGCCTTTAACGGGGGTTTTCAACCAGGTTCGTGCTTTATCTTCATCTCCTTCAAATAAATCAATAGCTGCACTTGATACCTCTGCTAGACGATACAAAACATCACTTTCACCCAGAGTAAAGCCTTTCAGCCTTCTTCTATCAACAGTAGCAGGTGCGAAGTCAAGAAGAGAGTTAAACTCCTTTTTTTGAATACGTAAATATTTCGAAAGATCCTTGTAAACCTGATAATCAAACCCTTTATGCAATAGAGCATATAACGCATTACCTCGTGGAGGTAAACCTAACTTTTCAAAAAAAACGTTTGTATTAGAATCATTACTTTCACCTTTTCTTGGTTTATATGATGCAATATTTCTATCGCCAGATACTTTTTCCATTCTACACCTCAAAATCATATTGTTTACAAAAATTATATCAGATGATTATATTTTATCAATAGAGGAATGAGCAAACTTAAAAAGTTAAGTTAATTTCTTAGCAGAAGCACTAAAAAAAGAATATCACTGTCTCTAAGTTTTTGACTATTCCCCCTGATCAACAGGAAGCCATATTCAAATGCTTATATATTGATATTTCAAACCTAGTTGACAACTAAATCAAATTTATGCTGTCTTTTTTTATCCCAACAACTTAAAGATATCTATAGACCCAATTGCTGTTCTATAAAGGCTTTCCAGCCCAGCATTTTTATCCGATAGTAGGGTAATAAAAGTGGAAACTCGTTTATTTGCAGCGCAGTGAACAAATATTTTTTGCTCTTAATTAGGATATAGAAGCAGGAAAGCGCATGATTAAATTATATTAAGTAATGACATAGCATATCATTTTAATGGCAGACACAATAGCCTCATTAAGACTCAATTGATAATTTTTTAGATTTACTCATTCCAGTATACAAATACATCCAAAGCATTATGCTTTTAATTTACACATACTAAAGTGGACAGATTAAAGATTTACTGCTATTAATTAATGAATTTATAAAAACTGGAAATTCGTTTTGATGAACATAGGAGTCACCCTGATTGAAGAAGCTAAATATAATAATGCAGCTTAGCTTTTCTGATTATTATCTGCAAAAAATACATGCTGGTGTTATACAGGCAGATTCCGAGCAATACTCTATTGTACAGCAAATGCAGTTGGTATATGATCTTATAGAACAGTATTATACAGAACGTTCTGACTTTAGTTTTAAGGACTTAAATCCTTTTTCTTCAACTAAAAACAAACTGGATGTTCAAGGTATATATCTTTGGGGAGGTGTCGGGAGAGGCAAAACCTATCTATTGGATATGCTGTTTGAATGCCTGCAACAACAGCAGAAACTGCGGCTGCACTTTCACCGTTTTATGCAACTTGTGCATGAGTTTATTAAAGAACAAGGAGAGATAGAGCATCCAATCAAACATGTTGCCTCACACTTTGCTAAAAAATATAAAATAATATGTCTGGATGAAATTTTTGTAATTGATATTGGCGATGCAATGATTTTATCTGAGCTTTTTAAGCATTTAATTGCTCAGGGGGTAACATTACTATTTACCTCTAATTCACCACCAACTGATTTATATAAAAATGGCTTACAACGGGCACGATTTTTACCTGCTATAGAGCTATTATTAAGTTCCAATAAGGTGATAGAACTAAAAGGAGAGGACGACTATCGTTTACATGCTCTAGAAAAAGTACCCGTTTATCAATTAAGCTCAGATCCCGATACTATGGTAAGTTTAGAATCTTTGTTTAAAGCTATGGCTGGAGTAAGGTTACAAGAGCATAGAAATGATATAATAATTAATTTTCGCTGTATTCCAGTGGTAAAATGGGAATCGGGTATTATCTGGTTCAGTTTTGATATGATTTGTGATACTAATCGGGACAGCAGTGATTATATAAATATTGCCACTTTTTTTCACACCGTAATAGTATCTGATATTTATTGTTTAGATGCGGATAAAGACGATGCAGCACGACGATTTATTAATCTGGTAGATGTATTTTACGATAGGCATATTAATTTAGTTATTTCCGCACAAACTTTGCCAGAAAAACTGTATACTGGTAGCAGATTGCAATTTGAGTTTAGCCGAACCCAAAGCCGCTTAAATGAGATGCAAACCCATACCTATTTATCAAAAAATAAATTATTTAAAGAAATGCTTGATTCAGTAGATACCGATATAAAGAGCTCCAAAGCATTTAGTGAGATTAATAATCCAACCCGCTTTGGCGATTGGGTTAATAATGGACGTTGTAGTGATTTTTAAAGCTGTCCGCCCTAACACCCCAACAAGGATATAATATGTCATATAACGATCATCGTCCAATGTCCCCTCATTTGCAGGTTTATAAACTTCCATTAACAGCTAAATTATCTATTTTTCATAGAGCCACTGGAGTAGCACTTTTTGCAGGCTTAGTGCTAATGGTAGTGGTTTTATATAGCTTAGCAACAGGTGAACAAAACTGGCAATTAATGCAGTCCTTTCTCAGCAACTGGTTTGGACTATTGGTATTATTTGGTATTAGCTTTTGCCTCTATTATCATCTCTGTAATGGCATACGGCACTTGTTCTGGGACACAGGCATGCTAATGGAAAAACAAAGTTTTAAAACAACTGGAGCAATGGTTATTATAATCAGCGTGTTATTAACACTGCTTACCTGGATCATAGGATATTAGGACAAAATAGATGAACAAAGTTAATTTACAATCTGATATTGCTAAGGCAAAAGGTTTAGGTTCTGGTCACCAAGGGACTGCGCATTTTATCCACCAAAGATTAACTGCTTTGGCTTTAATACCGCTGGTATTATGGTTTTGCTTTAGTTTAGTCTCTTTGCCCAACATGGATTACAACAGTATTATCCAGTGGATTCAAATGCCAATAAATACGGTATTATTAATGCTTATAGTCGCTGCAGCTTTTTATCATTTACAACTGGGTTTGCAAGTAGTTATAGAGGATTATGTTTCCTCTTATCCCATAAAGCTGCTAAGTATTATTTTAACCAATTTTGCCTGTTTTTTTCTGGCAATTTTGGGGCTGTATTCAATTCTAAAAATTTCCTTATAAATATACATGACAAAAATCTAAGCTATTGGGTGAAAAATGTTGAAAGAAAAGTACGAAGTGATTGATCATGAATACGATGTTGTTATCGTTGGTGCTGGAGGAGCAGGGCTAAGGGCTGCTTTGGGCATGTCTTCTTCAGGTTTAAAAACAGCCTGTTTAACCAAGGTATTCCCTACTCGCAGCCATACTGTTGCAGCGCAGGGAGGCATGTCAGCAGCCCTGGGTAATATGGGAGAAGATCACTGGAAATGGCATATGTACGATACCATTAAAGGTTCCGACTGGTTAGGTGATCAGGATGCTATTGAATATATGTGCCGTGAAGCAGCTGCTTCAGTGATAGAACTGGAACACTTTGGAGTACCTTTTTCCAGAACCGAAGAAGGAAAAATATACCAGCGTCCCTTTGGTGGTATGACCACAAATTATGGTGAAGGGATAGCCCAGCGAACCTGTGCCGCAGCCGATCGTACTGGACATGCAATTTTACACACCCTATATCAACAGTCACTTAAGCATAAGGCCAAATTTTTTATTGAATTTTTTGCCTTTGATCTGATTATGGACGAAGGTGTTTGCCGTGGCGTTATGGCCTGGGACTTAACTACTGGAATCTTACATCGCTTTAGAGCACATCAGGTAGTACTCGCAACAGGTGGTTGTGGTCGGGTATTCTTTTCTGCAACTTCGGCCCATACCTGTACCGGCGATGGCAGTGCCATGGTATTACGTGCAGGCCTGCCCTTGCAAGATATGGAGTTTGTACAGTTTCATCCAACTGGCGTATATGGCTCAGGAGTTTTAATTACCGAAGGTGTACGTGGCGAAGGTGGCTACCTGACCAACTCCAAGGGTGAGCGTTTTATGGAACGTTATGCACCTAATGCCAAGGATCTCGCCTCTCGTGATGTGGTCTCCAGAGCTATGACTATTGAGATAAATGAAGGCAGAGGAATAGGTGATGAAAAAGATCATCTACATTTAAATCTTATGCATCTGGGAATTGATGTTATTAATGAAAGGTTACCGGGCATTGCAGAAAGCGCTCGAATATTTGGAGGGGTGAATGTTGCCAAAGAACCTATCCCTGTAATCCCAACAGTGCATTACAATATGGGCGGTATTCCAACCAATTACCATGGTGAAGTGGTTAATATTAAAGGTGACGATCCAGATAGCGTAGTCCCTGGACTAATGGCCATTGGTGAAGCAGCCTGTGTTTCTGTTCATGGAGCAAATCGCCTGGGTTCTAATTCATTATTAGATATTATTGTATTTGGTCGTGCTGCGGCATTACGAACAGTAGAACTGATTAAACCTGATACCAGACACAAACCACTGGATGAAACACATACAGAAGAAATTCTGCAACAATTTGATGATATACGCTATTCAACTGGTGAAAAAACCACCGCCCAGATAAGAGATAAAATGCAGCGAGTAATGCAAAAACATGCCACTGTATTTAGAAATAAAGAGCTTTTAGGCGAAGGTGTAGATTATATGCAAGAGGTGTTTGACAGCTTTGATGAGATTGGAATAAACGATCGCGGACTCAAGTGGAATACCGATTTATTAGAAACCCTAGAATTAAAAAACATGTTAATTCAGGCACAAACAATAATTCATGGGGCATATAACCGAACTGAAAGTCGTGGCGGACATGCACGAGAAGATTATCCTGATCGTGACGATCAAAACTGGATGAAACACACTTTATGTAAAGTAGATAACAAAGGCCTGGTCAAGTTTAGCTATCGCCCGGTACATATGTTTACTTTAACAGACGAATGTGAAGTTGTTCCACCAAAGAAACGGGTGTACTAATGGCTGAATTTACCTTACCTAAAAATTCAACAGTGCGTAAAGGCAACGCGTATCATTGCTCTGAAAATAGCAACAATACCAAAACCTTTTATATTTATCGCTATGATCCAGATACGGGTGAAAATCCTTCACTGGATAGTTTTGAGCTCGATATGGACAATTGTGGCCCGATGGTGCTGGATGCCCTGCTTAAAATTAAAGATATTATGGACTCCTCCTTATCACTAAGGCGTTCCTGTCGTGAAGGGATCTGTGGCTCCTGTTCCATGAATATAAATGGGCAGAATACTCTGGCCTGTACCAGAGCTATTGATGATTATGATGGAGATATTTATATTTATCCACTGCCTCACCAGCCGATTGTAAAAGATTTAGTTTCTGATTTAAGTAATTTCTATGCGCAACATGCATCAGTTGAGCCGTGGATGAAAACCGACTCCCCTACTTCTCCAGATAAAGAGAGATTACAATCAGTAGCAGAGCGTGAAAAACTGGATGGTTTATATGAGTGTGTAATGTGTGCCTGTTGTTCCACCAGCTGTCCTAGTTATTGGTGGAATAGTGACCGCTATCTTGGCCCGGCTACTCTTTTAACTGCCTATCGCTGGATCAGTGATTCACGAGATGAAGCAACTGGCGAAAGATTAGATGAATTAGAAGATCCATTTAAACTCTATCGCTGCCACACAATTATGAATTGTACCGATGTGTGCCCTAAAGACTTAAATCCTGCAAAAGCTATTGCTGAAATTAAAAAATTAATGGTTAAACGTAAATTGTAATAATGAAAAATTTTGCCCAACTGCAATTTTTATGTCGTCATGGTTTAAAAGAACTGGACTTATTGCTATCTGATTATTTGCAACAATGTTATGACTCTGCCTCAAACGATGAGATAGAGACATTAAAACAATTGTTGCAATTAGATGATCATAGTTTATTGGCAGCAATTCTATCCCCTGCCTCAGACATGCCTGAAAAACAAATAGTACTATGCAAAAAAATTGCTGCTGCGGTAAAGACTAGTCTAAACTGATATGCTTCCCCTAATAACAAACTTGATTTCGCCCTAGCCTTTTTGCCTTATATAGCTTTAAATCCGCTTCATGGTAAAGACCATCCAGGCTACTAAACTCATTATCAAACATAGCTAAACCAATACTGATGGTTAGCTCAATCTGAACATGTTTATAAATAAATTCCTTATTTTCAATAAGTGTACAGAGTTTTTCAGCAATACGTTTAGCTCCATGATCGGAAGTATCATTTAATAAAAGAGCAAACTCCTCTCCACCTACGCGTGCAAAAACATCACTTTTACGCGTAATATTATTTATTTCCTGGGACAGCTCAATTAGAATTTTATCTCCTGCCTGATGCCCATAGGTATCGTTTATCATCTTAAAATGGTCAATATCGAGCATTAATAATGCCAGTTGTTGATGCTTTCGTTGTGATAATTTAATCATTTTTTCACCCATCATAAAAAAATGACGTCGATTATAAATATCGGTTAATGAATCCGTAATTGATAAATTATGCAACTCATCTACACTGCGCTTAAGGGAAACATTAGTTTCTATTGCCTGGAGGCTATCAATATATATAGATTTTGAAAACAAAAATATCATTGGGATAAAAAGCATTAACAACAATGCCGCAGATATATGAATATGTTCCCCTAGATAAAATAAAATACCCAGTTGCACAAAAGTCATAATAAAAAAATAGACTGCATAAATATGAAAAAAAGATGCCAGAGTTAATACTCCTGCCGTAACTATTCCAATAATCATTGACAATAAAACAAACTCATAATATGCAGGTGCGTAGGCTACACCTAACAGAGTAGAGGCACTCCAGAGGCAGGCAGAATAGATAATCAACAATAATAAAACAAAAATATGCCACTGCGTTTTTTTAGCATCATTATTTTTAATTGATTGCTCTAGTTTTTTTGCATTTTTATAACGTAAGAAGATAAATATAATTTGGGCTAAAACCCAAATGGAAAGTAATTTAACAGGGATAAATTCTTTATAAACCCAGATAAAAATCAAGGAAACTAAAATCAGGCCTGAAATTGTTCTTGGTGTCTGTTCTATTATTCGTTTGGTTAATTTAGGGTGGTAATGAAGAAACATAACTCAAACTACCATAACTTAAATCAGACCACAAGATTTTAAAAACTAACTTGCTACTTTAAAACAGCCCCAAAAATTGCCACCATAAAAAATTAAGCGGAGCCAACACAAAGAAGCTTAATAGCGTTAAAATAAAACAAAATTTTATTGCGGCTGAAAGGTTTTCACCCGCCATTTGCATGCCAACTAATATCGGCGGAGCCTGATATGGAAAAATAATAGTAGAAAAACCAATCACCTGAGTCATAACTACACTTTTTAATGGAATACCTGTTGCTTGTGATAATTGCTCAGCTAAAGGAGTCAAAACAGCAGGCACGCCAGGTAAAGTAGTTAAAAAACCTGTCATTGTTGCCATAAAATTAAGTAGCATAAAATTACTAAAGTATTCCCCCTGTTCTATGGGCAATACAGATAAAAAACCTTGAGCCACAATATCACCCAGACCAGAGTAACGGATCACACCACCAAAACCCAAAATACCCGCAATAAATAATAACGAAGAAAAATTAATTTTTTCATTAAATGCTTTTGCAGTTACAATATTAATTCCAGGCATTAATAAAAATATGGCTCCTCCTAGAGCTATCCAGGCAGGTGATATATGGTGAATAAAATCACTTCCCCAGATTGCTAACAAAATCACCACTAAAGTCAAGAGTATTAACTCATTTTTTGTAATTTTTCCATTTGCGGATAAATCTCGATACTGCTTTCCTGTAGGATTATCAGGAAACAAGCAAATCAATAAAAAAATAATTGTTATAGCCTTAATTAAACCCAAAATGGGAAAATGGATTAATAAATATTCTGCATATAAAAAAGTAAGATTAAACTGGTTCTCCGCAAGACCTGTAAGAATCATATTTGCAACATTTGCTGGCAAGATAGCAAAAGCAGGAAAAAAAGCCCCTGAAATAGCAGCTAGAATAATAGCTTTTCTACCATTAGAACCCGAACTAAAACCAAAATGATCCGCTATACCCATAGCAATAGGTGTTAATAAAATAATTCGCCCCATTGCAGAAGGCATTAAAAAACTAAAAATAACCCCAATAAAAACCATGCCTGAAATTATTTTTAGATAACTTCCTTCAAGATGTTTTACAATATAGTTAGCAAAACGTTTACCCAGGCCCGTCTCATTAATTGCTATGCCGATAATTAAACCTGCAAAAACTAACCAGTAAACGGCTGAAGTAAATCCAGAGAAAACCACCGCTACAGGGGCTAATGAAAAAATAACCGTTGTGAAAAAAAATAACAAGGCAGTAATAAATTCTGGGATTATCCCTGTAGCCCATAAAGTAATAATAAGTAAAAGTAAGGCTGCAACTTTAGACTCCTCTACAGTTAAAATTGAGGGAGTAAAAAATAATAAGCCAACTATCGAAATAGTTAGCAATATAAAGCTCAGAACATAAATTAGCGTTTTTATTGAAATACTATACTCAGTTTGCCGTGGCTCAACTTTAGTTTTATTAGACATAAGTTAACCCTTCGTTTTATCCATACCTATCTCCATTAAATACACAATTAAACCTAGAAAACGTTAAACTTACTACAAATGCCTAAAGCACTAAATCTTAAGGATTTAGAATTACGAATAAACTTATCTGTTTTTTTAATGGTTTCTTGGGTATTCATAAGCTATTAATTTTTAATGAGTGAATAGTCAGTTTAACATCTGTAAATATTAGAGTTTATACTTTTTATTGGATTTTTTTACATTTATGGGTAATAAAAATATTTACAGCCCAAGGTCAAAGTATTAAAAATAGAATCCGCTTAATAATACAAAATGAATAAAAAGTAGCAAAAAATTGCCTTTATGTAACAAACAGGCAACAAATAGGTAACAAACCTACTCGATAATATATAAGACTCATTGAGTGAGTTCTATGTTTCTGGTAAAGTTACTGCTTTTATTTTAACGCAAGGATATAAGATAATGAATTACAAAATAGCATTGTTGGCTGGTGACGGTATCGGGCCTGAAATCATGAAAGAAGCTGTAAAAGTTTTAGAGCTTATTCAGGAGCGCAATGATGTGACATTTGAGCTAATGCCAGCCTTATTTGGTGCTAGTGCTTATTTTGATAATGGCAACCCATTTCCAGATGAAACTAAAGCTATATGTGATGAGGCAGATGCCATTTTAAAAGGAACTATTGGCCTGTCTCACGAAGATTCCAAAAAGATTCCTATTGATCTTCAACCAGAGCGTGGTGCTCTATTACCTATGCGTAAACGTTATAATACCTATGCAAATTTCCGTCCCGTTTACTTGCCTAAAGAGTTAATTCACTTTTCCCCCTTAAAACCTGAAATTATTGGTGAAGGCATTGATATAGTTATGGTGCGTGAACTGGTTGGTGGTTTATATTTTGGTAATAAAGAAGTGGGCGTCAATAATGAAGGCCTGCGTTATGTTCGTGAAACACTGGAATATGATGAAGAGCAAATTCGCAGAGTTTTGCATGAAGCCTTTAAAATTGCTATGCGTCGTAAAAAAGTATTACACAATATCCATAAGAGCAATGTATTAAAGTCCAGTGTTTTATGGAATGAGATTTTAGATGAAGTAGCTCCAGAATATCCTGAAGTGAAAGTAATCCACCAATTGGTTGATTCTGCTGCAACTCAACTCTGTTTAAACCCATGCCAGTTTGATGTAATGGTTATGGAAAATATGTTTGGTGATATTTTAAGCGACCAGGGTGGTGGAATTTTAGGTTCTTTAGGTCTAATGCCTTCAGCCTGTATTGGCCCGGATAAAGCATATTATGAGCCTTCACATGGCTCTGCACCTGATATTGCAGGACAAAATGTAGCCAATCCCTACTCAATGATTGGTTCTGTGGCAATGATGTTAGAAAACAGCTTAAATATGCCTGAAGAAGCCAATAACGTATGGAAAGCTATGAAAGGTGTATTTGGTGATGGATATTCAACCCCAGATCTATCAAAACCAGGTAGTGGCGTAAAAATGATTAGTACCGATGCATTTGGGGATAAAGTAGTTGAAAAACTACGCAATATGCCAAAAGTGGCAGACTAAGAAATAAAGCTTCTACTTCTTGCCAATAGCTGGCAAGAAGTAGAATTTAGCTTAAATTAAAACCGCTTTTTTACGTGCATGTAGTTGGATATTAATCAGTCTGATAGTGGCACTGATTGCAGCAAAAACCTGATTTACATGAACCCCTCGGGTTTTTATTGGCTTATCTCCTGTATCCCAGGTAATAATACACTCAGTTAATGCATTTGCATTACCCCCCTTAGGAATTCGTACTTCAAAATCAACTAAACCAGGCAAGCTAAAATTGCTTTTCTTAACAATTTTACTTATTGCATCAATAAAAGCATCAAAGCCACCATTGCCCGAGCCTGAGGAACGAAACGATTCAGCTTCAATCTCAACCAAAAGACTTACCGTTGATTCCAGTTTTAAACTACTATTAATAGAGCAATCTAATAGTTTAATATGGTGAAAATCATTGCTCTCCATTACATCTGAAATAATAAAGGGTAGATCATGTAAGCTAATTTGCTGCTTAGAATCCCCTAATTGCCTAACCCTGGCTAAAACCTTAGCCTGATTTTCATCGGATAAAGACAAACCCAGCTCTTCCAAGTTTTTTTCCAGCGAAGCTTTGCCACTCATTTTCCCTAAAGCATAGCTGCGTTTGCGAGCAAAACGTTCTGGGCTTAAACGTGTTTCATACAAACCGCCCTTTTGATCGCCATCGGCATGAATTCCAGCTGTTTGAGTAAAAACATCGGCTCCAACGATAGGGGCATTTGCAGAGACCCATTTACCAGAAAAGTTTTCCACCATATTGCTAACTTGTACAATACAACTTTCATCAATAGAGGTTTGCATATTTAACTTATCCCGCAAAACCACTTCAACTTCTGCCAGGGATGCATTACCTGTACGCTCGCCCAAACCATTGATGGTACAATGGACTGAACTCACACCAGCCTTAACCGCAGCCATAGAATTAGCTACTGCAAGGCCATAATCATTGTGTGGATGAAAATCAAATGGTACTTGAGGATAGCGTTGAACCATATCTTTGATACTGTCATACACTTCATCTGGAGACATTACGCCCAAAGTATCAGGTAGCATAAAATGGCTGATACCCGTATCTTTTAACTGATCCATCAGTGCAAAAACATAATCCCGACTATCAGCATAACCATTTGACCAGTCTTCTAGATAAATATTTACTTTAAGATTTTTAGTAAAAGCATAATCCAGAGTACGTTTGATATCACACACATGTTCAGCCAGCGTTTTGCCTAATTGTTCATTACAATGTTTGGCACTGCCCTTGGTTAACAGGTTAATTACTCGTCCGCCCGCTTCTACTATCCAATCTACGCTGCGATTATTATCTACAAACCCCAGAATTTCCAGACGATCCACATAGTCATTATCTTTCGCCCATTGATTAAGCTCAATCAGCCCCTGTTTCTCGCGATTTGAAACCCTCGCAGAAGCGACTTCAATACGATCAACATGTAAGGCTCCAAGCAGAGCCTTAACTATTTGAATTTTCTCTTCTGCGGAAAAACTAACACCCTGGGTTTGTTCACCATCGCGTAAAGTGGTATCCATAATCTGGATATGCCGTGCAGTGACTTCCATTCTCTAAAACCTTAAACTATTAAATTACATTTTGATGAATTAGGCTGCTCGCCAAAGCCATGGAAAATCCTGCTTTTGCTTGGCTTCAAAGGCATCTATCTTATCGCTAAACTGCAAAGAAAGACCAATATCATCCAGACCATTTAATAGATTATTTTTACGAAATGGATCAATTTCAAAATTAAACTGGGTTCCTGTAGCAGTAGTTACCATTTGATTTTCAAGATCAATAGAGAACTTCATGCCTACATCAGCAGTAATTTCTGCTACTAAAGTTTGTAAGGTTTCATCACGTACAATAATCGGTAAAATACCGTTTTTAAAGCAGTTATTATAAAAAATATCGGCATAACTGGTAGAAATTATAGTATTAAAACCATAATCTTCAATTGACCAGGGGGCATGTTCTCGAGATGAACCACAGCCAAAGTTATCTCCGGCAACTAAAATTTTAGCGCCTTCAAATGCTGGATTATTTAGTTCAAAGTCCATATTATTGCTGCCATCTTCATTATAGCGCCAGTCATGAAACAAGTGTACGCCAAAACCACTGCGTTCTACTTTCTTTAAAAATTGTTTGGGGATGATTTGATCGGTGTCTACATTGCTGCGATTAAGCAGAGCTGCAACACTTTCATGATTTTTATATGCTTTCATATCGGTTCCTATCTCTTAACTAAGCGCTTTTAGTGCGGATATCAACAAAGTGGCCTTCTGCGGCAGCAGCGGCTGCCATAACAGGAGAAACCAGATGAGTACGACCACCTTTGCCCTGACGACCTTCAAAGTTACGATTAGAGGTAGAAGCACAGCGTTGTCCATCACTTAACTCATCACCATTCATAGCCAGGCACATAGAGCAACCTGGCTCACGCCATTCCCAGCCAGCCTCTTTAAATATCTTATCAAGGCCTTCTTCTTCAGCTTGTTTTTTAACTAAAAAAGAACCTGGTACAGCAATAGCTATAACATCCTTATGTACATGAGTACCTTTTGCAACCGCAGCCGCTTCGCGGAAATCTTCAATCCGACCATTGGTACAAGAGCCTAGAAAAACATAGTCAATATTAATATCGGTAATTTTAGTTCCTGATTTAAGATCCATATAATCCAGTGCATTTGCACATGCCTGGCTTTGAATCAAATTATCAAAATTATCAGGAGCAGGAACTACATTATCTACTCCAATAACCTGTTCTGGAGAAGTTCCCCAGGTAACCTGGGGAGCAATATCTTCCGCAGCTAAAACCACTGTTTTATCATATTCAGCCCCTTCATCACTGGCAATACTTTTCCAATAGCTTAAAGCAAGATCCCAATCTTCACCTTTTGGAGCATAATCTTTACCTTTTAGATACTCAAAAGTTTTTTCATCAGGAGCAATCATGCCTGCACGAGCACCCGCTTCTATGGCCATATTGCAAAGAGTCATGCGACCTTCCATAGTTAGATTTATAACCGCATCACCAGTAAATTCAGCTACAAACCCCGTACCACCAGCCGTACCAATATTACCAATAATAGCCAGAGCAATATCTTTAGCGGTACAGTAGGCTGATAATTTACCCGTTACTTCAATTTTAAGGGTTTTAGATTTTTTCTGCGGCAAGGTCTGAGTAACCATTACATGTTCTACTTCAGAAGTACCAATACCAAAAGCTAAAGCACCAAACGCACCATGGGTTGCAGTATGGCTATCACCACAAACTACAGTCATTCCAGGATGTATAAAGCCATGTTCTGGTACTACAATATGAATAACCCCATTGTTAGGATTTTCCATATCATATAGATTTAAACCATTGCTGGAGCAATTTTCGGCCATAGTTTCAATCTGTTTTTTTGCAATTGGATCTGCAATCGGTAATTCACGATCCTTGGTGGGAACACAATGATCCATTGTTGCCAGAATACTGTGTTTATTGCGGACGCTTCGTCCCGATTTTTTCATTCCTTCAAATGCCTGCGGACTGGTTACCTCATGCATTAAATGACGATCGATATACAACAATGGAGCCTGACCTTCAGGTTCGTGCACCAAATGTGTATCCCAAATTTTTTCATACATTGTTTTTTTCATTACGAGTCACATCAACTGATATTAATAAAATTGGAGTAGAATACCCATTATATTACACATAATTACCTCTGTAATTAAAACCTTGTAATATTTTAATTATATATAGACTTTTGCTATTTTAATAAAGGGGAATACTAAAAAAGGACGCAAAACCCCTTTAATAAAGGGGTTTATGACTATTTTTAAAATTTTATTACCTTGTTTCAAGAGCCATTAAATTCCAATACTTACTAGCTATAAAAAGGTAGATGAATGCATCAGATTTTAAGTATTTTGGTATCACTAAAACTTTTAATTATCACCCACAATAATGGTTGATAATTTAGTTAAATCCACTCTACGTTTAAAGGTTTCCTTAATCTCATCTAAAGTAACTTTTTCAGTTTGTTGTTTAAAGGTATCCAGATAGTTTTCAGCTAAACCATAAAAACCTATTACCGCAAGATGTTCAACTATATTTTTATTGCTTTTGGTACGTAATGGAAAACTACCACTGACATTTAATTTTGCTTGCTCCAGCTCATCCGCTGTGGGGCCATTTTTAATAAAATCGGCCATCACCTGATTAACTAATTTAACCGCCTGATCGGCAGTGGCATTTTTAGTAGTTAGGCTGACTTGAAATGGCCCTTTAGCAAGCATTTGAGAAAAATAACTACCCACACTATAGGTTAGTCCCTGTTTAACCCGAATTTCCTTAACTAAACGTGAACTAAAACCACTCCCACCTAAGATATGATTTCCCATATAAAGAGCATAATAATCCTTATCTCCCCGTTTTAATACAGGCATTCCCATAACAATAGTGGTTTGCGTTGAGGGATGTTTAATCTTAATAAGTTGACCTTTTTTATCCACCTTTACAACTGGCAATTTAGCTGCATGCTGACCACTGCCCAACGTTTTAGAAATACGCTCAGCTAATTTTTCGACTTGCTTTACACTCAAATCGCCTACTACAGCTAAAATAGCATTGCCCGCAACATAGTATTTTTTATAATACTGCATAAGATGTTCACGGCTAATATCTTTAAGACTTTCTTTAGTTCCATTCGTTGGGGATGCATATGGATGAGCAGGCCCGTACAAGGCTTTATAAAAAGCTAAGCTTGCTTTGGCAGAAGGACTTTCTTGAGCCAGTTTTAAGGCAACTAATAATTTATTACGTTCTCTATCCAATACTTTTTGTAAAAATAACGGTTGGTTAAGGATTTCATTAATAGTATCCAGAGCTTTAGAAAAGATAGCTTGATCACTTAAACTGCGAAAATCTAAAACCGCCATATCACGATAACTACCATTGCCATATTGCACTCCCAAACCTTCAAATGTTTGTGCAATTTGCTGTGCAGTTAAATTTTTTGAGCCTTCATAAATCAAACCATTGGTTAGTTTAGCCAGGCCTGGCAAGTTTTTATTTTGCTCTATTGCGCCACTGTCTCTGGCACTACCTGCGTCAAAAACTAATCTTAAATCAACCATAGGTATCTGACTGGAAGGAGCAAATAAAACCTGCATTCCATTAGCAGTTGTCCAACGTTTTAAAGTTAAAGAACCAATTTTAGCTTGACCATTATTTGCTCCAGATATTGCTAAAGCAGGCACAACTAAAATTAAAAGGAATACTAAAGTATATTTTAGTTTACTAACTATAGTCTCAGGATGTTTGATTAACACAAAAATTCTCCATTCTTAAATTCGTAATTTATTTAGTATCTGCCTGTGGCTCTAAAATAGCGATAGTTTTTCCTTTAGCAACCAGGTATTTCTGTGCTACTTGCTGAATTTGTTGCGGGGTAATTTCTTTAATCCGTTGTACATAATTCTCTTCAACTTCCCAGCCAATACCTGTAGCCTCTGACTGACCAATTTTTAAAGCCTGATAAAAAATAGAATCTTTTTCAAACACAGCCGATGCAATAATTTGGTTTTTAACTCTATCCAGCTCTTCAATGCTCACCAGTTGATCTTTTAGGCCTTGCAATTCAGCCATAATAGCATCGTATAATACCTCTATGGACTTACCACTGGAGGGAATAGCGTCTACCTCAAATAAAGTTTCCATTCTGGCTCCAGAAGAATAGCCCGTTCCTGCACTGACAGCGACTTCCTGATTTATAACTAAATTTTGGTGAAAGCGCGTGCTATCTCCACCATCTAAAATACCTGCCATTAGATCCAGAGCATACGGCTCCCAGTCTATTTCTGCAGTTTTAATACTGGGCACTTTATAACCCATAGTTATATAAGGCACTTTTGCAGGAATTTTTAGCGTAACTTGTTTAATGCTACGTTGCTTACGCTCAGTACGTTTTTTGATCTGTTGTAGATCGCTGGATTTAATATCAGCAAAATATTTCTCTATCATTTGCATGACGTCTTTGGTATTTACATCCCCTACTACCACTAAAATAGCATTATTAGGGCTATAAAAAGTTTCATACCATTTTTTAAGATCAGTAATATTCATGCTTTGTAAATCATCCATCCAACCAATTACCGGGTGGTGATAACCACTATTATCAAAGGCCGTAACATATAATTGCTCATAAACCAGGGCGGTTGGTTTATCTTCGGTTCGCCAACGACGTTCTTCCTGAACTACTTTAATTTCTTTTAAAAAATCAGTTTCGGTTAAAATCAAATTTCGCATACGATCCGATTCCAGTTTAAAACTGACATCCAGGCGACTTTTTTCTAAAGTTTGATAATACGCAGTATAATCTCGTGAGGTAAAAGCATTATCTTCTCCACCATTGGCAGAAATAATCTTATTAAAGGCATCTCCTGGATATTTAGTGGTTCCTTTAAACATCATATGCTCTAATGCGTGAGAAACGCCTGTAACACCATCACTTTCATAACTGGAGCCTACTTTATACCAAATCTGTGATACTACAACAGGCGCACGATGATCTTCTTTAACAAATACCTTTAGACCATTTTTAAGTACTCTGTGGCTAATATTTTGTTCAATATTTTTATTTGTTAAATCTATAGCTTTAGCTATATTTGGCTGGTATAACAAAGCCATTACAAAAAAGCACCAGTAGGTAAAAACAGTTGCTCGAGTAATAGCATGTTTTTGCTTAAATGTTATAAAATATAAAAATTTACTTCTATACATAAAAATCCCTTACGGTTTGTTGATTCTAGTGGTAGGATCGTACGCTTGGCATCAAAATTTTAATTGAGACTAACCTTCGAGTAAGCTATGTTTAATTTTTTAAAAAAACAAGATAAAAATAATAACAAAAACAGTGCTAATGTCAATAATAGTAAGCAGGAAAATGAAAAAGATGAAGATATAACACCTGAAAAAACCACAAAAAAAAGTCTATTTAGTAGCCTGAAACGCGGTCTTGGAAAAACGCGGGAAATACTCAACACTGATATTGTTGAGTTAATTGGTCAGAATAAAAAAATTGATGACGATTTACTTGAAGAAATTGAATCACAATTACTTATGGCAGATGTAGGAGTTGAGTCGACGCTAAAAATTATAGAAAACCTAACCGAACGTCTCTCCAAAAAAGACTTAAAAGATGCCAATGCTTTATTTGATGCGCTAGAAGAGAATATGGATAGTATTTTATCTACTGCATCACAACCATTAACTATTGATAAAAGTAAATCGCCTTTTGTTATTTTAATGGTCGGAATTAACGGTGCAGGAAAAACAACAACTATTGGCAAGCTGGCAAAAAAATATCAACAACAGGGTTTATCGGTCATGTTAGCAGCAGGTGATACTTTCCGTGCAGCGGCTGTAGAGCAATTACAGGTCTGGGGCGAGCGCAACAATACTCCAGTTATAGCGCAACATACTGGAGCAGATTCAGCCTCAGTTATTTATGATTCAATAGAAGCAGCTAAAGCCAGAGGCATTGATGTACTTATTGCTGATACTGCGGGTAGGTTACATACACAGTTAAACTTAATGGACGAACTTAGCAAGGTAAAACGTGTAGCAGGTAAACTTGATCCCTCAGCTCCCCACGAAGTAATGCTAGTATTAGATGCAGGAACAGGACAAAATGCCATTAATCAGGCAGAAAGTTTCCTTAAAACCGTTTCAGTCACTGGTATAACACTGACTAAGCTGGATGGCACAGCCAAAGGTGGTATTATTTTTGCCCTGGCTGAAAAACTGCATCTACCCATTCGTTATATAGGCGTGGGTGAAGGAATAAATGATTTAAGAGAATTTAATAGTAAAGACTTTGTTCGCGCCCTATTGAGTAGAGACAGGTCCTGATTATGATTAGATTCGAGCAGGTTTATAAACGTTATCCAGGATCAAAAGAAGCACTGGCAAATGTAAACTTTCATTTAGAAAATGGAGAGATGGCATTTTTAACCGGACATTCTGGTGCAGGAAAAAGTACCCTACTCAAACTGATTGCATTAATAGAGCGAGCCACAGCAGGTAGTATCCATATTGCGGATACAAATTTAAATCAATTAAGCCGTTCAGCTATCCCTTATTTACGCAGAAATATTGGTATTATTTTTCAAGATTATCAACTATTACATGACCGAAGTGTATTTGACAATGTAGCACTGCCACTGATCATCAGTGGCTTATCTAGCCCAGAAATATGCAAACGAGTACATGCTGCTTTAGATAAAGTAGGCTTACTAAGGTATGAAAAACAATATCCTGTTAGCTTATCAGGAGGTGAGCAGCAACGGGTAGCAATAGCACGTGCAGTAGTTAATAAACCTGCCCTATTATTAGCCGATGAACCCACTGGCAATCTGGATCCTGAACTTTCCCGTGATATTATGAACTTATTTAGTGAGTTTAATCAGGTCGGTGTCACCATACTGATTGCATCACATGATATTGCCCTTATCAATGAGATGAATAAACCTATTTTTAAACTGGAACAGGGGCATTTAATCTCATGAGCCTTCCTCTCAATAAAATAATGCCCCAACAAGCACATGGAAGTTTTAAACGCTTTATCAGGAGTTTTTTTATTCGCCATTTTCAGGCATTCTTTTTTACTCTGGGACAATTATCTAAAACCCCTCTTTCAACACTAATGACCAGTGCCTCTTTAGGTATTGCTTTAGCCTTACCCGCTGGTTTAAATGAGTTGGTTATCTCTGTGCAGGAATTAGGAGGAAATTTTGAACAAATTAATAAAGTTTCCATTTTTCTAAATAAACAGGTAAGTGAGCCTCAGGCAATACAGCTACAGCAACAGCTTTTAGCCATGGATGAAATTAACTCTGTAGAACATATTTCCCCTCAATTAGCATTAATTGAGTTTAAAAATAACTCAGGCTTTGGTGATGCGCTTAAATCTTTGCAAAATAACCCCCTGCCTCATGTATTAATTATTGAGCCCTCACTTGCAGTATCTACTACCAAACAAATTGAAATATTATTGAGCAAACTCTCAAAAATACCTGAAGTAGATTTAGCCCAGTTGGATGTAAAGTGGCTAAAACGTTTATTTTCACTTATTGAAATTGGAAAAACCGCTATTTTAATAGTAAGTTTTTTACTGGCTTTGGCAGTTTTACTGATTATTGTAAATACTATTCGTTTAGCCATTGAAAACAGGCGTAGTGAAATAATTATTACCAAATTAATTGGTGGTACTAATAGCTTTATTCGCAGACCTTTTTTATATCTGGGTTTTTGGTATGGATTTCTAGGCTCTTTAGTGGCTATATTTTTTGTTGATCTATCCTTATTAATTATTCAGCACCCAATAAAACAATTATCAGAACTTTATCAAAGTGAATTATTTACTCTCTCTATTATGAGTATTAGTCATAATTTGCAACTTATTGTAGTCGGAGTATTATTAGGTTTACTCGGTGCATGGTTTGCAGTCAGCAGACAACTCAGGCATATTGAGCCCAGCTAAATTACTGGCTTGCAATACCTGATCTAACACCGCCCACGCCTTAGATTTTATTTTTTACATAATACCTTAGTAATTTACTTGGTTATTAATAAATAATATGCTATTATAAATACATCCATCACAAAAAGTGAAAAAAATAGTTGATAATTATTGAACTTTTCAGTAAATTACCACTCTAACTTTTTAGCTCGATGAAATTTTTAATGACTTTTTGTAATAATTGAGTTATAACAAAAAAGTTTAGACCAAAGTTATTTTAAGGATACTTTATAGTAATGAAAAATTTAAAGATGCAATTAGCTGTTACCACTGAAAGCCTTAGTGCTTATATCAGTGCGGTAAACAATATACCTATACTAACTGTTGAAGAAGAAAAATCTTTAGCACGTGATGTTCAAAGCGAACAGGATATTGAATCTGCACAACGTCTGGTAATGTCACACCTGCGTTTTGTTGTTCATGTAGCCCGTGGTTATGGTGGATATGGTCTATCCCAGGGTGATTTAATCCAGGAAGGAAATATTGGCCTGATGAAAGCGGTTAAACGCTTTGACCCTACCAAAGGGGTGCGCCTGGTTTCTTTTGCCGTACATTGGATTAAAGCAGAAATTCATGAATTTATCCTGAAAAATTGGAGAATTGTAAAAATTGCAACCACCAAGGCGCAACGTAAATTATTTTTTAATCTACGCCGTAAAAAGAAACGCTTAGGCTGGTTTAATGATGCAGAAGTAAAAGCCGTTGCTGAAGATTTAGGTGTAACCACTAAAGATGTGTTACAAATGGAAGCAAGGCTGACTTATCAAGATAATACCTATGATTATGTTGATGATAGTGATGATGACAATCCTATCCCGAGCCCTGCAAGTTATATCGAATCTAAAGAAGTGCAGCCCGAACAGGCATACATTAAAAAAGATACCAGCACCAGAGACAGCCAGAATTTGCGTAATGCGATGGCCACACTGGATGAAAGAAGCAAGGATATTGTTACTAAACGTTGGTTAAGTGATGATAAAACCACTTTGCAAGAACTTGCTAATGAGTATAGTGTTTCAGCGGAAAGAATACGCCAGTTGGAAAACAATGCCATGAAAAAACTTAAGCATGTTATGGTTGCTTAACTTAGCATAAATAAGCTGCACAAAAAAGGCCCCTTAAAAGGGGCCTTTTTTTATTTTAGACTCTAGCACTTTTTTCAGCTCTTAGCATATCTCGCTGAAAGTTATTAATTTTTTCAATGGTATGGCTGATAATTTGCGGGCTCAAAAGATTGAATTTTTCATCATAAAGCTCGCCATTTAAACTGTTACTTAGTGCTTTAGCTTGTTCTACAAATATATTATATGCTTCGAGGCAGTTCATTGGCAGCGGTAACTGCATAAATAAAGAAACACCAGGAGTAGTTAAATTAAACATATTGTCAATATCAAAAGTACCTGGCTGCGCCATATTTGCCATGCTGAATAAGGCATAAGTTGAAGCTTTATCTTCTGCGGGATAATGGAATACATCCATTTCGCCAAAAATAAGATTATTTACATCACAAGCCGCTCTAATCTCATCACCTGAAAACAAATGATTATCACGCTGTATGGACATAGCTATAATCATATCCGTCATCCCTTCTGGTAAGGGTTGATGTACTATAGATATTTTCTGCTTCTGCTGTAGGGGAGAACTCGATGGCTTAACTTCTTTAGCTTTTATTACGCGGGTATTATCAATCCATTCTGGCTCCAGATCATCCGCCTTATTGCCACCCGTTTTAAAGGATAAGGGCAACTCTTCATCCACAATATTTTTTTCTCCAGTAAATGACTGGTTTGACTGTGAAGAGGAAAGCAAAACATCATCAATGGATTGATTATGGCGTTCAAAACCACTTACCTCACCTTTCATCTTTTGGTTATTTTTAAGATAGGTAAAAATACCAATAATAACCACCAGCACTATTCCAGAAATTATCAAAAAAATTGTTAAATCATTCATCCGTTATATTATCTATTTTTAGGGTTTTTAAAAAAGTGTTAAAACTCGTTAAAGATACCATAAACTGTTGTTATTGCAAGGTTTACATAACACTTTCTGCAAATATGTTTTAATTACAAAAACTTAGAAAGGGGATTAAAAAGTGAGTATTTAGACAGCAATTTAATGAGTAATGAAGCCATTATGTAATCTGTACTTAATTTTTGTTTTATTGCTAGTTAGGCTGATAGTTTGAAAATAGTTAGCCTTCTATCATATCTACTGCTTCTATCATATCTACTGCTTCATGAATATCAACATCTACTATCCGAGAAACCCCCGCTTCTTTCATTGTGACGCCACATAAATAATCGGACATCTCCATAGTGGTCTTATTATGGGTAATATACACAAATTGCACCTGTTCCGACATTTCTTTTACCATATTGCAAAAACGTTCCACATTTGCTTCATCCAGAGGAGCATCCACTTCGTCTAACATACAAAAAGGAGCAGGATTGAGAGCAAAAATAGCAAATACCAGAGCCACTGCAGTCATAGCTTTTTCACCACCAGAGAGCAGATGAATAGTGCTATTTCTTTTCCCAGGGGGACGAGCCATTATGGTAACACCGGTATTTAATAAATCATCACCAGTTAAATCTAAATAGGCATGACCACCACCAAATAAGCGTGGAAATAATAATTGTAATTCACTATTAATTTTATCAAAAGTGCTCTTAAATCGAGTTCTCGTTTCCCGATCAATTTTAGCTATTGCGCCTTCCAAAGTTAATAAAGCCTCAACTAAATCGGCATTTTGACTGTCTAAATAATCTTTTCGCTGCTGCTGTTCCTGATACTCTTCTATTGCTGCCAGATTAATTGCCCCAAGCGACTGTACTTTTTTATTTAATTGCTTTAGCTCATTCTGCCAACCCGCTTCGCTGGCATTTTCTGGAATTTGTAATAATAACTCTGAAAGTAGAAATCCCGATTCATCTAAACTATCCTGCTGCGTCTGGCGTTTAACTTTTAATTCCTGAGAAAAAATTCGGGCAACTTCTAATTGGCTTCGAATAGAATCTAAACTCTGCTCCAGCTCCACCCGATTAGATTCAAACAAGCGTACCTGTTGATCCAGATCGTCCAGAGTATTACGCGCCTGAGATAAATTTGCATCTACCTCGATCTTGAGTGATAAATAATTTTCCAGTTCAGCATCCAAATGTAAAGCAGGATCCGTTTGGGTTTGAATCAGTTCTTCCAGTTGTTCACAACGGTTTTGTAAACCCTTAATTTGTTCTGATACTCTGGATAAAGCTTGCTCAGTAGCACTTTGCTCACTATTTAGCGCATTTATTTTAATTTGCAGATTAAAGCTCTGTTGCTTATCCTGGCGATGTCTTTCCTTATATTCTTGCAGATGTTGTTGTAACTCTTCTCGCTGTCGACTAAACTGTTGTTTTTGCTCTTCATAAACCTCAATATCTTCTAAAGCCTGATGCAAAATCTCTGTGGCAATTTCAATCTCTTCATAAGCAGAGCTGATTTGTTGTTGATTTTCATCTAGCTCAAGCTGAATCTGCTGCTGGCGATTTGAGGTATGCTCAATACGAATTTGTTTATTATTAATTTTACTGCTGGTATCATTTAATTGCCGCTGTTGTTGGCTTAGCTCTTTATATAATTGTTCTTTTTGAGCTTCTGCATCAATTTGCAATAGTCGTAAATTTTCTAATAATTGCTCTTTTTCCTCTACAGAATCTGACCATAGCTCAATTTCCAATTGCACATCCTGTAAGGCTTTTTCACGCAGTAAAACACCTGTTTTTTCATTTTTAGTCTGTACCAGACTAAACCAGTTATGTCCCAGATAATATCCATCCTGACTAATAATTGAATAGTCATGTGCTAATTCAGGCAATAATTCAATCGCTTGTTGCACTGTTGGTACAGCAATAACTTTAGCTAATAATTGTTTTACCACCTGATTAGTTTCTAATAAGTCAGCCAATAATGGAAAGGCTAATGGATTATTATTTGTTAATGGTTTTGCTACTGTTATATTATCAATTATGGTCAGAGGAAAATCACTATCATTAGCTGAGCTTAACTGTTGTATTGCTAAAGAATATTGTTGTGAGCTAACACAAACCGCTTCAAGCACATCCGCTAATAAATACTCAACTGCTGCTTCCCAGCCCGCAGCAACGCTTAAATAGTGCATTAAGCGCTTATTATCAGCTAATGCATTTTGCTTTAACCAATCATTAGCACGATGGTTATCTTTACCTAATGCGGCAGATTGTAGAGCCAATAAGGAGGATTGTTTACCATTTAATTGTGACAGGGAATTTTTGCTATTATTGAGCTCAGAGTTAGATTGTTTAATTTGCTCATAATAATCATTAGCCTGTTGCTTATGTTGTCCCGTTTGCTGCTCTAAGGTTTCTAATTGCACCTCTAAAGCTTCATGCTCTAACTCTAAGCTCTCTAAATCTGTCTGTAGTTGCTCAATAGAAAAGTCTTCTGATTCTTTTTCCAGCCGAGCAAATTTCTGCTGCCATTGTTGTATTTGTTGCTCAAACTGATTAATTTTTGTGCGTTCAACCTGAGCAATTTGCCCTGGTTGTCCTGCATTATGGCTAAAATCATCCCATTGTAATTGCCAGTCTTGTAATTGCTGTTCAGCATCGGATAATTGCTGCTCAGAAATCTCTGCCTGTTGTTGATATTGTTCTAATTGAGGCTGTAAATCTTTAATTTGAGCTTCAAGTTGTTTTATTTTCTCTTCATCAACGCTTAAATGCTCTTTGGCTAGTTGATATGCTGATGTAGCTTCCAAAAAATCTTCCTGGTATTGTTTTTTACGCTCCTGAGAATGCTCTATAGATTGTTCTAAACGAGCTATTTCACTGCCTACGTGATAATATTCCCCCTGAATTTGATTAAAACCTTCATTAGCATGGTGGTGGTGTTCACGCGTTTGCTCAATAGATAGCTCCAGATGACGTAATTGTGAGGTCTGTTTCTCAAACTCGGTTTCAGTTTCAGTTATAAGGCTTTGCTGTTGATGTGACTGGTTATCTATATTGCGCCATTGCAGAGCACTGAGTTGTGCCTTAACCTGCCGCTCATTATGTTTAAGTTCTTTAAAACGTTTGGCACTACGTGCCTGGCGTTGCAAACGGGCTAATTGTTTATCTAACTCACCACGAATATCTTCCAGGCGTTCCAGGTTTTCACGGGTATGACGAATTCTATTTTCGGTTTCTCTGCGACGTTCCTTGTATTTTGAGATACCTGCGGCTTCTTCAATAAAAACCCGGAGTTCTTCTGGTTTAGACTCAATTAATTTAGAAATAGTGCCCTGTTCAATAATCGAATAACTTCTTGGCCCTAAGCCCGTACCAAGAAATAATTCAGTTACATCCTTACGTCGACAACGGGTATTATTTAAATAATAAAAAGATTGCGAGTCACGATTAACCGTGCGTTTTACCGAAACTTCATTAAAATTGGCGAATTGCCCACCTAATTTGCCATCACTATTATCAAAAATTAGCTCCACCATCGCCTGTCCTACGGGTTTACGTGATGAAGAGCCATTAAAGATAACATCGGTCATAGATTCACCGCGTAAATTTTTAGCAGAACTTTCACCCATAACCCAACGAACAGCATCAATGGTATTGGATTTTCCACAGCCATTAGGGCCCAAAATACTTACCAGATTTCCAGGAAAATTAATGGTGGTAGGATCCACAAAAGACTTAAATCCTGCAAGTTTGATTTTACTTAAACGCATTTACTAATCTATCTTAAAAGCTGAGTTAAATAGAAGAAAATTTTATAGCATATTATATCCGATCACGGTAAAATTTGTCCTCCAAAATGCAGCGATAGAGAAAATAAATTATGTCTAGTCAACCGAGTAAAACCCTGGAAACTTTTGAAAACCCAAATTCTGAACGTGACTTTACCATCCGTATAAAAGTTCCAGAATTTACTTGTTTATGCCCCAAAACCGGTCAGCCTGATTTTGCCACCATTCATATTGAATATATTGCCGATCAGCATTGCGTGGAATTAAAGTCACTAAAACTATATATGTGGTCATTTCGTGATGAAGGTGCGTTTCATGAAAAAGTAACTAACAAAATGCTAGATGATTTAGTCTCAGCTACCCAACCACGATTTATGCGTGTAAAAGCAGAGTTTTATGTTCGTGGTGGAATTTATACCACAGTAATTGCAGAACACCAGGCTAAAAACTGGGTTGCGCAGCCAGTTGTGCAATTGCCCTAGTTATTTTATTGCTTTAATGTCAATTATTTATTCAAGGCTGAGTTAAAGTAATTGACATCCAAAACAGGGCTACCTAAAATAGCTTTTAATTTTGAAGCATACAGTACTTCCTTTTAACTTATACCACCATTTAAAAGAGGCAAGCAAATTTTATGAATCTTAATGATATTAATCAAATAGAAGCTGCTACGGCTAGAGGCCGAAGTGAGTTATTTAGAGTAGGCCTGGTACTACTTTTTATTGTTGGTATTATGTTATTTACCTCCATTGGAGACTTTAAAAGCGTTATGCTTACTATTGCTGCCATGATTGGTGGTTATATGGCCATTAATATTGGTGCTAATGATGTAGCCAATAATGTAGGACCTGCTGTAGGCTCTAAAGCATTAACTCTAACAGGTGCAATTATAATCGCTGCAATATTTGAAGCCTCTGGAGCATTAATTGCTGGTGGTGATGTGGTTAGCACCATTAAAAAAGGAATTATTGACCCATCAATGATTGTAGATAAAGATACCTTTATCTGGGTTATGATGGCCGCTTTATTAGCTGGAGCCATCTGGTTAAATATTGCTACTGCTATGGGAGCACCTGTTTCAACTACTCACTCTATTGTAGGTGGTGTTTTAGGAGCAGGTATTGCAGCGGGAGGTTTAGAAATTGCGAACTGGGATAAAATGGGAGCAATTGCTGCAAGTTGGGTAATTTCTCCAGTAATGGGAGGTTTAATTGCTGCGGGTTTTTTATATCTGATAAAGCGAACGATTACCTACCAGCAGGATATGCTGCATGCAGCAAAGAAAATAGTACCCTTTCTTATTGCTATTATGGCATGGACTTTTACCACCTATCTGGTGTTAAAAGGTTTAAAAAAAATTTGGCATATTGATTTTATCAGTGCACTGGGCTTAGGAGTACTTGCAGCTATTAGCATTTACTTTCTGGTTAAGCCTTTAATACTAAAAGCATCAAAAAAACTCACTAATGATAAAAGCAGTATTAACACCCTCTTTACGGTACCACTAATCTTCTCTGCCGCTATGCTCAGTTTTGCACATGGAGCAAATGATGTCGCTAATGCAGTTGGCCCTCTTGCAGCTATTAATGACGCTATCACTCATGGTGGAATATCTTCTAAGGCCCCCATTCCTCTTTGGGTTATGATGGTTGGAGCTATAGGTATAGCTATTGGTTTAGCTCTATATGGCCCTAAGCTGATTAAAACCGTAGGTAGCGAAATTACAGAGCTAGATAAAATGCGGGCATTTTGTGTCGCAATGGCGGCTTCTATCACAGTAATTATTGCCTCACAACTGGGGTTACCTGTAAGTTCTACACACATTGCTGTAGGCGGAATTTTTGGCGTGGGGTTTTTACGTGAATATTTAAAAACAACCTATAGCAAAATAATTGAAGAAATTAAACTCCACCATCCTGATGATAATCCAGAAGTAATTGAGCAATTTTTAATTGAATTTAAAAAAGCACCCTTGATTCAAAAACAGATAATGTTAAAACAATTAAAGGCACGTTCTGCTAAAGCGAACCTGACCAAAAAAGAACAAAAATCACTGAGAAAGGTTTATGGTAAAGAGCTGGTTAAACGTTCGCATTTATTAAGAATTGTTGCTGCCTGGGTAATAACCGTTCCTATGACTGGATTAATGGCAGCTATTTTATATTTTACTATCCGCGGTATGATGTTGCCCTGATAGTTAGCTGTACTCATAAGGCAGAGGCTAAGCCATAGCCTCTAAACGCCTGATCCGCTCATTTGTATCCGGGTGAGTTGAAAATAAACGTCCAATATTTTTTCCTGATAAGGGGTTAATAATAAACAAATGTGCTGTTGCAGTATGTACTTCCGCATTTTGCATAGGATATTGCTGATTTATATTTTGCATTTTACGTAAGGCATTTGCTAATCCCAGAGGTTTACCTGATATTTCTGCCCCAGCCTTATCCGCTGCATATTCTCTGGAGCGGGAAATAGCCATTTGAATTAAACTTGCCGCAAGAGGTGCTAACATCATCATGATAATAGTGACTAAACCTCCTCCACGGGAGTCATTATTTCTACCCATACCAAAAATCATAGCCCATTGAGCCATCGATGCCAGCCCAGAAATAGCCCCTGCAATAGTAGCTGAAACAGTACTGATTAAAGTATCTCTATGTCTTACATGGGCTAGTTCATGCGCCATCACTCCAGCCAGTTCATCATGGCTTAAAATACGCATTATTCCAGTCGTAGCAGCAACGGCAGCATGTTCTGGATTACGTCCCGTGGCAAAAGCATTAGGAGTATCATCATCAATTAAATACACTTTAGGCATTGGTAGACCTGCTCGCTTGGCCAGGCCCTGTACCAAATAATAAAAATCAGGTGCTGTTTGGCTATTAACTTCCTGAGCATTATGCATTTTTAAAACAATTTTATCCGAGAACCAGTACGAGCCTACATTCATAAATAAAGCAAAAGCCAGAGCAATTATAATCCCGGTTTGCCCACCTAATGCACCACCAGAAAAAACTAATAATGCAGTAAGTGATGCTAATAAAATTGAAGTTTTAAATATATTCATGCTATTTATCTCTAGTTGTTGATATACAGATAAATGGTTATAAATTGGTATTTTTCAATACAAGGTAAAATTTGAGCTTAGTCTATAGTCTCCACTTTTAGCACATGAAGCACATCTGTAAATAAATTATAATAAGGCAAAAAAGAGCTTATTATTTAAGCTCATTTGCTGATAAATTGATTCAGACATTTTTTGATTTAAATTAAAGTCTAAAGGACTGGTTAAAACATAACCTAAAGATTCATCAATCCAGTACGAAACATTATAGTTATTGCCAGCTAGATGTTTATTCATATGCTTAACTGCTGTTTCTGTTTTATCCCAATTACCTCGCTTTATGTAAAGAGTAATGCGTGTCCCCTGAGTATTTTGGTACATAAACTGTGCTGCCATTCGCTGCTGGGTTGATGGTAAGAGTCGTCCTCCAACTAAATCAAACTTGTATTTACTTAGATCCGGAGCTTTTAGCTTAGTTTTAAGTCGCTTGGATAGCCATTGGTTCATATGCTGGCTTTTTTCAGCCCCCACTTCTACTGGGTGTATTTTTTCTACACTATAGATACTATGTGCAAAAACAGCTGGTTGAGCTAATTTTGAAGTCATTGATTTATCAATAGCAGGAGAAGAAAGTTGGCTTAATTGCCATCCCGATAAACTTCCCAGCATAAAAAACACTAAAGAAGCTGCAATTGGTATCCAATAATTAAGCAATGGTTTGGTTGGGAGAGACGATTTTTTACAAATATCTATCAAATGCTCAGGAGCGGGTTCTGAAAAAACAGGCTGATAAAGCTGCTTAAGTGATTGCTCTATACTTTGATATTCAGCTAATTTTTTCTTAGCTGCTGGATCATTTTCCAGGCGTAGTTCAAACTCTAGAACTTGTTCTGCACTCAGTTGATTATCAAGGTATGCATGTAATTCGCTATCTATAATTAATTTACCCATGATTTTCTCTCTTTACTTGCTTAATAGGGCTAATATTATTTTTATTCAGTATTACAATAGGTTTATTATCAAATAAAACCTGCCGTAATTTTTCACGTCCTCTGGATAATCGGGACATAATAGTTCCCACAGGAATATCTAAAATAGTAGCAACTTCCTGATAGGAAAAACCTTCAAACGAAACCAATAGTAACACCTCTTTTTGTCTTAAAGGTAGATATTGAAGTTGCGCTTTAAGCTGCGTGGCAAAATAATCATGCTCTGGATCTTCACTTGAATGCTGTTGCTTATTTTGCATTTCAATATCCTCAACTAAACGTAATTGATTTTTATTTAATTGATTAATAAATAAATTATGCATTATAGTAAACAACCACGGCCTTAATTTAGTTTTAACATCCCATAATGACTGCTTAAGCAATGCTCGCTCTAAAGTATCCTGTACCAGATCATCCGCTGGTAACATACAATTAAAGCTTAATGCAGATGCATAGCGCCGCAAATTGGGTATGTATTCAATAATATGCTGTTCAAATGTTTTCATTTATATAGTCTACACAAATTCGATTTTTTTTGGCTTCTACCGTGTGAATAACTACAATTATCAACAACATGTATAAGCCAAAGTTTTAAACAAATAATCCGTTGGGACTACTTTGGTAAACTCACTGGAGTAGTGTATACATAATCTTTACTCTTTACAGGAATATGACAGCCATAACATTCCTGACTAAAATTTTTGTCCTTGCCATAAGGTTTTTGCTCCAGACCTAACCAACGAGCATAACCCCAGCCTCCTGTTGAACTAAATTTTTGGGCATCTTTATACATAAATTCAGCATGAACAAATTTATCTGGAACTATGGCTTTATCCCAGTGTTCATCATTTTTTTGCTTCCAAACCAGTTTTCCTAAAATACTTCCCTGAGGCCATGGGTTAGTTTGCTCGGCACGGGCGGCATTCACTGCGATATCATTACCAATAATAATTCTGAGTGTATTATTATCAACTCTATGTGATTGAGAAATAACTTTCCAGTCCTTATAGTTTGCGGGGATTTCTAAACCATTAGGTGCAGGTTTTACATCTGCGGCTATTAATTGTGAAGCTAATAAAGCGGAGAAAGCAAGTGAAGTAAAGCTAATAAGTGATTTCATTTTTTGTCCTGTTGATTAATAAGATATATTCCAGGTTTAAATAACCTTTAATCTATAAACAGTTAAAATCAGATTTTATTCCATTAAAGTTAAAATAAATTTAATCACAACATAGTTAATTTACTTTGCATAAATAACCAGAGTTGAAATTCAAAAGAAAAATGATTTTTTGAAAAGCAGGGAGCAATTAAATACAAAGTTATTTATATAACAAAGCTGTTACAGTTGCTAAGGTGAGTAAATTATTAAGAAGTAATATTTATAAATCAAACCATCACAAAATTATTTTTTTAATTGCTCTCTTAATGATTTCCAATTGGGCAAAAACTGATCCATATAACTATAGAAGCGCTGGTTATGATAACGCTCGTATAAATGTACCATTTCATGAACCAGCACATATTCAAGACACTCTGGTGATTTTTTAATCAATTCCAGATTAAGCCAGATGCGCTTTTTGTTAATATTACAGGTTCCCCATCGGGTTTTCATTTTTCGAATACGCCAATCCAGTACTTTTTTTCCAATGATTAATTGCCATTTAAATAATAATTCAGGGATGCGTTTTTTTATTTCACTACGATACCAGTCATCCAACAGCTTTTCACGCTGTAGTAATGAGGAGTTTTCCTTAATATATAATTTTAAATTTTGCCCATCAATTTGCACTTTTTGAAAACCTTGTGATAATTCCACTATATCCAATTGAAACATCTGGCCTAAAAAATAGTGCTGCTCTCCCTGGCAATAAGTAAGCTCTACAGGCTTGGGCAGAGCCTGGTAATGTACCTGATGTTTTTTTATCCAGTTTAATTGGGCATTAACAAATTCATTAATAGTTTTATCCGCGATAAATAAAGGAGCCGATATTTTAACTTTTCCATCTGCCGCAGAGATACTCATACGCATATTTTTAATGGGCTTTCGCGTAATATGTATTTCTATATCTGCAATCTTCAACAAAGATTGCTTAAAACTTGCATTTTTTCGCCTGGGGCTGCTAGTTAGTCCCATAATTCTATTTTAATTCCTTTTTTCTCCATCTCATCCACACGTTGATGAATATAACGCTGAAATTCAGGAAACTGAATATAATGTTTATCCGCAATATAAAGCAAAACGGATTCTAGATGAAAGGCTTTCAGGTAAGAATCCACTCTAAATATTTCTTTAGGCTGAGCAGTTTTTTCATCTTTAATAAAAAATACCAGCGTTGGGGTATATTGGATATTTAATTTATCAGCCCATTGACTATAACTTGTTTTTTTACCATTAATATCAATTATGGGCTGCTTAGAATGTATTGCCCCACGGCTTAAAGTAAACCGTTTAAGTAAGTCTTTAATCTGAGTTTTAGTACCAATTATCTGATGTAATTCATCACATTCAGAGCAATTATTCTCCTCAAATAACACCATTACTGGCAAAGCCGATTGATTGACTAAATCAGAATAATTTTTAACACTGGAAATATAATTTTTAGTTACTAATAAACCCTGTTTCTGAGCTTTTAGTTTAGTTTTATAGTACTGAGAAAACGATTGCTGTAGAGTTGACGATGAATTTTTAAGTGCCAGATAGTCCAAAAGCAGATGAAATTTTTCAGGTGAATAATAACCGTTTAAACGAAATTCCAACTCCGCTTTATTATTAAAAAAAAGTAGCGTGGGTGTAAACATCACCTTTAGTTTTACCGCCAGTGTTTTTTCGGTTAATTGTTCGCCATCCAGATCAACCACATTGCTATCACCCCACATATTTATGGCAATAAAATCATATTGCCGGCGTAATTTTTTTACCAGCTCAGAACGAGAAAAATTATCATTAAGTAGCTTTTTACAATACGGACAACCCTGTTGATGAAAATATAAAATCAAACCTTTATTTTTATCTTTAGCATCACTTATATCTTCAGCCAGATCTAAAAATGACTGCTTAAACCACGGGTAACTTTTATGTTCTTTAGCCACTTGGGCATAGATTGAACTATTGAAACTCAATAGTAATAGGCTATAAGAAAAAATAAGGGTATATTTTTTTATCATTTTATTCATGGTTTTTTATGCTCTATTTATGCAGTAATTATAATTATTATAGCAAACTAAAAAAAAAGTATTTGATCTATATCAAATAATTCTTGACTTATTTACTCTGATATTCTTAAATAGTTAGTATAACTTCACTTTTAACCACAGTTAGTTTATGTCTATTAGAGTGGTTTAGATGCTCTTTTAGCACAAAAGCTATTTTTTTGGAGAACATTTAATGTCTAAAGTAACAATTCATGATACACCAATGCTTGATGAGTTGGAAAAAGGCAAATGGCCAAGTTTTATTAGTAGTATTAAAAAATTACGTGACGAACATCCCGATAATCGTATCAATGCTTATATAGGTGATATGCTGGGACAATTAGAACATTCCTATGAAACCCGCATGGGTTATTGGAAAGGCGGAACGGTCAGTGTATTTGGTTATGGTGGAGGCATTATCCCTCGTTTTTCTGAAGTTGCAGAAGCCTATCCCCTGTCTAAAGAATTCCATACCGTTCGAGTCCAGCCACCCGCAGGCAATTATTATACTACCGATATTATGAACCAATTAGCTGATTCATGGGAAAGACATGGTTCAGGGTTGCAAACCTTCCATGGTCAGACAGGTAATATTATGTTTATTGGCTGCGAAACCAAAAGCATCCAGCCGTTTTTTGATGAAATAAACTCCTATGGTTTTGATTTAGGAGGAGCGGGGCCCTGTGTGCGTACCGCAATGGCCTGTGTTGGTGCGGCTCGATGCGAACATTCTTGTGCTAATGAACACGCGATTATGCGTCATCTGGTAAATGAATTTCAGGATGATTTACACCGCCCAGCCTTGCCATACAAGTTTAAGTTTAAAGTATCTGGCTGCCCTAATGATTGTACTAATTCAATTGAGCGTGCAGATATGGCTATTATTGGAACCTGGCGAGATGAAATACAAATTGATCAAGACGAAGTGAAAAAATTTGTAGCTAAAAGTGGTCGTGATTATGTATTAGATAATGTCACCAGCCGTTGCCCCACCAGTGCTATTACATTAAATAAAGATGATACACTGAGCGTAAATAATAAAGAATGCGTACGTTGTATGCATTGTATCAATGTAATGACTAAAGCTTTAGCTCCTGGCAAAGATCACGGAGTTACTATTTTGATCGGTGGTAAACGTACACTAAAAATTGGCGATATGATGGGCACAGTGGTAGTTCCATTTCTGAAACTGGATACCATGGAAGATTATGAAAAAATTGTTGAACTAGCAGGTGAAATGATCGATTTCTTTGCAGAAAATGCACTCGAGCATGAACGCACAGGTGAAATGATTGAGCGCATTGGTCTGGTTAATTATCTGGATGGAATTGGCCTGGATTTAGATGCCAATATGATTAGCGAGCCACGTCAATGCTCTTATGTACGCATGGATGGCTGGGATGAAGAGGTTAAGAAATGGTATGACAAAAAAGCGGAAGCACTCAGTGCATAAACTTTATTAAACGGTTTATTTCTCCCCTTTAGCCGAGTCTCACCGCTCGGCTTTTTTTATCTGTAAAAAAGTATATTATTCTGTGTAAATTTTAACTTGTAACTTATGCAGGCTTAGAATTAATACCTTCTGGTAAATGTACGGTTGTAGTTGGAAAAGCAATTTCAGCTTGATGGCCAGAGATTATCTGCGAAATTTTTATTAAAACATCTTGTTTAACCTGATGAAACTCTACCCAGTTGATTGTTTTTGTAAAGGTATAAACAAAAAAATCCACCGATGAATCTGAAAAAGCATTAAAGTTAATAATCATGGTTTGTTGCTTATCAATTTCATCATGCTCAATTAACATCTGTTTAACATCGGCTACTATTTTATCCATCTGCTCTAAATCATCATAACGAATACCGATGGTTTCATAAATTCTGCGGTTTAACATACGCGAAGGATTTTCAACAATAATACTGGTAAAAATTGAATTGGGAATATACAGCGGGCGTTTATCAAAAGTGCGGATCTGAGTCACTCGCCAGCCAATATTTTCAACGGTACCTTCAATCTTTCTATCAGGAGAGCGGATCCAGTCACCGGTTTTAAAGGGTCTATCTAAATAGATTATCAGCCCGCCAAAAAAGTTAGCTAATAAATCTTTAGCAGCAAAACCAATTGCGATTCCCCCTACCCCTCCAAAAGCTAATAAACCAGAAATGCTATAACCCATAGTTTGTAATAACACCAGCACCGCAGTAATAATTAAAGCCAGTCGGATAAGCTTACTCATTGCCTCAATTGTATGCACATCACAATTTGCATCACCACGATTTTTTTTACTATATTCTTTTTCAAAGCCTTTAACCAAACCTAATATAAACCATGTTAAGGCTATTAAAATACCAATATCACGCAGCATATCTACGGATGAAAAAATCTGACTTTGGGTCTGCAAGAAAATAATATCTGCGGCTAAACTAATACCCACTAACCAGATAATCCAGCCCAGGGGTTTTTTACCTGCTTTAACTACAATATCATCTACATAGTTTTTTGTTTTATTTGATTGAATCAATAAGCGATAGAGCACTTTTTTTAATATAAAGCTCACAAGAGCAGTAAGCAATACCACTATAAAAACCTGTAAAATCCAGTGCCAATGTGAATCTAGCCAGGGCATATATTTTTCAAAATTAAACATGTTTATTTCTACTGTGGTTTTAAGTTAAAAAGTAAATAGTTATAGTTAAAAAAAAGGGGGGCAAGTGAAATAGTGCTTTAATTTATTCTTAAGCTCAATATCTGAATCAAGTAACACCTTTAATTTTGTTATAGTTATTGGAATACTGCCCGTTCTCTTTAGACCAAATTTGTGTGCTATATCGATTAACCTATGATCACCCATTTCCTGGCATAGATACATAGCAATCGAACGGGGAATATTTTTCTTACCTCGTTTGCCTTGTATAATGGATAAAATGGAAACATTTAATAATTGAGCAACGTCTCCAATAATTTTATCCATATCCATTTTAAATTGATGTCCCCAAAGGGGCTCGTTACTAAAGCCAGAAAACCTATAAAACCGTTAATTAGCCACCTTGTCATGTAAAATCACATAAAAAAAATCAAAAAACTGATTATGCAAAATTGCATGATATTTTAAAAAATTATGCAATTTTGCATGATTTGAATTTTAAAAAATTTTGGATTTAAATTAAAAAACCAATGAAAAATCAACTTTATATTAATATTTACTAATATTCTCTTAAAGTCAAACTATGCATTTTTGCATAGTTATTTATTTACATTGCTTATGAGAGTGTGTGTTAAATTTATAAATTAGCTGTTTATAAGTTTTTTTATTGTCTGCAAAGGTAAAAACAAGGTTAATGGTTTATTGGGCAAGGCTATAAAACCAAAATTTTGATAGAATTTTTTTGCATTTTCATCCAAAGCCTCAACAATCACAGCATAAACAGCCATTGCCTGACTAGCATGGTAGACTCGTTGTAATGCATCAGCTAATAAAACTTTACCCATGCCTTGATGTTGGAAGTCTTGGCTAACCGCTAAACGTCCCAGTAACGAAACAGGTACAGGGTATTTAGGTAATTTCTTTCTTAAATTTATCGGTAAATCACTCGCATCAAGGCTATTGGCACTTAATGAATAAAAACCAACAATAGTTTTGTGCTTTTTTTCAGTTGCTACAAATATCCGACTGATATTTCGTTTAATATCTTGTGCTGCGAATTGTTGAAAATATTGATCAAGACTCTCTTCCCCGCAAGAGAAAGACTTACGATCATGTGTTTTATCTAATACATGTATTTCTGTATAAATCACTGAACACTTTGTTTATGTAATTCAAAAGCCTCTTTTAATGCGACATTAGGTTTGGGTGGATGCTCTAAAGCATCTAAAAAAACACTAAAATCATCTTCAGTTAAGGTTATTTTTTCATGTTCAATTATAACCTTATTTGCAGATTCCAAAGCATAAGATAAAACAAAATCAGATAACGTTTTATGACTAAATTGAGCTGCCTTTTCAAGCGTATGTTTGGCTATAGCATCAAGTCTTATATGCATTCTTTCTTGTTTTATAGTACTGGCTTCTTGCATATTGTACTCCTGTTTAAAGGTCTATTTTCCCTAATGTACGCCAAACATGTGTACCTGTCAAATTAATTAGACTATTTTCTAATTAATTTATTCTGACGTACGTATCTTTCTGTTAAAAATATTGGCCTATAAGCTAAACTACTGTTAATAAACGAGCCGTAAACTATTGTATATGCTTGCTCAAAGGCTCTAAATTTTTAGTTATAACTGCTATGCAAAAAATTCTATATTTCATCCCAAGGTGAAAAACAAATCATCTTTTTTTTATTTTTTTTCTCTATAGCCAAACAATAAATCCCCAAAATAGTTATTAAAACATCATTTATATTACCAAGTTGAACAATTAGTTCATCAGGTGAATTAGGTAATTCAGAAGGTTGATTAGAACGCTTTCTAAGTTTTTTTAGTAATTTTTTAGCACTAACCTCATAATAATCATCACATCCAACAAGTATTGCAGGCAATTCTTTAGCTAACTGACTCGATTTGAATAAGCAAAGAGGACAGCTATTATATTCCAGTTTATCATCTTGAAATATTTTATTAGACATTATATTTATCCTTAAATTTAAATTGATTGATTCATTAATACTTCTATTTATCAAATTGAAGGAGAAAGTTATCGTAAAAAACAAGCTATGAAAAATTAGAGAAAAAACCGGACAAGTTAATTGTCGCCAACCGGACAAA
>JASFYQ010000028.1:0-45585 GCA_045047105.1 Pseudomonadota bacterium | reverse complement strand
TAGGCTCGCCTTATCAAAAGCTTTATTCTTAACTTAGGTGGATGTAAAAATAGATATTAGCTAAAAATTTAAATTAAAAAACTAGGTGATGAATGTCAGTTTTATCACAGTTCAGTGCGCTTGCAGGGTTTATCTAATATCTGCCAGCGGCCACTGAATTTGGCGTTAGCATTACAAAATAATGAAAAACGCAAGAAGATCTGAGACAGAATTAAAATAACTAGTGGATATTATTCTTGCCCCTTTTGGCTAGCTATTTTTCATTTTAAATTGGGTAAATAAATGTTTGAAATAAAAACACTGGGAATATTTTTAATAACTGCCGTAGCCGAAATTATAGGTTGTTATCTGCCTTATTTATGGCTTAAACAAGATAAAAGCATACTTTTATTAATTCCTGCCGCTGCAAGTTTGGCTCTGTTTGCTTGGCTACTGTCGCTGCACCCAGAAGCTGCGGGACGTGTATATGCAGCCTATGGTGGTGTTTATATTTTTGTTGCACTTATTTGGCTTTGGTTGATTGATGGTATAACCCCAACACTTTGGGATTTTGTTGGTTCAATGGTTGCCATAAGCGGTATGTTAATTATTATGTTTGCGCCTAGAAATATGTGATGGCTTATTTGAGACTTTTGCATGAGTCATATCTTAAATTTAATTAACTGCGCTGTAAATGGGCATAAGGGGGTAATGTTTGCAAACGTTCATCTTCCAGTGCTTGACCAATGGTAAAGTGATAGAGGCTTTGCAAGGTATCATCGTTTATATCCAATAATTCATGTACCGCATCATCAAAATAACAGCCGATGCCGGTACCGCGAAGTCCCATAGATTCTGCTTCTAAATACAAGGTTTGGCCGATAATGCCTGCTTCCCAAAAATATTGCCGATATTGCCATGGTTTGCTATCCAAATTGGCAGTGTATTCAGCAATCATAGCAAGACTTAAAATGCCATCACTGGCAATTTCTTGATGACAAGATAAGGTTTTTGCGGCGTTTCTTGCATCGCCAGCAACAAGTTGAAATAGCTCTATGTGCTGCGGGCAATTGTGTGGTTTAAGCCATTGAAAATCTGAGCTTAGACTCTGCTGAAAAGATGTTTTGGTTTTAGCTGTGTCGTTTCTTAATAAAATATACAGACCTGGTTCGAGTTCCTCAACATGATGGATAAAAAATAATAGATGGATGCGTGGCTGCCAAGGGATAGTATCAAGGGGGGCAGTCATAGAACGTGGTAGCGTTAAATCTAATAAGCGGTAAAATGAGGATTGGCTCATCATTTTACCTCTGGAATCAAATTGTTGCGCACTGCGGCGTTGTTTAATAAGCTGACTAGCGGGAATACGGATAGAATGAAGATGGGGGAGAGGTAAGGGATAAGAGGGTTCTTTCCATATTGACTCACTAGTTTCATTTTTTTTGCTATTGCTGGCAACGTCACTAATGATTGGCCAGTCGTCGCCATGTGTGCTTGACAGCTTATTGGCCTGGCCTGTCCATTGCCCTTGTTGAGCCAGTGTCGATAATTTTGTTAAAGGCACATTGATATTAGCTAGTTTTCTACCCTGTGTATTAACCAGTAGCATGACATCCGCGTGTTCGGGTTCAGCGCTGGTAAAATCACTGTTACGGTCAATGCCACAAAGGCAGGCAAGATCAACATCACTGATACCGCTTAAAATTTGCACCTGCCAGCCTAATGTTGCCGCTGCATAGCGTATGGCTGCAATGGCATGTCCAACATCATGTTGACAATATCGAAAAGCACGTTCACCATACTTCCAGGCTTCTCGCCAATGTATCGACGAAAGTCCTATTAAAAAGGAATCTGAAGGAAGCTGTGGGCTAAGATAATTAAAATTACAGCGTTGTTCGAGTAAGTGGTCACAACTGACATAGTGATAGATGCCTTGTTTTATGCCATTATTTATATTGTGTTCATTATTTAGCTGATTGCTTGGCTCGATGCCCAGGATTGACTTGTCTAAAATCAGGTAAGCTTCAGTTGGGTGTAAATTGCCACTAGATGGGTTACAGCGTAGTGGCCAGCGTGTCTCACCAGCTTGTTTCCATGCTGAAAGCCCTAAGGATAATTCGAATAATTGAGCAATGCTTGCAAGTGAATAGTCATGTATTTGATGTTTGTCTTTACAGTATAAATCTTCATATAAAATAGTTGTTGGCTCTGTAAGTAATGGCAACTTGGTGGTATTACACCCAGCAAAACGGCGAAAGGGATCGGGCTGATTTTTCCAATCTAAACCATCAGGACCAGAAGCATAACGCTGAAAATGGTGTTTAGTGCCTTGGTGATATGTTTGTACAGTTGTTAACGACATTAGTTGTAAATGAGGACAGAAATAATGAAAACAATGATTATAGGTATATACCCGTTACCATTCAAAACGGCAAATTTCAAGGTACTTGTCACATTATTTCTGTACAAACTAATGAGTACAATGTAGAAATTACTTATCAATATTAGTGATATCTTATGTTTGGTTTAGAGTAACTTTCAGTCATTCCCTTCAACTTTATATTAAATAGAAAAATATTAGAGAAAGCTAAAAGACTGGTTTTTCCCAATAGAAGATATTAAGACTGCAATTAATTTTACCTTGTCAATCTCAGCAATGTGATGACTAAACCCGACTAATAAATTATTCAAGGCTTAATGGCTAATATATTCTCATAAGGACTTAACTATTTCGGGCACTGTTTGTAATCGATTTTTATCAGGCCCTGGCAATGGTCCAAACATCCACTCGACTGGCTCCTGCCTGTTTTAATACCCGAGCGATTTCATTAACGGTGTTTGCTGTGGTAATAACATCATCGACTATTACCACATGTTTATTATTAAGCTTTTTACCTGCGACTAATCTAAAGGCATTTTTAAGATTGTTTTTTCGCTGTTTTAAAGTTAAGCCTTTTTGGGTATGGGTTATCTTAATGCGCTCGACCAACTGATCATCTATTTTTATGCCCCATTGTTGTGAAAAATAATTAGCTAATTCACTGGACTGATTAAAGCCCCGGTGTTTTAAGCGTTTAATATGTAATGGAACAGGAATAATCAGCTCTGGCAGGTCATGAGAAATAGCTTGATTGCTATATTGCTGAATAAATAATTTTGCTAAGGTTTTACCTAAAAATAATTTTGCATGGTATTTAAAGGCTGGAATTAACTCAATCATTTTATGCTGATATAAAAAAGGACTGAAGACCCTATCAAAACGAGGAGTTTTTTGTTGGCAGGAAGCACATATTAATGCACTATTTAACTGCTCACTATTTAAAGGATTTGCACAAATAGAACAGCAGCTATTGTTTTTTGGTAATTGTGAGCAGCAGCTGGCACATAAAGAGCTTTGGATGTCTGCCTGTTTTTTACATAAAAAACATTGCCCGGATAAAAACTCTGATTTGAAAAATTGAATAAGTGTACCCATTAAGAGATAATGGCACAAATAGTTTAAAATTGATAATTATTAACAGATAACGAAAATAAGATATGAATATTAGAACAGATTGGCAAGCTGAAGAAGTGGGCAAATTATTTGCTCTTCCCTTTAATGATTTAATGTATCAGGCTCAACAGACACATCGACAGTATTTTGATCCAAATAAAATACAGGTCAGCACGCTGATGAGCATTAAAACAGGGCGTTGCTCGGAAGATTGTGGTTATTGTTCACAAAGTGCACATTATGAAACATCTTTAGAAGACGAGGCTCTGGTGAATGTTGCAGATGTTATAAGTGAGGCTACAAAAGCCCAGCAAGCAGGGGCGGAGCGTTTTTGTATGGGAGCTGCATGGTCGCGACCGAATAAACGCGATTTCCCCAAAGTAGTTGAAATGATTAAGGCGGTTAAATCCTTAGGTATGGAAAGCTGCGTAACCTTAGGCATGTTAGATTCAGAACAGGTTAAGGTATTAAAGCAGGCGGGTCTGGATTATTATAACCACAATTTAGATACCTCTCCTGAGTATTATGATCAGGTAATTACTACTCGTACTTATCAGGATCGCCTGGATACCATCAGTCACGTACAAGATGCTGGAATAAATGTTTGTAGCGGTGGTATTTTGGGTATGGGTGAATCTCGCGAAGATCGTATCAGTTTATTATTGCAGTTATGTAATATGGAAAAACAACCACAAAGTGTACCTATTAATATGTTGGTACAAGTGGAAGGTACGCCCTTATTTGGGGTAAAAGGAATTGATCCGCTTGAGTTTGTTCGCACCATAGCGGTTGCTCGTATATTAATGCCCGCTTCCTGGGTTCGCTTATCTGCGGGACGGGAGTCCATGTCAGATGAAATGCAGGCCTTGTGTTTTATGGCTGGAGCCAACTCTTTATTTTATGGTGAGCACTTACTTACTACCGATAATGCCAGTACCAATAGTGACCAGGTATTATTTAATAAACTGGGTTTAAATGCATTGCAGTAGTTTTCTAGGTTCAATTTTGATGTTAAAATCAGCAGAGATGCAAAATAAGAATATAGCTCTGCTGAAATTATATAATAGTTTTTAAGCGTTTTTTACCAAACTGGGGTCATACCAATCGGTCATTTGATCGTACATTTCACCCTTCATAATATAGTGCAATGATTTGTAATAAATTTTAATATCATGGAAGGGGTCCGTTAGTATTTTTACCAACCAGACAAAACCCGACTGTATTCCCATAATAAAAAATAAATGCACTGATCTAAAAATTAAAGCTGATAGGCCAACAAATAACCATGTCATGGCCAAATTATAAAGAAATCCATTGGTTATATCTAATAAACCAAATAAAGATGGAGACACAACTATAGCAAGTGTTGATAAGCCCCAAAGGCTTAATAAAATAATTTTACGATATAAGTTATAACCCACCTTAACACTTTCTTTATATTCATGGCTAACATCGTAGCTAAGATCTTTTATTTTAGGTTCAAAGAAAAAATGCCCTACCTGACGTAAAACCATTGCGCCTAACCATCCAATAAGGATCGCTAATACAGGATTTATAAATATCAATACATAACTGGACAAAAAGCAGATTGCACTGAGGAAGTGTAAAAATTGATTGATGCGATTATGGTGATAATAACGATGATCATCCCAACGTTGCATGTTAAGTTCATCAAAAAAACTTAAGGATTGGTCCATATTTTGCTCCTAATTTTGAAAAGTGAGTCAATTGTTACAATAGAATCTTACTCTTGATAAGGTTATTTTATATTAACAATGTTACTTTTTTATGAAGGAAATATAACCATTTGATTAAACCTCAATAAGCAGTTGCTCCCCCATTTTTACATTGTCACCTGAGTTTAAATTTTCTGTAAAACGGTAGTTAGAGGAGGCAAAAAGAATAATAGTTGAGCCGTGTTGAAAATAGCCAATTTCTTCCCCTTTAAGGTAGGATTTAGAACAGGGAATTGAATTAGGGCCCTGATACTTAAGATCCAGATTTTTATTTAAACAATTAAATTTCATACTGGCAACCAGTATTGCAGCAACAGCTACGATACAAATATAGCTGTCTTCTCTATTAAGATCTAAATCAAGAACAGCACGTTCATTTTTACAATAGAGTTTTTCGATACGTTTAAGTGCTATCGGGTTTACATTCCAGGTATCCCCAGTAATATAGTTAATGTTATTAATATGGCAATCAACAGGGGCATGAAAGCGGTGATACATGGTTGATTTAAGCCTTAACGTAATAAATAGACCATTTTTATATTTTTTAATCAGCTGCTTATCAGGGATTAGGTCGTGCAAATCATATGGGAATCCTTTTGCCTGATAAAGAGTATTATCATTAATTTTACCAAAACTCCCTATAACCGCGTCACAGGGGCTAATTATTATATTATTGCGCTTATCAATAGCTCGGGCATTTTTTTTAAGTTCACGAATAAAACACTCATGTAAGCTATTAAATTCTGAATTTTTGCACTCATCTAAGTTTATCGGCCCAGCAAGCTGCTGCCAGAGATAAAGTGATATTTTAGTTAATAAAGGGCTTTCTATTTTACTAAACCAGCCCATAAATCGGGTTAATAAGGTTCTTGGAATACGATTAGTGAGTAAAAAGTTAATTTGCTCATGCTGGGTTAAAGAACGTAAATAATCTGACATATTAATCCACTGAAGAAGTTTGAGTTTGTTCAACCAGACCCAGATCATGAATAAATTGCTGCATAATGGGTTCTGCCTGATATTTAGAACTACGCAGCATGGCATTTTTTTTCATCCGTTTTTGGGCTTCAGGATCGTTAATAAAGCTAATGATATGTTTACTCATTTGCTCTTCATCTTCTACCAGATAACCACTTATATTATGCTCAATAATATCTTTGGGGCCTTTACAATTATAAGAAATAACAGGCATGCCATTAACAAAAGCTTCTAGAATAACATTTCCAAAAGTATCAAAACGTGAGGGAAAAATCATTAAATCCAGACTGTTATACAATTGGAAAATAGTTTTTTTGTCCACCCAGCCCAAAAAAACCGCCTCAGGTAATAATTTTTTTAGTTGTTTCTGTTCTGGTCCAGAACCTGCAATTACCAGTTTAATATTAGCTATCGATTTTTTCACCATGGAAAATATTTTAGGTAGATCATATATGCCTTTTTCTTTACTTAAACGACTGGCAAATAATAAAACAGGGGTATTTTCATCCGCCCCCTTAAATAGATTTTTTTTATGAAGGGGTTTAATATTTTCATTTCTAGCTTGAGTATGGTGTGCAGTTAAAAACACATTTTTTTTATCAAGCTGCATATTATGCCCTGTCAGCCACTCTTTATGCTCCTTATTAAGCACAAAAATTCCACTGTATTGCTGATAAAAAAATCGCAGAAAACGCCTTACCCTATCACGTTCATGCTGGTTTAAATCGGTGGTATGTTTAATAAAATCAAGCCAGTCGGTGTGCATAAAAAAGTAACTGGGGACATTAAACATATGTTTAATAAATAAAGATGCAAAAGCCATTGGCCCTTCAGTTGAGCAGATAATACGATCATAAGCACCCTGATAAAAGATCATCCCTATTTCCATAATATCGGGTATGCGAAATTGTTGCTCACCAAAGTCGCTTAGGCTAAAAGAAGTGAGTGGTTTTATAACGTGTAAATGGGGCTCTGGTTTTGCATCAGGGTGGCAAATTAAAAAATCAATAGGTAGATCCGATTTTTGTATTTCCTTTAGCTTGGCTGAAAGTGAATTTGATACACCATTTTTATCTTTTAAAGTATCGGTAAGATATAAGGCCCGTTTGGGATGTTTATTTTTACCAATGCTTGCTGAAAAAGTATTTAAAAATTGCCTGTTTTGATATAATAGTCGCGTACTTGCCATGGTTGTTCCAAGCAAAAATGTACTGATTAATAATGGAAAAGATAAATTGTCTAATAATGCTCCAAAATTAACATGGCTCATACCATTTAGTTGGGTATTATTATTAACCAGTAAATTAGTCAACTGGCTTGGGATCTCAAACTGTTTGGTAATTTCTGCGGTAGAAAAGTTTTTTAGACGTTTTTCGGTATTTATAATGCCTGATTTTGTTAGTCGTTTAATCATCAGTAGATTAAGTTGTTTATAAAGTTTTGGGATACTTCGATTAACTGAAAGTATAAATTCCTCTGGTGGATTCGCTGTATTTTTAGCTATATCTTCTAAGGCATTAATACAAAAATGATAGTCTTTTTTTATTCTCCATTTAACCAGTTTGCCGGGTTTTTTTCCTTGTAGAGCATGATGTATAAGGCCAAAAAACTTTTGTGTATTTTTATGTTTTTGCATTTCCAATAATAGATTACTGAGTACAAAACAGGCTATTTTATCGGAGTTTTCACCACGATGAAAAAGTATTCTTAATAGCCCGGGATCTTTAATTTTGGTTGCAACCTGAGAAAAATAATCTAATAAGGCAACATTTAATTTTTGGTTTTCTGCAACATGTCCATATGCAGATAATTGATTGGCTTTTAGAGCAGTTAAAGCCAATTCAGATGGGTTTTTATATTTAAGTTGGGAAGTTAAGTTGGGCACATATAAATTGGTTCCACTTTGCCCTGCAAACATGCCCATATGATCATCTGAGCCTCCAGTTAATATTTTAGCCTGACTGGGAGAAACATTAAAATCCTCAGGATTCAAATTATGCTTTTTTGCATTATTAACTATGACTTCTTCAGTTAGCGTTTGTGTCCAGTCTAACGTCAGAATACTTTGCCATTGATCACGTTGACCATTTATTACTTCATAACGTTGAAACATAACCGATAATTTTTCAAATAAGGCGATATCAATATGGCTATTGCGGGTATAAAAATAGAGTGGATGAGGTAGGATGACGGGAATGTCATTTTCAGTAGTATAATGCAAAAAATGATAAATATTTTGGCGTTTGTTATTCAGTATGGTTTCTTGTTGAGGAGTAAAACCATAGGTTAATACATGAATAAATAAATTATATTCAGGAAAATAACAAGTAAACTCCGCACCGACTAATACATCTTGTCCTTTTTCCAGTAATTGCCAGCATGAAAGAGCATTATTGTGGTTAGTAATGGTGTATGCATTACAGCCATTTTTTTTCAGTGTTTTTAGCAGCTTTTTTGTTTTTAACCAGGTTTCTGGTAATTGAAGAATTCGCCCCCATAATTCATCGGGTTTATCACTATTGTGGTCATGACAGTGTAAGTCAATTCTAAGACAATCTTTTGGAAGATAAATACTTTGTTGCTGGAGTATAAATTGATTAAATTGTTGTTGCAGGGATTTCCTAAAGTCACTTATAGCTATATTTGATTTATAGTCGAGCATATTCTACTTTCCTCTATAGGCTGCTTGTTAATGAAGGACTTTTTTTAATTGCGGAATGCGTGATGAAATAATATCTTTAGCGTATTGTCTTTGAATACTTTTATTGGTTAATTTGGCATCCTGCCACCACCAGCCATCAGCAAGCATTTTTTCCCCTGCACGAACGATTGCTTGCATCAATTGCTCATAATCTTCATCACTATAATTCAAACTTAGGATAAAGCGCCCGCTGCCTATCCAGCCCAGAGATAATGATTGCTCTCGAAGATAAAATTGATACATCCAGTTATAGCGACTGGGCAGGGTGTAGGTCAGTGTCCATACTGTGGATAAATTTATAATTTTGACTGGCACACTGAGCTGTTCTAAACGACGATTGAGTTCGATAACGCGGTTATTCCACAGAGCATCTGAGTTTTGGTATAACTCCTGGTATTTGGGTAATTCTATTTGTTTAAGAAACTCATTCATGCAGGCCATAAGATATGGGTGTGAGTTAAATGTGCCTCGGGCAAAAGAAACATTAGCAGGCTGGTTGGGTTTAAAACGCTTCATTAAATTGTGTTTGCCACAGACTACCCCAACAGCTAAGCCACCGCCCAGAGTTTTTCCATAGGTAACAATATCACCTTGTACCTTAAAGTATTCCTGAGCTCCACGGTAAGCAAGACGAAACCCGGTAAATATATCATCAATAATCAGTACAATATCGCGCCGTGTACAAATCTCCCTAATTCTTTGTAACCATTTTGTATAGGACTGCCGATCAAAATTTGCACTCCGACTGCTACTTATTAGTGTAGCATCACTGGCTGCATCAGAGTTTGGATGTAAAGCCTGAAGAGGATTTATTAAAATGCAGGCAATATCATTGCGGGTATTAAGTACCCGGATAGTGTTTTCACTCAGATCTTCCAGAGTATAAATATCGCTACTTTCTCGTTGGTTGCCAATCCCTGGTTGAACTCCGTCCCACCAACCATGATAAGCACCACAAAAACGAACCAGATGTGTTTTACCTGTGTGATAGCGTGCCAGGCGTACTGCTTGCATAACCGCCTCAGTTCCTGACATGTGAAAAGAAATTTCATCTAGGCCGGAAATTTTTTTTAGCCTTAAAACATTAGCTTTTATTAGCGGGTGATACGGTCCGAGCACTGGCCCAAGATCGGCAAAAGATTTATACGCTTCTGCCATGCAATGTTTATAAAAATCATAACCAAAAACATTAACGCCATAGGAGCTAAATAAATCGTAATTCCAGTTACTATCAAGATCTTTTAACTTGAGATCAGATGATTCTATAGCAACATTTGCTATTCTAATATTTTCACTAATAAAACGCTGATAAGGAAAAGGCACTCGGTAGGCATTAGTAAAAGCAACATCAGATACACTTTTTTCAAGTGAATCCGAAAAGCTTATGGAATGAAAGTATTGTTTATTTAATTTTTCTTTTAAGCGATTAAAAGCATTTATACGTTTTTTAGTAATTGTTTCTGGCGCTTTATCGCTATTAAAAAATGCGTATTGATCATATTCAAAATAGGGGATCAGTTTAGATATCCTACGAGACCATTTGGAATGACCTCTTAGAGAGGGGTGCTTGGCCATAGATAATTGCAAGCGAACCCTGATTTTTCCTAATAGCCAAAAAGTTGGAAAAATTGACAGTAAAATAAATAAAGTATAAGTATCCATAGTAAAGTTTTTTTGTTAAAAATAAATATTGGGTAAAACTTTACCATGTAAATATTACAATTTTATTGCATGTTGTTTTCTATCCCATTGTGGTAGTCCTTATTAATATTATTCTTGACAGTAATGCGGTTGCCGCAATGCTCCAAACAATTACTGCTCCACTGGGTAAGTCTAATAGTGACGATAGCACTAATCCTAATCCATAACCTGACACGCCTATTAAATACCCCAGTAATAAGGATTTTTTGGAATGGTGTAATAAACTGCCAAGAGCAGGAATAATTAAGCTGGCAAAAACCAGATAAATTCCTACTAACTGAACAGAGCTGGTCACTGCCAGAGCAAATAATAAATAAAAACCCGACTGACCAAAGTAATGCCTAAATTTAAACCAGAGGATTAAAATAAAAGCAGATATTAAGGTTATGGGCATTAGTTGATCCCAGGTAACCCATAAAATTTGTCCCACTAATAATTCTTTAAGGTGTTCTCCCCCCTGTGGATTATTGGCTAATAATAAAATACTTGCTGTTGCTGCGAGTATAAATGTTACCCCTATAAGGGCTTCATGGATATGCGGCCAATGCTTTCCCATAAAACTTAAAATTAAGGCGGCAGAAAATGCACTTATCATAGCAATTAGCTGTACCTCCCAACCATGGCCTTGCCAACCAAAGTGAAAGGCAAGAATTAGTCCTAATCCTGCAACCTGTGCTATGGCCAGGTCGATAAAAATAATACCGCGTTTTAGTATTTCCTGACCAAGTGGAACATGGGTGGTAAGAATAAGTAGACCTGCTATAAAAGCAGGCCCGAGGATGGAAAAACTCAGTCCATCATAATTCATATACTTGCCTCTAAAAGTTTATTTATGAGCTTGTCAAACCACTGTAATAAGTCCTCGTTTTCAGCAACACTAAAAGGCAATGCTATAATAGGGAGTGCTGTTTTTTTAGCTAGCCAGCTTGCCGCTTTATCACTTTGATAACTTGCATATATAATCATATCCGCTGGATCGGTTTTTAACCTTGCAAGTACTTTACTCAGGTAGGCACTGCTTGGAGCAATACCTGGTTTGGGCTCCAATATAGCAATACGTTCCAGTTTTAACCAGGACTCAAGATATGTCCAACTATTGTGATTAACTACAATACGCTTAGCGTATAATGGTTTTGCTTTTTGTTGCCATTGTTTAATTGCCTTTGTCCATTTATCAGTAAAACTATCTAAATTTTTTAGATAGAATAACTGCTTTTTAGCATCAATTTTTATTAGTGTATTGGTCAGATATTTTGCAATCTGCATAATACGTCTGGGATCAAGATGGATATGTGGATTACCCGCAGCATGCACATCTCCCTGGCTGCGATCAAGAAAAACGGGCTTTTCCAGTAATGTTACTTTTTCTGCAGCCATAAAATAACCTGCCTGGCCTGGAAAAATTTTTCCATTGGCAGACTTTCTTAATAATAGCGGTAACCAACCAATTTCTAATTCCGCCCCAGTGCAGACTAAAAGATCGGCTTTACGAGCCTTGGCAATGAGACTGGGGCGAGCCTGTATATGATGGGGATCTTGTAATGAAGTGGTTGCACTAAAAACACTCACCTGATTTCCACCAAGCATTTTTGCAAGAGATGCCCATTCAGGTTCACAAGCAAAAATATAAATTTCTGCATGGTTATTGGAGGACCATAGAGAAAAAAGTAGCAGTATAAACCATTGTTTTTTTATTTTTTTAAACATATTTATTTCTCCTAGAATTGGTGAGCACCATGACTACCCAGACTATAGGTATATTGTAAAAAAATCTGATTATCAGAATTTTCATATGAGTTATCCCGATTAAATTGCAATCGTATACGGCTGAATTCACTGGGCAGCCATTCCAACATGGCGCTATAACGATCCGGTGTATGGCCTTTATTGTCCAGCCCAGCTTCAGCTAATAGCTCTTCATCAGAGCCTTTATTGTCACTACTGAGTCGGTCATAGCGAATACCAGTTCGCCAATGGGGTACAAATTGATAAATTGCCTGGGCATACCAACCATCCTGCTGACCATCATAAGTTGAAATTTTTTCTGGAGGGCCACTATAAAGCATGGTGATAGTGCCATCTTCGCGGCGGTCAAAGTACTCAAATTGGAGTTTGAAATTCTGTTGAGTTGGATTACCATTAGGCGCCCATTTATATACCAGATCCAGAGCATTTATTTTACTCTTTCCAGTAAAAGATGGTGTTTCGCTCAAGCCTTCGCCATGACTATGTCCTCCACTAGTTCGACCATCTATATCACTGGCCTGCCAATGGCTCAGCCCTAATTGCCAGCTATGTTCAATGCCAATATCCCCTCCAATATTAGCAAATGCACTCCAGCTTCCAATACCACTATGGCTACCTCCAGCAGGGAAATTACTGCCACTAAATAGTTCCATACCTAATTGCATAAAGGTATCTGTAGGTGCAAGATAGGTTATTTGTAAACCATCGTCTCTTAATTGATTGCCAAATAAACCTCTATATATTAGAGGGGCATCAGCAAAATCCCAGAGATGTTGATGTTGTTCATTTAAATATCCAATTGCAGAGAAAAAACGTCCGGCTTTAATACCTAATCCATTGCCTAACCCCAGAGTTTGGATAAAGGCTTCTTCTAATTCCAGTTCTGTTTCCCCCTTATTATCATGTACTGCCAAAGTGGCTTTGCCATAAAATTTATCATCAATATTGGCACTGATAGCTAACTCTGAATGACCCAGAGAAAAACCTTTCTCACCCAAACCTGCTTCGTTTCCTAGAGCAAAACCAGGTAATTCATAGGCTTCAGGATTATTTTTAAAGCTAGCATAGCGGCCATCTAAAATTAAACTAATTGCAGGATTAAAATTGTTCTGCCCTATAGAAGTAGTGGCTGATGGTTTAGTCTTTACATTGGCTTGCTGAGTATTTTTTACATTGTTTTCAATATTAACTTCTGCTTTTTGTAATTTTTTTTCTAATGTTTGGATACGCTGTTCGTAATTATTTTTTATTTCATTGAGCTGTTGCCTCAGTATTTCTATTTCGCTAGTAGCAAAAACTGTATTTGGTGTATTAGCTGCAATTACAGCCATAAAAAATGCTTTACGCATAATAAAACCTCTCGTAAACAAGAAAATAACGTGTGCTAGCCATGTGTTGATTAGCACTGTTTTAAAAATTATTTTTTGATGTGTTTACGAAAGGGCAGGAGGGGCTCGTGAGTGGTATAACGTTTGGGTTAGGGTAAAAACTTTTTCAAAAAGTGCAACTATGGGTATAAATGCGCCAGCTATAAAAGCCTGTGTATTATCAAAAAGCACTCCATCAGACAATTGTTCTAATGCAAAAAATATCTTGCAGGATTGATCGGCAATATGAAAAGGATGTTGCACCGAATGATTAAGCACACCATATTGACCAAAAAGTAATAAGCCTAATAGTAGTGCTAAGTGTATTTGGTGGAATTTTTGCTTAATCATTGCTTATGTTATAATGTTACATTTAAATCCACAAGAAAAAAATAATATACCTATCCAGTTTGGGTAAAACCAGAGTGAGTATTATCGTATTATTGCTTATTACACTGATCAAATGCGCATTCCTAACATCTATTAAACAAACAAGTGATAAGGCGTTTTTAGATTCTGAATATCACATTATAAACTTTAAGTAACTATTTAGTTTTAGTTTTTTTTTGATTGTGCTAATGTTTATTGGGTACCCTAGTCTACGGTGTAATCGTTATTCTCAAAACATCTATTTGATTATTACTTAGGCCTTATTCCAATTCCAAATCATCTGCGAATGCTGATTATGCAAATAAAAATTATAAATAAAAAGAGTATTACCATGAAAAAAATATTTTTAATATTCATCTTGATAATGTTTGCATTAACCGATAATGCATTGGCACAGGATGAAATTAAAATGTATACCGAACATTACCCCCCGTTTAATATGAAAATTGATGGCAGGCTAACTGGACTATCAGTAGAAATTTTGGATGAAATGCTAAAACAAATGGGTTCAAAACAAAGCTTAGACGATGTTAAATTAACCAATTGGTCTCGTGCTTATACCCTGGCTCTTAAAAAAAATAATACTGTAGTTTTTTCAACCAATAGAACCGTATCAAGAGAATCATTATTCAAATGGGTTGGCCCGATTAGTAAAACTAAGGTGGGAGTTATTGCTCTTAAGAATAAAAATATTGTTATTAATACCGTATCTGATTTAAATAAATATAAAATTGGTGCCGTATTAAAAGATGTGGGAGAGTTGCTTTTACTGGAACAAGGAATAGATAAAAAGCATATATTCTATGTAGAAGGTAACAATGCGATTAATTTATCCTTTAAAAAAATGCAACACAATCGAATTGATCTTTTTTCTTATGACATCACCGTTGCCTTCACTAATGCAAAACTGGAAGGTTTTGATATCGGCCAGTATGAAGTTGTTCATACCTTACAAGAAAGTGCGCTTTATTTTGCCTTTAATAAAAACACCGATGATAAAATCATTGCTCAATGGCAAAAAGCTCTTGACAATATTAAATCCACTGGATTATATGATAAAATAGTCAAAAAATATTAATATTTTATTTTCAAAAGCAACATTACATTGGTAACTAATAAAATCAGAGGCTTTTATTTTTGAAAAAGAGCATTACTTTTAAAACATTATTGATTTTAAGTCTGGTTATTATTTCAACTTTTGTTGCTTCTGCTTATCTTTTTTCTCAAAGTGATAATAAACTGATTAATGATATCAGAAGCTATAATCTAAATCAGGCCATGAAAGCACTTGATGCACGATTAGAGGCACGGTTAGCATTAAATGCAAAACTAATGCAAGATAGCGTGGATATGATCGCTAAAAATTCATCCACTTTTTTACTTAATTTTGATTCCGATGGCTTGCAACAAAGTTTACTATTTGATATAAAAAATGATGGGATTCAAGCGATAAAAGTATGGGATGAGGTAGTTAAAGAAAATTTTTTAACGGCTCTGAAAGTCAAAAATAAAATTGTTTTTAAACATCAGGTTCCCAAAGAATTTGAGCAATTTATACAGCTTAATAAAGCCATTAATAATACCTCTGATGCTCTAGTAGAAAAAATTGGTGATATTACGCTTTATTACGATGAATCCCTGATTATCAATCAAATCAATCAGCTTAAAAATGAGACCAAAAAATCGATTGAACGATTTAACCAAGCTATTGATGCCCAACAAAATAAAGCTAATATCGTCAAATTTGCCATTGCTGTCGGATTGCTATTAACTATTCTTGTTGTTATGGCAATTTTATTAATGAATTTTGTTAATAAACCCTTAAAAATTCTTGAGTCCGGGCTTAATAATTTCTTTTTATTTTTACAAAATAAAAAAGATCATCCACAACAAATTGTTTTAAACTCTAATGATGAATTTGGCTCTATGGCTAAATCCTTAAATGAAAATATCAGTGTCAGTGCCAGGCTTCATGCAGAAATTCATGAACTTAATACCAATCTTGAACAGCGTATTGAAGAAAAAACCACCAAAGTAACCATGCTTTTAAATAATGCAGATCAAGGCTTTTTATCCTTTTCAAAGGATTTACTGGTTGATGGTGAATACTCTAAAGAATGTGTGAAAATTTTTAAAAAAGAGATTCTGGGTTTAAATATTGCCGATTTATTATATGAAAACAGTGTTAAAAAAGATTTTTTTATTGAGACACTACAATCTCTTTTAGAGGAAAATAATAAAGAAAAAAGTAATAAGCTTAAAATTAAAACCATTATTTCATTATTGCAAAATGAATTTATTATTAATAAAAAAGCTATCAGTGTTAAATATAAGATTGTTGCCAAGGGCAAGTTTATGCTTATTTTTACCGATATTACCGCTAAAAAGATTTTAGAGAAAAAAATTAATCGGGAAAAAAATATCCTGAAAATGATTGTTGCAGTGGTCAGCGATAGCGAAGAATTTTTTGAGCTTTATGATGAATTTGAAGGACTGATTCAAGCTAAATCTTCTTTAATTGATCAGCAAAAAACACCCTTGCACAATGCCACAGAGTTATATCGGCTAATCCATACTTTTAAAGGACTCTTTGCTCAAAAGGAAATGAATAGCCTGGTTGCTAATTTACATAAATTAGAATCCTCTTTATCTGATGCTATAAGCAGCCAGGAAAATTGTAATGAAAAACTACAACAGCTACTAGATGAAAGTGATTTTGAATCCTGGTTATTAAAGGATATTACCATTATCAAAGATGTTTTAGGAGATGAGCTTTTTTCAAAACGTGGAAAAGTTTCTGTAGATGAAGAAAGTATTTCTCAAATTGAAGGGAAAATTGTTCAACTTGCCCAAAAGCATCAAGAACAAGATGAATATAAAAGTGTTGTGAAAGATATTCGAAATCTAAAAAATAGAACGCTATACAGCCTGTTTAGCTCTTATCCAAAGCTGGTTGACCAACTCTCTACCCGGCTGGGTAAATCTATTTATCCATTAGAAATTATTGTGGATAAAGAAATTAAATGTTCTGATGAGCTTAAACCGCTGGTCAGGTCTTTAGTGCATATTTTTAGAAACAGTGTTGACCATGGCATCGAATCAATGGATGAGCGTTTAGAAATAAATAAAGATGAGATTGGAACCATTAGTTGCAGTATTAAACAAACAGACAGAGAACTGCATATTATTATTGCGGACGATGGAGCTGGTTTAGATCTTGAGCAAATAACACAAAAAGCTAAGCAACTCAGTATCAATATTGATAATTCTGCTAAAAAAGATATTGAAGCCTTAATTTTTAATGACGGTTTTAGTACCTCCGAAGAAGTTTCTCAAACATCCGGGCGAGGTGTTGGTATGGCCGTAGTTAAACATGAAGTTGAACAGTTAAAAGGTTCAATTAATATAAATTCTCAAAAGGATATTGGTACATCTTTTGAGATCAAGCTTCCCAATATTGCAATTAAAATTTAGGAATTATAGATGATATTAGATGCATTAATACTTCAGTCTAAACTCTTCTTATCAGAAGATATGGATATTAGTATAAAAGAAGTAGAGATTAATCAGGCGGGTCAGGAAAAACTTATACTCAAAGATTATACTTCAATGATTGGCACGGGTGGAAAATTAAATCTGATGATAGTTATCAGTTTTGAAAAACAATTACTCGATCAGCTTATCGAATTGTTTATGGATGGTGAAGAAGTAGATGAAGAGGAACAGCAAGAGATCATTGATAGTGTTGCTGGAGAAGTGATTAATACTATTATTGGCTTAGCATTACCCACCTTTCCTCATAGAGGCAAGGGCGTTACCATCACTCCACCCATCACCATTAATGATGCATCAAATATTAAAAAGCATAAAAATTCAAAATTGGTAAGCGCTAATATAGACACAGAATTTGGTAGCCTGAGCATTAGTGCTCTGGGCTCAGAAGAAGCTATCCACTAGAATGCTGACTGATAATATGGTTCAGGAATAACAAAGGGTATAAAAATGTTAAATGTTTTAATTGTTGATGATTCTCTAATAATTAGAAAAAAATTAACAAAACTAGTCGAAAAATTAGGTCACACGGTTATTTATGGAGCCAAAGATGGTCAAGAGGCCATTGATACCTATGCAGCAAAAAAAGAAATTGATTTAATTACCATGGATATTACCATGCCAGATATGGATGGTATAACAGCCGTTAAACATATTATTAAAGGTGATAGCGAAGCTAAAGTTATTATGATCACTTCTCATGGTCAAGAAGACATGGTGATCAAGTCAATTCAAGCGGGTGCAGTTGGTTATATGCTTAAACCGATTACTGAGGAAAAACTTGCCGTTTCAATTGGTGAAGTTTTTCCTGAGTATGAGGTAGAAGATGAAGGTGATGATATACTTGATGAAGAATTTTAATATTTAGTTCAAATAAAGGCTATAAAATGCAGGAAAACAAGCTTTTTGAAGTATTACTTGATGTTATACCCTTTGCTGCCTATGCCGTAGATATTGAAACTTATGAGGTGGTTTATGCCAATAAACTCATGTCTGAAAGTATGTATGCACCACGAGAAGAGTTCTGCTGGAAAAAAATTTTTGGCCAGGAAGATGTTTGTAGCTGGTGTAGTATTTCAACTTTAAAAAAAAGAAAGGCTGTTTATACTAATGAAAAATTGGTCGGTAGTTTTTTTGATGAAGTCACGGATAGCTGGTTACAGACCTATGATGAGTTAGTTAAATGGCCTGATGGTAAAACAGTTAAATATACCATTTTTGTTGACATAACCGAACAAAAAGAAATACAGGCAGATATGATAAAAGCGCATACTAAGCTGGCCATACAGAGTAAAAAATTACTTGAGGCTAATAAAAAGTTAGAGCAATTATCACAACAATTAATGAACAATAAAAATCTTTGAAGAATAATATAGGTATTTTTATACCTTAGGCAATAAGCATGTTAGAAAACAAATTATTTGAAGCACTATTAGATGTTATTCCCTTTGGTGCCTACGCGGTTGATGTAAATACCTACGAGGTTATCTATGCCAATAAAAGTATAAGAGAAAACATGTATGCTCCTCAGGAAACTTATTGTTGGGAAAAAATATATGGTCAGAACCAAATTTGCAGTTGGTGTACCATTCACAAACTACAGCATGGAAATGTAAAGCTTGATCATGAAAAATATAATCATGAATTTTTTGATGAAATTGATGATAAATGGATAAGCTCTTATGATGAATTAATGGCCTGGCCAGATGGGCGAGATGTTAAATATTCTATTTTGGTGGATACAACTAATCAAAAATCCCTGCAAGGAGCCATGCTACAATCCCATGCCAAGTTGGCAGTCAAGTCTAAATTTATAAAAAAAACCAATAAGCAATTGCAAATTACCAAACTTAATCTACAAAAAACAGTTAGAGAATTAAATCAAGCAAAGGAAAAAGCGGAGCAAGAAGCGGAGTTAAAATCTAAAGAATTACTTGTTAAGGTACAAACACAACAGCAGATGCAACAGCTTATCCAAGAGTTGGAGTGCTCTAAAATAGAATTGCAGCGTTTAGCATCTACCGATCCGATGACCAAATTATATAATCGCCGACACTTTGCAAATGTTTCTGGACATATATTAGGTTTAGCCAAACGAGAGCATTCTGATTTATCTATTATTATGTTAGATATTGATTATTTTAAACAGTTCAATGATAACTATGGTCATAAGGTTGGAGATGAAGTTATTATCAGCCTTGCTTCAACTCTTCAAGCATTCTCCAGGGAAAGTGATGTTCTTTGCCGCTTTGGTGGTGAAGAATTTATTGTATTATTACCCGAAACAGATCTTGATGGAGCCATCGTTATTGCTGAAAAAATGAGAATTTTTATAGAAAATTCAGTTGTTGAAATAAACAGTAATGACACAGATAGCCAACAATTAAAAGTTACTGTAAGTATTGGTGTTGCGATAATAGATATTAAACAGGATAGTAGTATAGAGGCTTCTATACAGAGGGCTGATAAGGCACTCTATAGAGCGAAAAAAACGGGCCGCAATAAAGTTTCAAGTTAATTTAATTAATCCTTCATCAAAGAGAGATAGGTATCCCCAATAGATAAAAAACATGCCAAATAAAAATATACAAGAGGTTTTACAGGTTGCTCAGCAGCAATTAGAACTGCATGGAATTTGTCTTAGTTGTCAGAACTTACACTAATTATTTTATAAAATGAATAAATGGGGATTATTACTACTATGGTAGCTTTATTGATCGGTGTATAGCTCAATATCAGCCTCCTTTATGCTATAACCAACACTTCCAATATCTGTTTGTTTTGTTTCAAGTTGCTCTCCCATTAAAATAATGAGAATTTATCTTATTTGAATTTCTACTCAATCGGCCAAGATAATTGTCGCCTAATAAAAGCTTGTTAATCTTACTTTTTAATGCCATATAAACAAAATGATTCTGCTAAACTATATACAACTTTAAATTAACATTAACTATGTCCTTATTTACATCCCACTTAGACAATCAACTGCTTCTGCAAAAAAATTCTCAACGATACCGTCAACGTAAAATAGTGGAAACAGCACAAGATGTTGTAATTAAAATGAATGGTAAAAAATACCTGAATTTTTGCAGTAATGACTACTTAGGGCTGGCAAATCATCCTCGCTTAATTAAAAGACAAAAACAGGCTTTAGATACATACGGCTGTGGCAGTGGCGCATCACATCTGGTTTGTGGACATAGCAGTGCACACCATGCATTGGAAGAGGATCTGGCTGATTTTATGGGAACCGAGTCAGTATTATTATTTTCCAGTGGTTATATGGCAAATTTAGGTATCTTAAATAGTATTCTAACTCGCCATGATGCCGTATTTGAAGATCGCCTCAACCATGCATCACTAATCGATGCGGGTCTATTTACACATGCTAAAATGAAGCGTTATGCCCATGTTGACATGGCTGTTCTGGAGCAGCAATTACAGGTTTCAAAGAGCCCAAATAAATTAATCATCAGTGATGCAGTATTTAGTATGGATGGCAATATTGCGCCTATTGCGGATTTGATCCAATTAAGCGAAAAGAATTCAGCCGGTTTAATGTTAGATGATGCTCATGGCTTTGGGGTATTGGGTGAGCAGGGCAGAGGCAGTATAGAGCATTTTAATTTGAAAACAGAGCAAGTAGATATTTATATGGCAACTTTAGGTAAAGCAATGGGAGTGAGTGGAGCCTTTGTTGCGGGTAATAAAGTGTTAATAGAAACGCTAATTCAATTTTCTCGCACTTATACCTATACCACGGCCATGCCAGCAGTACTTGCAGAAACACTGCGTGAAAGCCTGTTATTATTACAGCAGGAAAGCTGGCGTAGAGATAAATTAAAACAGCTTATTGCTTATTTTAAGAGCTCAGCGGCACAATTAGGTATTTGCTTAAGTGACTCTCCCACTGCTATTCAACCGATAATGATTGGTGATAATCAAACTACTATTAATCTGGCTAAAGATTTGATGCAGCAGGGCATTTACGTTGCGGCTATTCGACCACCTAGCGTGCCTGAAGATACTGCTCGATTACGCATTACTTTATCTGCAAACCATCAACAATATGATATTGATCGCTTATTAAGTACTTTAAAAAAGAGTATGCAGGAACAGAATTTATGCCATTAGTTAAACAACAATTATTATTAATTCATGGCTGGGGAATGAATAAAGCCGTATGGCATCAATTAGAACAAGTATTTCAGGAAGATATAAAAGTTATCTGTGTGGACTTGCCTGGTTATGGAGATGCAAAAAATCTTCTGCCTGAGCAATATACTACAACTAAAATAGCCCAGCAATTAGCAAACTATTTAAACCAGGCTGAACAGACAATTATTTTAGGCTGGTCTATGGGGGGATTAATTGCTATTGAACTGGCTAAACTCTACCCACAAAAAGTAGCAAGTATAGTTTTGGTTGCATCAAATCCGCAATTTGTGCAAACAGCAAACTGGCCCAATGCAATTGAAAAGCAGATTTTAATTGATTTTTCTAATCAGCTAAAACAAGACATTAAAAAAACCATTAAGCGATTTATAGCTATTCAGGCAATGGGTAGTGAAACAGCCAGGCAGGATATAAAAATTATTCTAAGTATGGTTGAGCAGCAGGCTTATCCTGAATACAGTACCCTGAATAAAGGCCTTGATATTTTATTAACCGTAGACCTGCGTAATAGCTTGTTATCCTTAACGTTGCCCATATTGATGATAACAGGTGATAGAGATAGCTTAGTCAATATAAAGGCGTTAAAATATTTATCGGAACAGGCACCAAATCTGTGTTTAGAGGTTATATCTGGAGCGGGTCATGCACCTTTTATTTCACACTTTGAGCAATTTACCAACCTTTTAAGAAAAAAACTAGCTTTTGAGTAATTGAGACCTTGAATAAAAAAATTGATAAAAAAGCCGTAGTTTCAGGTTTTAACCGAGCGGCGCATAGTTATGATGAGTCGGCTGTATTACAACAGGAAGTAGGTCGCCGATTATTAGAGCGTTTGCAATGGATTAAAATAAAGCCAAAAACTATATTAGATCTGGGCTCTGGAACCGGAGCCGCAACTCTGGAGTTACAAAAAATGTATCCAGATGCTCAGGTCTATGCTGTGGATATTGCCGAGCAAATGTTAATTCTTTCTAGAAATAAACACCACCTACAAACACAACGGGAGAGTAGTTTTATACAGCGAATAGCTGAAAAAATAAGCACTAAAAAGAGTAAAAAAATACACTATATCTGTGGTGATGCAGAAAACTTACCGCTGATAAATCAACATTTTGATCTGGTTTATTCTAATCTTGCCATTCAATGGTGTGAAAGTACCCAAAAACTATTTAATCAATTACAACGTGTGCTCAGTCCCACGGGATGTTTATTGTTTTCCAGCTTTGGAGTGGATACTTTGATGGAGCTAAAACAAAGCTGGGCAGATGATCCTCTAGCAGCTGTTGACTCTACTCAAATAGATGAAGACTCTTCCCATGTTAATGAATTTGTAGTTATGCACGAACTGGGTGATGTGATGTTACAAAGTGGTCTGGTTGATCCTGTTATGGATTCCGATAAAATTATTATGGAATATACCGAGCTGAGTTTATTATTTAAAGATCTCAAACAAATTGGGGCACAAAATCATCTACAAAATCGCTCCAAAGGTTTAACCAGCAAATCAAAATATAAAACCATGCTTAAAAATTATGAGCAATTTAAACTCAGCAATGGAAAGTACCCTGCAACCTATGATGTGGTATATGGACATGCCTGGGGTAGAAATTTAAAAGTTGGGGCTCAAAAAGGTAATACTAATATGACTATAAACCCACATGAGCAATTAATTTCTTTTGTAAAAAAATAAATAATTATCCTATGCCTAAATTTTTTATAACTGCAACCGATACCGATGCTGGCAAAACTTTTGTCAGCTCTATGTTACTTTATGCCGCAGCTTTAGATAATAAAAAAACTCTGGGTTTTAAGCCGGTTTCCAGTGGTATTGAGCTGGTAAAGGGTAAAAGAATTAATAAAGATATAGAGCTACTAAAAGCAACATCGAATGTAAAAATTCCAGATTCAGCACAAAACTTATACCTGTTTGAGCAAGCAATTGCTCCCCATATTGCATCAAAGCTGGGTGGAAAATCCATTGCTCTAGAATTAATTAAACAACAGGTTGATGACTATTCAGATCAGGCTGATTTTGTATTAGTTGAGGGTGTTGGTGGCTGGGAAGTGCCATTAAATAATACTCAGGGAGTTCCAGAACTGGCTAAAATGTTGGCTTATCCTATTATTGTGGTGGTAAGAATAAAAACTGGCTGTATTAATCATGCCCTTTTAACCATTAATGCCATTCGTCAACAAGGACTCCAGCTAGCAGGCTGGGTAGCAAATCAAGTAAAAGATGATGACGTAGCCAGAGCTAATATTAGCAGTATTGAGCAAAGAACCAGGCTGTCATGTCTTGCCCAAATTCCTGAATTAGAATCCATGTCATATTTACAAATACAGGATTTTTTTAACAACTTGGGTTCAGCTAATAAGCCCCCTCACCATGAAATTATTCGTTTATATTTTAAACTTTTAGAGTTGAGTTAAGTCATAAAAGTTAAGATAGAATAATAAATTTTATCAGAGATCTAAATAGTTCTCTGATAAAAGCTTTAAGCTCGTATTATTGGATGGTAAATTCTTCAATATTAGATAGAACACTGGCACAATTATTATTATTTGCCCTGATAGCTACTTTATAATTAGTTCCCGAACTCAAATTGACAGATAAACTGCTCAATGCACCCATTTCAACGTATCGTATTGGGCTCAGTGTTGATGCTGGAGCATAATATAAGCGGTAATGTGTAGTCAAATTGGTTGCATTATACGATGCAGTTACCGTATTACCATTTACTGCTAAACTTAGCACTGGTGCATCAGGTACTTCAGAGCTACTACAGATACTATCTGAAACCCAGCTACTAAATCGGCTGACTCTGGTATATACGCCATACGATTCGGGTTGAGCACAGCCAGAGCCAAAGCTGGTAATACCAATTTGCATATCACCTGATCCCATATTAGTATCAACAATAAGTGGGCCGCCACTATCTCCCTGACAGGTGTCTTTTCCTCCTTCTATAAGGCCTGCACATACCATCTGATCGGTAATGTCAGAGCCTAAAGTTTCCATACAGGCTTCATTGCTAAGAATTGGAAGCCCTGATACTTGATGTAAGTTAGTTGGAAAATCACTACCACCTTCGCCATTAAAGGATTGTGCAGCTCTATTGCCCCAGCCAAGCGCCGTGGCTGTTCCACTGGTAAAAATTGCTGCATTATAATTTTGTCCGGGCAATAAAACAGGTGCTACATTGCTTACAGGTGAAGACAGTTCTAATAGAGCGATATCGCTATCATTACTACTGAAGGGATTATAGGATGGGTGAATAATTATTTGAGAAACGGCAATTCGTTGTCCTTCTGAAGTAGATAAATCGTGTCGACCTATAACAATATCGGGTTTATTGCGGGTATCTATATTTCCTGAGTTATCAAGAAAACAATGTGCAGCTGTTAATACCCATTGTGCATGGATTAAAGAGCCTCCACAAAATTGTGCATTATTGCTAGAGGGCGCATTGTGATCAATTTGCACTATCATCCAGGGCCATTTATTTTTTTCGGCTTCTTCTCCCCCAACAATTCGGTAACTAAAATTACCTGCAAAAGTGGGCAGCGATAATATCAATATCGCAATTATAAAAAAATATTTAAACATCTTTTTCCTTAATTTAGTGTGAAAGCAGACGAATATAACTAACCAGTGCATCTACATCGCTTTGAGTTAGAATATTACGCCATGCGGGCATAAAACGGCCTTTGCCATCCAGAATACTGCTGGCTAGTTCTTTATTGTTGAGGCGATTGGTTTCATTTGGATTAGTATGGTCCATTGGCATAATCCCCATTAATTGAGTCATAATACCTTCACCATCTCCTTCTACGCCATGGCAAACCTGGCAGTATTGTTGGTAAAGCGTATAACCCACCTTGGGATCTCCTATTAGCTTGTATTTAGAGCTGCCAATAAAGCGTAGATAGGCAATTAGTGCTTTTACTTGTGATGCGCTAAAAACATCCTTCCATTCAGGCATTGCTTCACTGAGAATATTATGCCTATCTCGTCCAGTAATGGTCTGGCGGCCATTGCCGGTAATAATTTTTATTAATATGGTGTCGCTTCTTGCTCGTACTGTAGTGGTCAGATCCGCAGGACTGATCTGCATGGCCTTTGCTAAAGCCCCATCACCTTTTCCTTTGGTTCCATGGCAAAGCTGGCAATAAGAAACATATAGCCTTCTGCCTTCATATGCCGGAGGAGGATTAGCAATGGATTGAATAGGGGATATTATCAGAAGTATTATTATAAGGGGGGAAAAAATTTGTTTCATTGTTAACTCCTGAAGGCTTAGATTAAACAGCTTGATTATGTATAAATACCAAATTACTTCTCAATATTAAACACAATTTAAAGATAGGAAATAGAGGGAGAATTTTCAAGTATTCAAGCATAATTAAAACACAGTTCTTATTTTACTATATCTGCCTGGCTTAATTTATTTATATAACGGGCTATTTTTCTTGCTTCTTCTTTTGGCATTGTTTTAAAAACAGCCATTTTACTATTTTTATGCCCAATTATTATTAACTTTCTTATTTGGCTATGGGTTAGTTTAGAATAAATAATGGGTGGAATCCCTTTCATAACCTGGCCTCTACCACTTTCACGATGGCATTGAGCACAATGAAAGCTATAAAATTCTTTGCCTGTTTTTAATTCATTGTGGTCATGATTGTCATAATTTTTTTTTGAACAGGAAAATAGGCTGAATAATATTATAATCAGTGTAAAAATAGAGAGCTTATGCATGCCGAAAAAATACCTTATACAAAATATTCAAGTTAGATAGTTAGTTTAGGCCTTTGCTAACCATTTTGAAAGGGTCTGAAGCAATAGTTTTAATTTTATTGGTTTTGCAATAAATTCATCCATACCCACTTGCATACATTGTTTTACATCTTTTTCCATTACATTTGCTGTTAGTGCAATAATGGGAGTCCTTGGTATATTCTGCGTTAGCTCTTTTTCTCTAATTGCTCTGGTTGCTTGAAAGCCATCCATTATAGGCATCTGGCAATCCATTAAAATAAGTGCATAGTTATTTGTTTCAAGTTTATCTAATGCTTCCTGGCCATTTTCTACGGAATCAATGATTAAGCCACATTTGGATAACATTTTAGTGACTACTTTGCGGTTTACCATATTATCTTCAACTAATAGAATATTACCCTGTAGTTGAATATTGTCCAGTACTTTTATTTGTTTATATGTCTCTTCCTTAACTACATGTTCTGTTACCAGGCTGTGTGTTAGCAGGTGATTTTTTTGCCCCATTGTTACTGACAGAGTTTTATGTAAAACTTCCGCTAGTACAGGCTTAACCAAAAAACAGTTAAAACCTGCCTGAGAAAATATTTTTGCATCACCACGTTGTGAAGAGGAGGTAATTAATACCAGAGGAATATGCTTAAAACGGTTGTCTGCTTTAACCCTTCTTGCCACTTCTTCGCCGTCAATATGTGGCATGCAATAATCGGTTATAATTATTTCTACAGGTTTATCCGTTGCATATTCTTGTTCTAGTCGAGTAATTAGCTGGCGTGAATCCTCAATTGAAATAATATCCATATTAAATTGTGATAATTGGCATTGTAATATTTGTAAGTTAATAGGCTCATCATCTAATATTAGTACTTTGGTTCCAAGTAGTTTAGAGGTAGCCAGTGGCCGGCGTTTTTTTACGGTTTTTAGTTTTATCCTAAAATAAAAGGAACTACCCTTATTCAGTGCGCTTTTCAACCAAATGGTGCCCCCCATTAATTTAATTAAACGCCTACAAATTGCAAGTCCTAAACCTGTACCACCAAATTTTCGAGTGGTTGATGAATCTGCTTGGGTAAAGGACTCAAATAAGGTGTTTTGTACTGCTTGTGATATTCCAAGGCCTGTATCTTTTATTTCAAATAGTAACTCCATTTGTTCTTTAGCACAGGATTCACAACTTACCTTAAGCAGCACATAACCACTATTGGTAAACTTAATGCTATTGCTAATAAGATTAAGGATTACCTGCCTAATTCTACCTGCATCTCCTATTACATCCTTGGGGCAGTTGGCTGCATAGTCAAAAATAAGTTCAATTTGTTTTTCCTGTGCTTTATTTTGTATCAGTTTAATTGCTTCATATAAGGAATGTTCAAGATCAAAGGTAATTTCTTCCAGTTCTAATTTGCCTGCTTCAATTTTAGAAAAATCCAAAATATCATTAATAATGCTTAATAAAGAATAACAGGACGAATTTAGTACCTCCACCAGTTCATCCTGCTCCTGGCTTAAAGAGGTGTGTTTAAGTAGTTGCGACATACCCATAATGCCATTCATTGGTGTTCTGATTTCATGACTCATGGTTGCTACAAAATTGCTTTTTGCCTGAGATGCATCCAAAGCTTCACGTTTGGCTGTAGTTAATTTTTTTTGGGTTTGCAATATATTTTGGCGCATAAGATCAAAAGTTTTTGACAGCTGCCCAATTTCGTCATTGCTTCTGGTAGGTAAACGACTTTCAAAATCTCCTTTTGCCAGTTTTTCGGTTGCCTTTTGTAAGTGTAATAATGGTAGGCGAATAAACTTGTTCTGCCATAATAAGTCAAAAGCAAAGAGTAATAAAACCGTTCCTAATAAGAATAATTCCAGTTCACTAACTCGTTCTCTGGTTCGATTATAGCTTTTAGTCCAGTTAAGATGTAAAGATAAATATCCTAACACTTCATTTTCATGTTTTATGGGATGGTGAATTTTTATAAGGTAATCTTGTGAATTTTTTTTCGGTTCAATATCTTTTTTTGATAAGGGATAGATCTGTTTTAAATTTTCTGTGTAAAGTGTTAGGTCTTTCCAGTTGGAGTGGTGCAATGATTTTTGGTAATCAAGGGAGCTGTTTAATGCAGAATAATCTCCCGCTATAAGGTTACGAGCAATATTATTTTCTATTACTGCTATTTCATTTTTCATCTGCTCAATAAAGTCTGAGCGGGCGTAGTTAAATAATTTAGGAGCCCAATACCAATGCAATATACTGGCAAAAATAATAAATGCTATAACTGCGGGGAAAATTAGTTTTGTTCGAATGCCCATAAAAATAAGTAAGAAAGTATAATTAAGTTATAGTTATTGTAGCTCATAAACCCCGTTCAGATTTATGAATTTTAGAGCCTTAGAGTCTTTCCTGATCAATTACCCATTATTTGATTGGAATTTTACCAAAAAAAATTGTTGCTTGTTATTGATTCCAGTTTTAAGCTGTATTAGTTTATCATGATAAATATAAGTGTTATTAAAATTCTATAAAAAGTCAATATTTTAGATTAGTTGTGTAATGTTATAATGCTTTATCAGCTGCCCTAAGTAAGCATTCCTGTGATTTTATAACGGGTATTTCTGAGAAATCAGAGAATAGCACTGCACCAATCTCACGGTTATATAGGGTTTTGCTTTTGAAAATATTTTTAAAATAGAAGAAATTACCGCAACGGATAAAAATATTGTAGACCGGGGAGAGTACTAAAATCGACTTAAAGGCAAAAAATGATGTGGATGTTTATTCAATAACTTATCAAGCACTTGATCCATCAGGGTCATTAATTAATGCCTCTGCATTAATTGCATTGCCAATAGGAACACAGCAATGGTTGCTATATCCGTTGCCTTTAACCTAGAAAACGCAGTTAAACTTACTGCAAATGCCTAAAGCACTAAATCTTAAGGTAAGTTATAGTTTTAATTGTTCTTAGTTAGCTTAAGGGCCAGAAATAAAATCGACAGCCAGGGAAAGCAGTACAGCCAATATAGCTCAAACCTATTTTATTGCCTCGAATTGCTTTTCGAGTTTCTAATAAGTTCCCACATTCAGGGCAATTATCACCCGTTTTATATTGTGGAGTAGATTGGGGTGCTGTTTTAACTTTTGTTGTAGCTCTAGTTACAATGAGTGAGCCAGTTTTTACCTGGTTAACAATGCCATTAAGCAGGTTTATTTGTTGTTGAATAAAATCTGTTACCCGCTGTGAGCTATTGTCCCCCTTACTACTAGCAATATCATCCAGTTGCTGTTCCCATTGGGCTGTTAATACGGGATCTTTAATAGTTTCTGGTACGGCGTCAATAAGCTGAAAACCCAGAGCTGTTGCTTTAATTAATTTTTTATCTTTTTTTATATACTTGCGCTGGAAAAGTGTTTGAATAATATTAGCTCGGGTTGCCTGTGTTCCCAATCCCGCTGTTTCTCTTAAGATCTTTTTTAATACTCTATTACTAACCTGAGTTCCAATTGTTTCCATTGCTTTAATTAATGTGCCCTCGGTAAAAAATTTGGGCGGCTGGGTTAATTTATCCACTAATTTTAGTGTTTCACAAAGTAAACTTTCGCCTTTTTTTACAGCAGGTAATTGTTGGCTATGGCCTGCCTGTTTTTTACTAATAGCTTTACTTGTGGATGGTGATTCAATAATATCTTTCCAGCCACGTACTATGCTAATTCGCCCGCTGGCTTTAAATTGATCGCTTTTAATGGTTAGCACAATGGTGCTTTGATCGTATTCGTAATCGGGATAAAACTGAGCAATATAACGCCGTCTGATTAAATTATAGATATTCAATTCTTTATTATTCAGGCGGGAAATTCCAGGTGTTGCCTGAGTGGGAATAATGGCATGGTGAGCGGTTATTTTTTTATCATTCCATACTCTGGAATATTGCTGTTGATTGGCCTGAGCAATAAATTTACCCATGCTCGGATCGTTCTTTACCAGAGCAGATAATATCTGACTGACATCCTTAAACTGGCTTTTGGGCAGGTATTCACAATCACTTCTCGGGTAAGAAGTGAGCTTATGTGTTTCATATAAAGATTGTGCCAGATTAAGCACTTCCTGAGCGCCATACCCCCAGCGTCTGGATGCTTCTTGTTGTAAACCAGAAAGATTATACAGCAGCGGAGGTGGCTGTTTTTTTCTTTGTGTGGTAGCAGTACTTACTATACCCTGTTGTTGATAACAGCGATCTATAACTTGCTGTGCAAGTTGTTTATCAAAATTATATTTTACTTGCTTGGTTGGCCCAACAAAAATCCATTTGGTTTCCAGTAATTCACTGCTCTGGCTTTTAAAGTAGGCTATAACTTCATAATAGCTTTTGGCTTTAAAGTTTAAAATTTCTTTGTCGCGATTCACTATAAGAGCGAGGGTAGGAGTTTGCACTCTGCCAACCGAACGCACCTGTCTATCCTTTCCCAGTAAGGTAAAAGCCCTGGTTAAATTCATGCCAATTAACCAGTCTGCTCGACCTCTGGCCAGGCCAGAAAAATACAAGGGCTCAGTTTCTTTGCTGGGTTTTATGGAATTAAGAGCGCGTTTAATACTCACTGTGTCCAGGGCGGATAACCACAAGCGTTGAGTTTGGCCCTTATAGTTATAATAATCTAATACCTCTCTGGCTATGGTTTCTCCTTCACGATCGGCATCGGTTGCAATTATCACTAGTGGGCAGAGTTTGAGTAAATTTTTTATAACTAATAATTGTTTGCGAGTGGATTTTTTAGCCTGCATTTTCCATTGCCCGGGTAAAATAGGCAAGTCGGTTAAAGACCAGCGTTTATATTTTTTATCATAGGCATCGGGTGTTTGCATTTCTAATAAATGCCCTATGCACCAACTGACTATTATATTATTGCCCTGAAGATAACCATCAAAACGTTGATTGGCTCCAACAATACGTGCAATATCTCGACCCTGAGAAGGTTTTTCACATAAATAAAGTTGTTGTATATTTGTAATTTTATTGACCAATATCTTCTCTATAGGATAATTATTAGCTTAGCGGGTAAATTTTACCATCTGCTTGTAAAAATAGCAGTTTATCTAAAAATAATTACTGGCTATTGCTTTTAACCTATCCATCCTCATTTTAAAACTATGGATATAGATACACTTAAAAATTTATTAGCTCAGGGGCAGGATAGTGTAATTTTACGTTTTGGCCTGGGTAATGCCTTGTTTAAGTCCGGGCAGGCTGAACAAGCTATTCCTCATTTAAAAGCTGCGCTAGAGTTTGATCCGCAATACTCCGCAGCCTGGAAGGTATTAGGCAGAGCATTAGTAAAAGTGGGTGATAATCAACAAGCTATTGAAGTGTATGAAAAAGGCCTACTGGTAGCAGAAAATAAAAAAGATATTCAAGCGGTTAAGGAAATGCGGGTTTTTTTAAAACGCTTATTAAAATAATATACTCTCACCTATAATAGCCTGGCAATTCTAACAGCCTGTGCATACTCAACGGTAAATAAAAAATATAAATTCCTGATTTAGAGTTTGTCTTTGTAATAAAGTTATCTATACTTAATATATAAGCCTTAGTATATTATTGGGATTACATTCTTGGGATAAAGACTTATTTAATTATTTTTTATTGCTTTAGATATAGATAGTTAAGAATAAAAGGAGAGAGGATATGTATGATACAGTGAATATGCTCAGAATTGTGAGTTTAGATAAGCAAGAAGTTGAACAACGGGCGCTAAAAATTGGTATTCATTTAACCGATAAGCATTGGGAAACTATTGATTTTGTGAAAAAATTTTATGATTACCATGAAGATGAAGAGCTTAAGGTAGGGGATTATAGTAATGCCTTAAAGGGCAAATACTCCAAACAGGGAGGATTGAAGTACCTTTATTCTTTATTTCCTGATGGCCCTATTAATACGCTTACTCAGTTGATTGGTATTTCAGTTAATAGCACCCGCAATCAGTCAATGGGCTCGGTACAATAAATATGCTTTACAGGAGTAAGCTACTCCTGTACCAGGCTCTGGGCAGTTATCTAACCTTCATCATAGCCTTCATCCACATTATTACCAATGTCATAGCTAAAATCATTTGCAGGGCACTCAATAGGAATATCTTGATAAATCTGCTTATTTTTTTCATTTTCAAAATAGATAGTCAGATCATTATAACGAGTACCTTCAATAATAAATGGTTTTCCTTCTAAATTATTAATATCATGTAAGGAAATGGGATCGGTTGTGCTTATACGATGCTGCATCATGACTAATTCTCCTTAAAAAATAAAGCGATGTTCTATCTTAAAGGTAGAATATTTGATTAAAATAGTCAAGTATTTGGCTGGGTGATTTTTTTTAGGATTATATACAGAAATATATTTAATTAATTTAGTACTGCTTTTAGGGATTAGTATCAGCTACTAATGAATCAATTTGGTGATTGGATTTTTTAATTAAATCATGTAGGTAAATGGGAATATGTTCATTATTTTGTAACTTGTATTTTTTATTTTCCTGCCATAGTTGCGCTGCATTATAAAGCTGGCTATGAAGACCTTGGCGCATCATTTCATTGATGGTTTGCTGTTGTAAGTGAGTCATAATCTTCTCCTTTGCATTTTTGTTCTTCTTAGGAAATAGTGCATAAATTATGCCGCAGGCTAATTTATTTTGGGCTCTTAGTTATTATGTCGTACAAAGTGAAATTTTATTAATCTTTTAGCGTCAGTTTTTTATCAATATTAAGCATTAATTGTTTAAGTTCTTTCACTTCAGCTTGTAATAATAATATTTCATGTTGATATACAAGTTCTTTTGCTGTTTCTGGTTTATCTATCTCTGTTGTTTTTTTATCCTGTTCTTTAATGCTAAAAATAGCATCTACCACCAGACCAATAAACAGGTTAACCATAATAAAGGTTACTATCAGAATATATATAACAAAAAATATCCAGGCTTGGGGGTGAATTTCCATAACTGGGCGAGCAATGCCCATAGACCAGCTTTCCAGAGTCATAATTTGAAATAGGGTATACATAGAACCGCCCAGGCTGCCAAACCACTGGGGGAAGGTTATGCTAAACAGGTTGGTAGAGATAATTGCAAACACGTAAAAAAATAATAATAAAACTAAGGAAACAGAGGCCATTCCAGGGATTACACTTAAAATAGCAGAAATAATCAAACGCATTTGTGGCACAATGGTTAATAGGCGAAATAGTCGTAGTACTCTAAGTACACGTAAAATAGAGAGCCCATCATTAGCAGGGACTAATGAAATAGTAACTACAAAGAAGTCGAATAAACTCCAGGGATCTTTAAAAAACTCAGCACGATACACATAAATGCGCAGAATAATCTCAATGCTAAACAGGCTAATAATAGCCATATCCAGATAAGCCAGTAGGGAGCCATAATCTAGTAGTATCTGTTTGGATGTTGCCATCCCAAGGATAATTCCATTTAAAATAATTAAAAAAGTTATAAAGTGTTGAAAAACCTTTGTTTCTATAATCTTTTTTATTGTTTTTCTCATAATAGTTTACCGCAGCATCTCTAAGTTAAGACAAAAAAATGGATTGTATACTGAAATTGCTTAATAGCCAAATATTAAGCTTGGTTGGTGGCTGAATAAAGCTTTTCTGTTGTTTTTTGCATGGATAATGCAATTATGGGGACTTGTTCTTATAATTTTCAGAAGCATATCCCAATTTTTTGTTTGGTTTTGAGCTTTGTAATTATGAGCTGTTGTTTGGCAGAAAAGGGGGCTAGAATAATATCCACGAGTTATTTGATTGATTCTCTGTAATAACACTTCATCTTCTTCTAAAAGAAGTTTTAGTTTTTAATAGCTGTAGGAATACTGCCACTTGTTTTTAAAGCAAATAATGGAGCCATTTCATTTAATGTAGCCGCTGCAACTTCCTGCGACAAATACATGGCAACCCATCGCCGGGTAAAACTTTAGATTAATTTATTATTTGGAAGAAGTGAAATCTCCAGGTTTCCAACTTTTCAATAAGGCTAAAATCAAAAATTTAATTAAATAATTTGCGTACAAATATAAGTACAATGTATAATTGTAATCACTTATATAATTAAAGAGAAGATTAAAATGCATGCTATGAGTTATTCATCATTTAGAAGCCATTTGGCAAGTACATTGGATAAAGTAAATGAGGATCATAAGCCTATCATGATTACTCGACAGAATGGCAAACCCGCTGTTATTATCAGTTTGGAAGATTTTCAATCTTATGAAGAAACATCCTACCTTATGGCAAGTCCAAAAAATGCTCATAGACTTAACGAGGCAATAGAACAAATTGAATCCAGTAAGTCAAAACAGCATGACCTCATCGAAAAATGATTCTATCTTGGGCTGATAATGCATGGGATGATTACTTGTATTGGCAACAAACAGATAAAAAGATATTAAAACGCATTAATATGCTGATTAAAGAGATAAAAAGACAACCTTTTGATGGTATTGCAGATCCCGAACCTTTAAAACATAGCTGGATGGGGTATTGGTCAAGGCGTATTAATCGAGAGCACAGATTGGTTTACAAAGCTAAGGGAGAGTGCCTTACTATTGCACAATGTCGCTATCACTATTAACTGTTTGTTGTGTTGCTAAGAAAAATCTAAAAATTACTACTGAAATAAGTGCTACTTTATGCCTAAACAGAGGTATGAGAAAGTGCGTAAAAGGTCTTATCACAATTGCGTCAAGCTGAATTTTTTCTCCGCTGGAGCTACATTGTTTACTACCCCAATTGTCTAGAAAATTGGGGCAGTAAACTATTTGAATAAAAAAATCTACCAATGACAACCTTAGGCAGGTAGAAAATGAAAATAATATTATTAACAATTTCTATGACTATCGTTGTCATTGCACTTTCTGCTTCTGTACTTCATCATTCTATTCTTGGCATATTTGGGTTAACTATTGAACATATTGATATGATGCAAAACCTTAAAGCATCACAACAAATTGTTAAGGAAATGAAAAAAAGGCATCAAACAAAAAAAATTAATGTCTCAAAAAAATTTGTTAAAAAAGCATCTAAACGCGTTTCTTCAAGTGCTTTAGCAGCGGCAACGATTGGTACAGTTGCTGTTGCAATAACCGTAACAAGTATCGAAATAATTGATTATTGTGGGGAAAAACAAGAATTACAGAAAGAGGCTAATATACTCTATAAAACAAATACTGAATTTAATTTTAAGCAGTGCTTAGAAGAAGGAAAAGATGATTCTAAGCATACCCTTGATGAGGTGATGAAAAATTCAGCGTTTTTATTCACAAATGTTTTAAATTCAAGCTCCAATTATAGTTCTGAAAAGTGGAATACAATTAAAGAAGCTAGCATTAAGATATATGGTTCTACCAATGAAGAAGTTATTGATTTATGGGAAGCAACTAAATCCTGGCTAAGAGATCAAATACATCCAACTAGTTCAACTCAAAAAAACTAGCAATTAATATATGTCCAATTAATCTTATCCAGGCTTTATTTATCTGTCAACACTTTTCCAAACACAAGGTGCACCTATTATTATTCCAAAACTTACTATTGATGGGCTTGATTATTATAGTGCTGGAATTAAAGATATTGGCAATTCGCAATTCGCAATATGAAGTAATTAATGTCAAGTGATTATAAAAGCATCAAACAAATTGAGATTTCAGTCATATGCCTGAAATCTCAAAAAGCCCTAGGATTTTAAATAAAAGCTATTTACTGCATTTAATACTGCCCCCAAAGAAGCACTTATGACATCATTATGGGCAGCAACACCAGTATAAGTTTGCTGCGCTATTTTTACATGAACAAAACTCATAGCCTGGGCATCACTGCCTGCTTGCATGGCATGTTCACTATATTCCAGAATATTAATAGCAATATCAAATTCACGGCTTAAGGCTTGTACAAAAGCATCCAGAACACCCACTCCAGAACCCTGTAATACGCAGCTCTGTTTTAAGTTATTTATTTGCGCCTGTATCTGCTCCTGTCCGGAACCCTGTTGAGAGATTGCATAACTGGTCAAGTTCCACTGTTTATCTGCGGCAGTTAAATAATATTGTTTAAACAGCTCTACTACTTTATCTGCACTTACTTCCTGTGCTGTTTTTTCAGCATATTGTTGTACTATTTGAGCAAATTCAACTTGCAACCAGGAGGGTAGTTGTATGGCCATTTGCTGTTGCATAATTGCAGCCACTCCTCCTTTTCCCGACTGGCTATTAATGCGGATCACCTCCTGATAAGAGCGGCCCAAATCACGAGGGTCTATAGGCAAATAAGCAACCTCCCATTTTTTACCGGGTTGGTAAGCATTAACACACTTATTAATAGCATCCTGATGGCTGCCAGAAAAAGCGGTATAAACCAACTCACCTATATAAGGGTGGCGAGGATGAATAGGCATTTGAATTAATTCACTTATCTGTTGGCTGATACTCTGAATATTAGACAAGTCCAATTGTGGATCTATTCCCTGACTATATAAATTCATTGCCATAGTAATAATATCCATATTACCCGTACGCTCGCCATTGCCCAACAAGGTACCCTCTACACGTTGTGCTCCTGCCAGAACTGCCATTTCTGATGCAGCTACCGCGCAGCCGCGATCATTATGGGTATGCACCGAGATAATAATACTTTCAGGCTTATCAATATGATTGCGAAACCATTCAATTTGATCGGCATAAACATTGGGCATTGACATCTCAACAGTTGATGGCAAATTAATAATTACTGGATACTCCTCTGTAGGTTGCCATACATCAATTACTGCATTGCAGATTTCTACCGCAAAAGCAGACTCTGTTGCAGTATAACTTTCAGGAGAATACTGAAACTGCCACTGAGTTTCCGGCTGCACTGCAGCTGTAGTTTTAATTACTTCTGCGGCATCCACTGCAATTTGAATAATCTGCGCCTTATCACGTTTAAAAACCTGCTCTCGTTGTACTTTAGAGGTGGGATTATAAACATGCATCAATGCTTTTTTGGCCCCTTTTAATGCTTCAAAAGAACGCTTGATAAATGTCTCTCTGGCAGGCATTAATACTGCAATAGTAACATCATCAGGAATGAGTTGTTGCTCAATTAACTGGCGGACAAAATCAAAATCAGCCTGTGATGCAGATGGAAACCCAACTTCAATTTCTTTAAAGCCCACTGCTACCAATAATTTAAATACGCGCTTTTTTTGCCCAACCGTCAACGGCTCAATAAGTGCCTGATTGCCATCACGTAAGTCTACACTAGACCACTTTGGTGCGTGTTTAATCTGATTGTTCGGCCATTGACGTTGTACTAAATCAATAGCAGGAAAGGGTTGATATTTATTAAAATCATAAAAGACATTTGACTTATTCATGTTGGCTCCCGATATTGTTGGTTTATTTAAATTGAGCCAATAGTATATAAGAAAAGCTCTGATATTAAATTGTTATTATTGTGGTAAAAGCTAAGTAATGTGAAATAATAATTCAATATTTAATATAAAAGTAAGTTATTATTCTATTTTATTTGTATTTTGTGTAACAATTAAAATTTAATTTATTAAAAGAGCTGATTATGACTACAAAATTAAGCCGAATCGATCTACAAATTCTTAATGAAATTCAGAAAAATGCCCGTATCACCAATATAGAGCTGGCAGATATAATAGGATTATCTCCTTCCCCCTGTTTAAGGCGAGTAAAACAATTAGAGCAATTGGGTTATATAGATGAATATGTTACCCGTCTTAACCAGAAAAAATTGCAATTAAAACTAACGGCAATAATTCAAATAAGCATGGACAAACACACCTCTGAACGGTTTGATAATTTTGAACAGACGATTAAACAATATGGGGAGGTATTAGAATGTTATATGATCACCGGGCAACAGGCCGATTATCTTTTAAAAGTGATTATTCCTGATATGGAATATTATCAGGAGTTTTTATTAGGGCGTTTAACCCGAATTGAAGGAGTAGTAGGAGTGCAATCCAGTTTTATTATGCGTAAGGTGGTTGATAGAACCATATTACCTCTGGAACATTTGTCCTAAATAAAATAGGCTATGGTATTTATTCTGATTTAAGCTCAATATCAGGCGTTTCTGATCCTGCTGCGGTAGAAAATCTATCGGCTTCTTTTTTTACTAAGGGGTTATCTGAATCGGTTAAATGAGAATAACCTTCGATTATGTCATAAGCATCAATTTTGCCGTATTTTCCTGGGCCATATCTTTTTTGCATGCCAATTAAAATAGCTCTGCGCTCAATGCAATCTTTAAATACTTCATCTGCATTTAGTTGATTTAGAGTCATATCGTATGCAAGTGTTACACAATCATTTGCAGAAATAAGCTGTTCTTTTATCGCCCCGGATAATCCATTTTTTTGTGCGTAAGTGGTTGATGTTAAGTAAATAAATAAGATAAGAAACACCAGTTTAATGGTTAACAGAAAATTCATGATCTAGCTCCTTTAACTATTTTTATTTAAGCTACTTTATATATTCTTAATTATAAACAAAAGAGATTTTTTTAACAATTGGATGAAGGTACTAGTGATGAAAATCTTTGGGGATATTAATGGTTTTTTATAGCCCTTGCTTGCTTAATAGCTAAAAATGCAATTACTATAAATAAAAATCCACCTATAATGGCAATTAAACCTCCAAGCCCCATAAATAACATGCCTGCTATTTCTCCAAAGTGTTGCCAGCCCTGGGCACTTGCTAGTGTTTTACGTTTTACCCCATAACCTCCAGACCAGGCCAGACCACTGATATGCATAAACTGCCCGATGGTATAAATAACCGGCTGAATTTTAGCTAATTTAGCAGTCAGAGGTGTTAAGGGATAATTAAATTGCTCCAGTAAATAATAGCTAAGGCCCATAAACGCAATAGTGATTGCTACAATGGAGCCATGATAATGTGCTGGAATAATAACATTGGCACCTTCTATCATAAATCCTAAAAAACCACCAAAAGCAAATAGGAAAAAGGAGCACCAGAGTGAATAAATTAAGGCTGATTGTTTATTTTTTTGAAAAATAGAAGCTAACATAAAATAGAAAATAACTACTCCCAAAGGCAGGGCAGTTAAACTTCCAAATTTCATCAGGTTGGTAAATTGCAGTTGTAATTGTGTAGACAGTAGATCGTAGTATAAATACAAAAAGGGAGCGAATAATACGGGGAGAAAACTTATTATAAATAAAGGGGATAAGTATTTTACAGAGTAATTAATTGTAGTTACTGATTTAGTTACTGATTTAGCTGCTGAAGTTTGTAGCAATAGTAGCCAAACTACACATACCAATAATAAATGGGTAAATTGTAAAATATGTCCGCTTCCCCAGAATAACACCTCAAAATAAGCCTCTGGCTGTAGTGTATCCGGTAAATTTATCAGGCTAAAAATAAAAACCATAAAAGCAATAAATGCTGTTAGTGCAGCACAATAAATTCCTAACATAATTGAAGGGTGTATGGAAAAACTCTGCTCTGCTTTTAAAACAATAAAGGGGTTTTGCAGTGGAAATATAAGGCTGCGAATAATTCGTAGTAATAAGCCCAGACTATAAAAAGCCAAACCGGCATAAAAAAGTGGCGTTTGTAAAATAGGGATATAGTTATTCATTAATGGATGACCATCCATTATAAAGGGGCTAATTATAATAATTATTGTACCCAATATGGCAAGCTTTAGTGCCAGCCAATCCAGCCAATTTTCATGTTTGCAAGTAATTGTCCACAATACACTGGCAAAGCAGGTAAACCAGATTAATACCGAGAGATCAACATGCACTACGATGGCAGTATGAAAAAAATCAGCAAAGGGTAGATGCTTTTGAATAAAAGGTGTACGGGATAAAACCAATAATATGGAAAAAACCCCAGAGGCAAATAAGGAAAAAATACCTAAAAATAACCAGGCTTTAGCTAATTTTTGTTTTTTTTGAAGAAGAATTACTGATATTAGAGGCGGCATCATTTTTATTTATTGCTTATGTGCTAATTAGTTGAATTTAGGCAACATGAATATACAATTTATATTTCTTAATCTAAAGTAGTTATTATGTTTTATAAAAACCTTATTCTACTTACTACTCTTCTGGCTTTTGCTACTATTATTTTAGGTGCAAATACTCGCTTGTCAAATGCGGGCTTAAGTTGCCCGGATTGGCCCGGTTGTTATGGTAAACTATGGCTGCCAAAATCAGATGTTGCTATTAAGCAAGCAGAGCAGCTTTATCCTCAAAAACCATTAAAAATAGAAAAAGCAGGCAAAGAAATGTTGCATCGTTATTTGGCTGCAAGTTTGGGGTTATTGGTATTATTTATAAATATTTTCTCTTGGAAAAATAAAAAAACAAAGCATTATCCAATCATTTTACCTGCGATATTATTAATAGTGGTTATTTTGCAAGCCTTATTGGGCATGTGGACGGTTACCTTATTATTAAAACCTATAGTAGTGCTAAGCCACTTATTATTAGGTTTTACTACGCTGGTTTTATTATTTTGGCTGAGTATTTTAAGCTCAATAAATTTTAAAAAAATAACAATTCCTGGTCTGGCAAGCTATAAAAAATTTGCAGCCTTAGCTTTATTAATAGTTATTTGTCAGATTAGCCTGGGTGGCTGGACCAGCTCAAATTATGCGGCTCTTGTCTGTCCTGACTTCCCTACCTGCCAAAAAGAATGGTTCCCAGAAGTAGATTTTAAACAAGCCTTTGTTCTCTGGCGAGAAGTGGGAATTGATTATGAAGGAGGTGTATTAAGCCCTCAGGCACGTATGGCTATTCATATAACTCATCGCTTAGGTGCCATTATTTGCTTAGTTTATTTACTCTCTCTGGTGTTTATCATAGTTAAAAATAGGCTTGCTCTAAAATTTAAAAGACTCAGTATATTTATTGCTGTGCTTGTTTGTAGCCAATTTTTACTAGGTATAAGCAATGTTGTTTTTTCCTTACCTCTGTTTATTGCAACCCTGCACAATGCAGTTGCAGCAATACTCTTATTAAGTGTTTTTTTTCTGAATTATTTATTTTATCAAGCAGCTAAATAGAATTTTCAATCTGTAATCCGCTAATTCCCGACTATTCTTGTATATTATTAATTGTTTACTATACTGGACTAATAGGTGGCAGAACTCTTCAAAATAGTAACTTGGGAGGTGTTCAATTGATTCCAGAAAATACCAATAGCTCTTGTGTTAAATGAATAATTTAAGTTTTTGGATCTTACCAGCAGCTGCGGTGATGTTGCTATTATCCTTTGTTATTCCCTTTTTCCCGGGAGGTGGCTCACAGATAAATACTGGCTGGACTATTTATCCCCCACTTTCAATAAAAGTGGGCATGTCGATGGATTTTCTTATTTTTGCTATTCATTTATTGGGGATCTCTTCTATATACTCTTAAGCAGTGGAGCCACTTTAACCTGGGCTCATTTTGGTCTGTTAGATAAAAATAGGCAGCAATTATTATTGGGTTTAATTATGACAGTAGGCTTGGGATTAATTTTTGTCTGCTTTCAGGCCTATGAATACATCCATGCCTATAGTGAACTTAACCTGACCTTACAAAGTGGGATTTATGGAGCCACGTTTTATATGCTTACGGGATTTCACGGTTTCCATGTGGTGATCGGTGTCACCATGTTAATGGTTATTTTAGTACGAGCCTATAGATTTCATTTTAGCCCGCATAAACACTTTGCCTTTGTAGCCGTGTCGTGGTACTGGCACTTTGTGGATGTGGTATGGTTGGCGTTGTATACCTTTGTTTATTGGGTATAAGCAGGCTTAAAGGTTTTTATATGAATAATAAGCTCACTTTGCTTGCTATTGTTGTTCTTTTTTCACTGCCTCCTATAGCGGCATATCTGCTTTATTTTACTTACTTGCCATTAGGAAGCAGCAATAAAGGAAATTTAATTAGCCCTGTTATTATGCTACCTGAAATAGCAGTTAATAAAAATCCAATTGCTGCTCAATGGACTTTGTTTATGTGGCTTAAAACAAGCTGTGACAAGCAATGTAAAAAAAATATTTACCTCATGCGTCAGGTGAATAGCGCTCTGGGTAAAAATAAAAATCGGGTTAAACGAATGGTTTTAGTTGAAAAAAAATTATTAACTCAAAATACTCAGCAGTTTTTACAGGACTACCCTAAAATGTTAATAATAAATCAGCAGGAAGATGAGTTTAAAATCTTGCAACAACTGTTTAAACAGGCGGTAAAAACAATTGAACAGCGGGTTTTTATTATCGATCCACAAGGAGCTTTAATGATGTACTATTCGCAGGATCTAGATCCTGATAACTTATTTAAGTGATTTAAAACGACTACTTTTAGTGAATAGGGCGTAAATAAAGACATATATTAAATATTATAGGTACTCATCTATTTAGATGGATAATTAACATTTATCGAGGATCATAAACTATGATAGTAGGTTTAGTAAAAGAGATTAAAATTCAAGAATATCGCGTTGCTTTAACACCCGAGGCAGTAAAAAAAATAACCAGGCTTGCAGATAAGGTTTTGGTTGAACAGCATGCAGGGCTTGGCAGTGGTTTTAGCGATCAAGATTATATAGACGCTGGAGCAATAATTGTTTTATCTGCAACAGAAATCTGGCAGCAGGCGGATCTGGTTATTAAGGTAAAAGAACCGCAACAAGCAGAATTTTCTTTAATGAAAGAAAATTTAATTTTATTTAGCTACTTTCACTTTGCCAGTTCTTTACCTTTATTAGAGGCCTGTTTAAAACAAAAAATTACTGCTCTGGCATATGAAACCCTGGAAGATGATAAGGGGCAATTACCCTTATTAAAACCCATGAGTGCCATTGCAGGTAAAATGGCTGCTCATCAGGGGGCCAAATATCTGGAAAAAACCTATGGCGGAAAAGGCATTTTAATGGGGGGATTAGAGCTGCAAAATACTCATGTGGAGGCGGCTAATGTGATTGTTTTAGGTGGTGGGGTGGTAGGTTTCCATGCAGCTAAAGTAGCCAGTGGCATGGGGGCTAAAGTAACTTTGTTTGAACTAAATCCTGTGCAGGTTAAGAAATTACAAGAGGTTTTTGGTCATAGAGTTATGGTTTTACAGTCTGACCCCAATATACTGGCAAAGCTATTAGCTACTGTTGATGTAATTATTGGTGCGGTTTTAATTGCTGGAGCAAAAGCGCCCAAATTAATTAGTCAGTCGGATTTATCACTAATGCAACCTGGAACGGTACTGGTAGATGTGGCAATTGACCAGGGAGGTTGCTTTGAAAGCAGTCATGCCACTACCCATGATGATCCTGTATATATAGAACAAGGTATAGTTCATTATTGTGTTACGAATTTGCCGGGGGCGGTTAGTCGTAGTGGTAGCCAGGCCTTATCTGGTGCAACTCTGAGCTATATTTTACAATTATTAGAGCTGGGATTAGATAAATTTTTAGCACAAAGCCCAGGTCACAGGTTAAGTTTGAATCTTCGCAGTGGACAAATCCAGCATCCAGTATTAAGAAAAGAATTCAGTCAGCTGTTGTAATCTAGGCAAAATTTTGTAACTATTTAACATTGTGTATAAACTGGACAGATTGTTAAATGGAAGAATACCTCAGCTGGATAGCACTCTCGGTAGCGGTGCTAAATTTTATCTTATTAGTGGTTGTGATTATAAAGTTACAGGCTAATAAAACAGAGGTTATTGCCAGCATTGTTCGTGAAGAATTTAGAGCCAGTCGTAAAGAGAGTGCAGAAGATTCACAACGGCTTAGAGAGGAAGTTATTAAGGCGCAGAAATTAACCAGCGAATCCATAGTTAATACCATTAGTAAAATGGCTAAAATCCAGTTTCAGGGTTTACGGATAATTGAAAATAGAATTAAAAACCTGGTTGAATCCAATGATGGTCGTTTAGATAAATTACGTGATACCGTAGATAGACAAATGTCTTCATTACAGCAAAGTAATGAACAAAAACTGGATCAAATGCGCCAAACTGTTGATGAAAAACTCCAGCATACTCTGGAAAAACGTTTGGGAGAATCCTTTAAATTAGTCAGCGATCGCTTAGAAGCAGTACAACGTGGCCTGGGCGATATGCAACATCTGGCAACAGGAGTAGGCGACCTCAAGCGTATGTTAACCAATGTAAAAGCGCGTGGTACCTGGGGTGAATTTCAAATTGGGGATATTTTAGAACAGGTTTTAACGGTTGATCAATTTAAAAAAAATGTACAGCCCAAGGCCGATTCCAACGATACAGTTGAATACGCAATTCGCCTGCCAGGGCAGGGCAGTATTCCTAATATCTGGCTGCCTATAGACTCCAAGTTCCCTCAAGAAGATTATCAACGTTTGATTGATGCGGCAGAAATTTCAGATATCAATGCCGTAGAAAAAGCCCAGGCGGGTTTAATTCGCAGTATAAAAAACTCTGCCAGCGAAATTGCAGATAAATATATTGATCCACCATATACTACAGATTTTGCAATTTTATTTTTACCTACCGAAGGTTTATATTCAGAAGTATTACGCCAACCCGGTTTAATTGATACACTACAGCAAAAGTATAGAGTAGTAGTAGCTGGCCCCACTACGCTGGCTGCTATTTTAAACAGTTTAAGAATGGGCTTTCGCACTCTGGCTATAGAAAAACATTCCAGTGAAGTGTGGAATGTGCTTTCTGCGGTAAAAACCGAGTTTTCCAAGTTTGGAGATATTCTCTCCAAAGTTAAAAAACAACTCGATAGTGCATCCAGTACTATTGAAAAAACGGGTGTGCGTACCCGCGTAATGGAAAAGAAACTGCGTGATGTGGAAGACTTGCCCATGGAGCAAGCTACAAAAGTATTAGGTTTGGATATGGTGGATGAAAAATAATTGCCTCCAGTTTTAATTCAAAACTTGCTTTGAGTTATTTAATGTCCTATTTTATAACAA